>JAEUUJ010000079.1 GCA_016786495.1 Cyclobacteriaceae bacterium
GTATGCCAGCGTGGCAAGCTACATCACGCAATCCTGGCGGAGGCTCTCGCTCCGGCTCGAAAACTTCCCGCCTGCGTGGTTGAATTTGTTAATCGGGAGTTTGATTTACATCAATTTTTTTACGCATCATTTCGTGTACGATTTCCGCTACTGGATTTTAGCGGCCGTCATCATCGTGTACTGGCGCACGCGCATTCATTTTACCGTGTCAACGGAACAATTTCAGATGCCGGTTGCGGTGAGTTTCTTACTGGCGGCCTTTTTTATCTGGATTGCCGAAAACATCGGCACGTTCCTGGGTGCCTGGCAATACCCCAACCAGGCTCACAATTGGAATCTGGTTCATCCGGGTAAGGTGAATTCGTGGTTACTCTTGTTTATCGTGAGCTTTTTAATTGTGGCTCAATTAAAACGGGTCAAAGCTGGCATGCTGGCGGAACAACCCGCTCTTGGAAAAAATGCGTCCGTACAATAACTTGCGCAGGAATGAGAAGAGCGATCGCCTTATTGATTCTCGTAAGCATGACCTTGCATTGTGCAAGCCGGCTTGGCATACTCTCTTATTTATATGAAAACCGCCATGCAGTGGCGGTCACAATCGGATTGATTAAGGAAGTTCCGATCGCGGTGTGTAGTTCCGACTACGAAGGCAATGAAACGCTCGTGATCACAACACAGGACGATACCGACAAGAGTTTACCAACCGCCATTTCCCAGGCCCAGGAAATAAACTTGTATTTCGAACGCACGATCGTAAATCATGCGCCCCAATTTACCTGGCTTGCAACGGATCGCCTTTCGTCATTGACGGAGACACCATACACCCCACCACTCCGGGATATTTTCCATCCGCCAACCGCGGCATAACTGTTTCTCTTTTTTTTGATTCTGCACACCCGTACCGGGATTCGTGCGCTAATTATCATTATCTATTTACTATAAACAGTTATGAAAAAAATATTCTCAATTCTTTCTATTGCTATCCTGTTCGTATTCTTTTCGGCATGTTCTGATGATGAAGTTGGTTCGTCCGGCAGCACACTCGTGCTTGAGTTTGACAACGTTGTTGGAACCTCTAACCTGGTATTGAACACCGCCGATCAACCTTACACCAACGACCACGAGGAAGCGTTCAATGTTACCTGGCTCACATACTACGTAAGTAAGATCAAACTGAAACGCGAAGACGGAACCATCTATGAAGATGAAGTTAAGTCTGACGGTTCCGCAGGATACTATCTGATTGATGAAGCGGACGCTGAATCCCGAGAAATCACATTGAAGAATATTCCTGCAGGGAATTACACCGAAGTTACGTTCACCATCGGAGTAGATGCCAGTCAGGTTGATCAGGGTGCCCAAACCGGTGCCCTGGATCCGGCCAACGGTCTGTTCTGGAGTTGGAACTCCGGGTATATTTTTATGGCTATTGAAGGAACGTCACCCGTGTGTACCGAGGAAGGAAACGCATTTGCCTACCACGTGGGTGGTTATAAGGAGGATCCCGAAAACGATAACCTGATCAACAACATCAAAACGTTTACACTGAGCTTTAAGGGCGACAGTGCCCCGGTTAAAGCCAGTCATGAACCCCAGGTTCATATCATTTTCGATGTGCTGAAGTTCTTCAAGGGCACAGGCGCAAACATCAGCTTTGCTTCCAACGCGGCCCGTCACACGCCCAAAGCATGCGAGGATATTGCCGGGAATATCGAAGGTGCCTTTGTAGTAGATCACATTCACGCAGACTGAGATAAGGCCGTTGCCGGCGAATAGCCGGCAACACTTCCGTTGATGATGATGAGGTTAGCTACCGTATTTATTTTAACGCTGCTCCTGACGGGTTGTGCGGATGGCGTTGAACCGGTCAAGGATCCATATGCGTTTGAAACGCCTGC
>JAEUUJ010000004.1 GCA_016786495.1 Cyclobacteriaceae bacterium
GGCTTTGGAGCAGCTCAGTAACCGGCCGAAAATTCATGTTGAATTTCCCTCGGCTAAAGCTTCCGACTTCTTTGGCGAGAATACATTCGGACTTAGCCAGATGAAATCAACCCTGTCATCCGATGTTTTCAAACAGGTAAGCCAATCAATTAAAATCGGTTCGAAAATCGACCCGGTAACTGCCGATGCCGTTGCTGTCGCGGTGAAATCGTGGGCCCTCGCAAAAGGCGCTACGCACTTTACACACTGGTTTCAGCCGTTAACCGGAGGCACAGCTGAGAAGCACGATGCTTTCTTTGACGGACTCGCCGGCATTGAGAAGTTCAAGGGTGGAGAACTCGTTCAGCAAGAACCTGACGCATCTTCCTTCCCGAACGGAGGTATCCGCAGCACGTTTGAGGCACGCGGCTACACCGCATGGGATCCTTCTTCACCGATGTTCCTCTATGGAAAGACCTTATGTATTCCAACGATCTTCGTTTCGTATACGGGTGAATTGCTGGATACAAAAGCTCCTTTGCTGAAAGCATTGCTGGCAGTTGACCGTGCAGCGGTAAAAGTTTGCCAGTTATTCGATAAAGACATCCAGAAAGTGAACGCTTCGCTTGGTATTGAGCAGGAGTATTTTGTAGTCGACGAAGCTTTATACATGGCTCGCCCTGACCTGGTAATGGGTGGCCGCACCGTGTTCGGGCATTCACCTGCCCGTGGCCAGCAACTTGAAGATCATTACTTCGGCAGCATCCCTGCCCGCGTGTATGATTTCATGAAAGAATTTGAAATCGAAGCTTGGCGTGCCGGTATTCCGTTGCGCACCCGCCACAACGAAGTGGCACCAAGCCAGTTTGAAGTTGCCCCTCTGTTTGAGGAAGTAAACGTGGCAAACGACCACAACCAATTGTTGATGGATTTGATGGGCCGTGTAGCGGAAAAGCATCACCTTAAAGTGTTGTTCCATGAGAAGCCGTTTGCCGGTGTTAATGGAAGCGGAAAACACAATAACTGGTCGTTGATTACCGACACAGGTGTAAACCTGTTTGCACCATCAAGCAGCGCGCGCGATAACTTAATGTTCTTAACGTTCTTCGTGAATACCGTGCGTGCAATTCATGAGCATGCTGATTTATTGCGTGCGAGTATTGCTACGGCCGGTAACGATTACCGCCTGGGAGCGAACGAAGCGCCTCCGGCCATCATGTCGACTTTCCTCGGCTCGCAGATGAGTGCCGTGCTGGATGAACTCGAGAAGAATGGTAACATCAAGATCGAGAAAGGCGATAACATGTACATGAAACTGGGTATCGACCGGATTCCGGAAATCATCCTGGATAACACCGATCGTAACCGTACATCACCGTTTGCCTTTACCGGAAACAAGTTTGAATTCCGTGCGGTAGGCTCAAGCGACAACTGCGCAACGCCTATGACAGCGCTTAACCTGATTGTAGCGGAACAACTGACGCAATTCTACGATGCGGTTGATAAGGAGATTGAAAAAGGAACTGAGAAACGCCTCGCGATTGTCAACATCCTCAGAAAATACATCAAAGAATCGAAGTCAATTCGCTTCGAGGGCGATGGTTATTCAGAGGCGTGGGTGAAAGAGGCTGCAAAACGCGGACTTTCAAACAAGAAAAATGCGGTTGATGCGATTGATGCGTACTTGACTCCTAAGTCTGTAAAAATCTTCGAAAAGCACAACGTGCTTTCGCACAAGGAACTTGAGGCACGTCAGGAAATTAAACTGGAAAGCTACATCAAGCGCGTGCAGATTGAAGCGCGGGTGATGGGCGACCTGGCGGTGAACCATATTATCCCAACTGCTATTGCGTATCAAAATAAGCTGATCATCAACGCCAATGGATTAAAAGGTCTGGGCGTGGATAACAAGGCGGTGTTGAAGACGATCAAGGAAATCTCAGGCCATATCGAAACCATTAAAACCAATGTGGACGACATGGTGGAGGAGCGTAAGCGCCTGAACAAGCTCACGGATACCCACAAAAAGGCCGTAGGATACTGCAAAAACATCAAGGAGAAGTATTTTGACGTGATCCGGGACTCAGTCGATAAACTGGAATTATTAGTAGACGATGAGGACTGGCCACTTGTAAAATACCGGGAACTTTTGTTTCTTCGCTAAGTAATTTACCTAAACCTAAGGAAAAGCGGGTTGCTGAAAAGCAGTCCGCTTTTTTTATTGTAGATTGATATTCCGAAAACCTGAACCTTCATGAAAAAGTTAATCCTGGCTATTCTTGCCTTGTTCGTAGTTGCCGGCCTGCAGGCTCAAAAAAAACGTCCTACAGAAGCTCGTAATCCGGTTGCTGATATTACCAGCCTGATAACCAAAAACGATGCGGAAGCACATTTAACGTTTTTAGCATCCGATGAAATGCGTGGCCGCAATACCGGTTCGCCGGAACTGGACATTGCCGCGAATTACATCGCATCAAATTTCAAGCAATGGGGCGTCAAACCTGCGCCCGGCACAAATGATACGTATTTTCAACCCCTGGAATTTCAGAAAGTCACTCCGCCTTCGGTAATCGACTTCACGGTCGACAAGCAAACATTCAAATTAAAAGAAGACATCATTCAGATTGGTGGTGGTGACGTAGATGCTTCCGGGGGACTTGTCTTTGTTGGATACGGAACACGCGCTGATTTCGAGAAAGCAGACGTTAAAGGAAAGATTGTGGTGGCATTGACTGGTACTGCCGATGATCCGAATGTCATGCGCGCATATCTGACCGAGTCTGTTTCGAAGAATGAACTGACGAAGCAATTTGGTGGCGTGGCGCTCGTAGAAATCAATGCCATTCCCGGATTGCCGTGGCAGGGCTTGGCAAACTTTCTGGGTGGAACGCGCACTTCGCTAAAAAGAGAGGTATCCCGGGTTCCGCACTTCTGGATGAAGAACAGCGATGCGGCTGCAATTAATGCATTGAAAGAAATAAAGACTTCCAACGGAAGTTTGAAAGCGGTCGGTATCAAAGTGAAGTATTTTTCGGGGAAGAACGTGGCCGGTGTGGTAGAAGGAACGGATCCTGTGTTAAAAAATGAATATGTCGTTATCTCGGCACATTATGACCATGTAGGAGTAAAGCAAAAGCCGAATCAACAGGATTCAATCTACAACGGTGCGCGTGATAACGCCATTGGAACGGTGGGTATGATGGAGACCGCTCGTTTTTTCGGAATGTATCCGCAGAAGCGGTCGGTATTGCTCCTCGCCCTCACAGCGGAAGAAGTAGGGTTGTTGGGAAGTTCCTGGTATGCCGATCATCCGCTCGTTCCGTTAAAGCAAACCGTGTTTAATTTCAATTGTGACGGGGCCGGGTATAACGATACATCAATCGCCACCGTAATCGGCATGGAACGCACCACGGCCGAGCCTGAAATTGCGAAAGCATGTGAGGCGTTTGGATTGAAGGCAACCGTAGACCCGGTGCCGGATCAAAACCTGTACGAGCGTTCGGATAACTATAACTTTGCCAAGAAGGGCATACCGGCCATCGACTTCGCTCCGGGTACAAAAGCATTTGATGCAGAATTGATGAAGTACTATCACCAGCCTGCTGATGAAGTGAGCTCGCTTGACTTCAATTATCTGATCAAATATTTCCGGGCATATGTATATACAAACTATCTGCTGGCAACAATGCCAAAGGCTCCGGTGTGGAAAGCGGGTGATAAATTCGAGGCTGAAGCGAAGAAGTTATATGGAAAGTAGCGGGGAATCGTTGATGTACCTGATCGCGTTAGGATTAGTCTAAACGATAGAAATATGTAGAAGCGCAACATGTTGCGCTTCTTTGTTTTTATTCAAATCGCCTATTTAATTACCGGTTCCCTGCGCGCCAATAAAGTAAGGATCGCCTTGCGGATCAATTCCGGATCGCTCCACGGTACAAAGTGATTCATGTCGTCCTTCGTAACGAGTTCCACGGTTGTGTTCGTCATCATTCGTTTGGCAAACGATGCGTTGCCCGGATCCACCAGTTGATCCTTCATGCCCTGAACAAAAATTACCGGACACGTAACATCCTTCCACCGTGGCATCATGTTTTCCAACTGCGGTTCGAGCTGATAGATTTCTTCATTCGAAGCCCGGAAAGAGCGGGGAAGCACCCAGCTCAGGAAAGGTGTTGCCAACGGGGCACGAAACCATAACTCATTGGGTTCCAGGGCAGGGTCAATTGATGCAGCAACAAATACCAGTCCGCCAACGAGCTCAGGATAGTCCATCGCCATTTGTGCGATAACGGGTCCGCCAAGCGAATGACCAACCAGAATGACCGGCTTGTTGTTGCTGTATTTTTCCAGAATTGGTTTTAATGCGGCCGCCTGTTTTTCCAGCGAAGGTTCTGCAATGCCGAAATGCGAATGGCCAAAGCCGGGCCTGTCGGTGGTGATCAGTAACGCTTTGTCGAGCAGTGCTGTGTCGGCCAGGAAATCAATAAAGGCACTCAACGAACCGGGAGAGCCGTGTACAAACAGCACCAGCGGTTTGGTTTCATCGCCCGCCTGTGCGTAGTGCATTTCATAGTTCCTGAATTTGTATTGATGCTGGCTTCCCGTAACATTTTTTGATTTGAAGAACGTGTCGACTTCTTTCGGGCTCATCCGGAACGTCATGCACGAATGCATGAAGATCAGTACAGCAAAGTAAGGCACCGCGAAAAGAAGTACGCGGAGACGCTTTTTATTCATGCACTAAGGTTTAAGCAAGCGGGCGTAGGACGCGGGGTTCAGCAGCACATCGGAGGCTTTCTTCAGTTCCTGGTCATATTTAAATCCAACCTGCACCGTTCCTTCTTCCAGGTAGTACCGCGACATGATGTCTTCTTCCAGTAATTTTTTGATTTGATCCCGGTAGATCATTAATTCGTTTTTCTTGTTCTCGGCAATGCGGGTTCTGATCTGGTCGATATGCGGTTTCAGATCGGTGTAGTAGTGCTCGGCCTCCGCTTCTTCAATCAATTGTTTTAATTGAACATCCAGGGTTGACGTGTATGCATAGTTTTTGCCCTTCATCCAGTTTACGAACTGCTGGTAGTCATCGTTCGACAAGGAGAAGTTTCTGGGCTCCCCAATCGTGGGGTGATTAAAAGCGTAAAGCGTGGCGTAGTCAAAGATGAAACCATCCTGTAAAAGTTTCTGTGTTAGGGGATGCGTCTCAGCAGGGGTTAGCTTGACATCCGGGTCGATGCCGCCACCATCATACACCGTGCGGCCGCTTTTGGTTTTGAACGCGCGCTTAAGTGAATCCGGCACAGACAGTACGCTGCCATCTTCCCTGCGGTGCGAGTAATCCAGCACCTGGATGCATCGGCCGGTAGGCGTGTAATATTTTGCGGTCGTTACTTTCAGTTGGGCTTTATACGTTAACGGCCGGCTAACCTGCACCAATCCTTTTCCGAATGATTTTTCCCCCACGATTACGGCACGATCATAATCCTGTAAGGTGCCCGCCACAATTTCTGAAGCCGATGCACTCCCGCGGTTGATCAGCACGGCCACGGGTATTTCGGTGTCGGCCGGAGCGATTGGCGTGGCGAAATCTTCGTGCTCAATTTTTCCTTTTGTTGTTACCACGAGTTTTCCCTTCGGGATAAACACGTTGCAAACGTTCACCGCTTCATTCAGTAAACCGCCCGGATTATTGCGAAGATCCAGCACGATGGACGTAGCGCCTTTTTCTTTTAACGCGATAACGGCATTCCGAACCTCTTTACCCGCATCCGGTGTGAACTCCAGCAGTTGAACGTATCCGATGTTATTTTCAAGCATGCCGAAGTAGGGGACATTGTTGATCTTGATTTTCTCGCGTTTAAAATCAAGTTTGATCGGGGTGTCCGATCCCATGCGTTTAATGGTTAAGCTTACCGGAGTACCGATCTGACCTTTCATCAGGTGACTTTCCTCTCCCGGTTGAAGTGTTGATAAGTCTTTGTTGTCAATTTTAAGTACCTGATCTCCGATTTTCAATCCGGAGCGTTGGGCCGCATAACCCTGTAATACCATGGTCACAACTGTGCGTCCGCCAATCTCGCGTGTATAGGCTCCGATGCCGCCATACTGCCCTGTATTGAGCGTGCGGTAATCTTCCACCATCTCTTCCGGAATGTAGTTTGTGTAGGGATCGAGCGATTCGAGCATGGCATCGATGCCCGTTTTCATGAGCGTACTCGGATTCACATCGTCTACATACGCTGCGTTGACTTCTTTAAAAAGAGTTGCGAAAATGTCGAGATTCTTGGCGATCTCAAAGTACCGCTCCGATGCGGGAGTGAAGGAGAAGATAATCAACGCCACAACCGGCAACCCGAACACAAATAACCTTCTTTTCATAACAAGCCTTTCGTAAGAGATACGGTAAGTTCCGGAATTAAGTTCTGAAATAAAATACCGTGCATTGACGGGTTTACCCGTATATCCTTTTTTCGGTTACCCGAGCAGGTTCAGAACGGCAAAAACATGAAACCCGCTGCCGGCGAGTACAAACAAGTGCCAGATGCTGTGGAAGTATTTAATGCGGTCTTTTACAAAGAAAAATGTGCCGGCCGTGTAAAATAAGCCGCCTCCAATGAGCAGCGAAAACGTCACTAAACTCAGCGAGTTAAACAGCGGCTGAATAGCGATGATGGCAACCCATCCCATCATCACATACAGAATGGTTGACAACAATTCTTTCTTGCCGGTATAAAAGGCTTTCAGTACGATGCCGAGGATGGCGCAGCCCCAAACAATTCCAAACAATGTCCAGCCAATCCAGTTGTTCAATACGGTGAGACAGAACGGAGTGTACGTACCTGCTATTAACAGGTATATCGACATATGATCGAACTTGCGGAACAGCACTTTCACTTTTTCATTCGTGAAGCTGTGATACAAGGTTGAGGCCAGGTACAGGGTAACTAGTGTGGCTCCGAAAATGGAAAAGCTTACCACATGCCAGGCGTTTCCGCGAATGGCAGCAAATACGGTGAGAATAACCAGGGCAGCAATTGCCAGCAATGCACCAACACCATGGGTGATGGCATTGGCAATTTCTTCATGTTTGGTTGGGCGTACCGCGCTCATAACTGATTCAATTTCCCTCTCTAACGGTAATCAGCGCTGAATAATTCTCCCGTGGTTAAAATTTATCGGGAATCTGGATAATCCGAACCACCACTTCGTGCGGGTCACCGTCTTTATCAAGCAGGGTGAATTTCACTGTTGGATTGTCCTTGTTGATATCACTTTCCACATTCACGACTTTATTGTCGTGCAGATGTTTCTCGATCTGTTGCTGCAGGATGAATAAGGCGTTGGCAAAATCTACTTCAAGTGGACTTGGATTATAAGTCGATGTCTTCATGCACGAAATCGTTTACCACCGGATCAGTGCGGAGGCCCAGGTGAACCCGCTCCCGAATGCGGCTAAGCAAATAACGTCATTTTCCTTGATTTTACCTTCTGCCCAGGCTTCGCTCATCGCAATGGGGATGGATGCGGCTGTGGTGTTGCCATAGCGCATGATGTTGTTGTAAACCTGATCATCGCGCAACGAGAGTTTCTCCTGAATGTACTGGCTGATCCGCAGGTTTGCCTGGTGGGGCACAAGCAGGTCGATATTCTCCTTCTTCATGTTGTTTGCGGCCAGCGCCTCGTTAATTACTTCCATGAAGCGAACCACCGCGTGCTTAAACACCTGGTTTCCGTTCATATACACTTTAAAGCCCGAAGTATCGAGAAATTGTTCCGGCTGACGTTCTTTATTCGGGCGGCTGCCTCCGGGATCTTTTACGTAAAGCTCTTCGGCAAAACGGCCGTCTGCGTGAAGGTGTGTCGAGAGTACTCCGGGCGTATCGGAGGGACGAAGCACTACGGCTCCGGCACCATCTCCAAAGATTACGGCCGTGTTTCGTCCGCGGTCGCTCACATCCAGTGCACTCGACTGAATTTCAGCGCCCACCACCAGAATGGTTTTGTACATGCCCGTTTTAATGAACTGATCGGCTATCGAAAGCGCGTAAATGAAGCCGGAGCAGGCATTTTTAATATCCAGTGCGCCAATACCTTCCAAACCCAATTCGCGCTGCAGCAGCACGCCAGATCCCGGGAAGTAATAGTCGGACGTGATCGTGGCAAACACGATAAACTCCACATCTTTTTCGGTTAAGCCTGCGCGTTGCAACGCCATGCGCGAGGCTTTCGCAGCCATGTTGGCAACCGTGTCTTTATCCGGATTGATCCATCGTCTTTCCTTGATACCCGTGCGTTCAACAATCCACGCATCGTTGGTATCCATGATGGTCGAGAGATATTCGTTAGTTATGATGGTTTCGGGAACGTGGTGGCCGATACCGGCAATCTTGGAATAGCGCATCTGTGGGACGTTTAATTCCGCCAAGTTAACGAAATGTTACATCTTTACTAATGAGTGTTAGCCCGCCTGAAACCCCTGCGATTAAAGAACCACGTTCACTATTTTGCCCGGAACGATGATTACTTTTTTAGGTGGCTTGCCTTCGCTCCACTTCTGCACAATTTCGGAAGCCATCACCAGTTTTTCGATATCCTCCTTCGGCATGTCGAGCGCAAAACTCATCTGCGCCCGGACTTTTCCATTGATCGAGATCGGGTAGGTGAATGAACTTTCAATCAGATACTGCTCATCGTACTGCGGGAACGCGGCATCGAACACGGTTTTCGGATGGCCCAGTTTTTCCCACAACTCTTCGGCAATGTGCGGGGCAAAAGGAGCGAGGGTGATCACCAGGGGTTCAAGTATCGCACGGTTGTTGCACTTCATGGAGCTGAGCTCATTCGAGCAAATCATGAACTCACTCACGGAAGTATTGAACGAGAAATTCTCAATGTCCGACTGTACTTTCTTAATGGTCTTATGCAGAACTTTTAATTCGTCTTTTGTTGGTTCGGCATCGCTGACCGTGAAGTTGCCTGCAGAGTCATGAAACAGATTCCAGAACCTTCGCAGGAATTTGAATACGCCATCGATTCCCTGGGTGTTCCACGGTTTCGATTGTTCGAGCGGCCCGAGAAACATTTCATACATTCTCAGCGTGTCAGCACCGTATTCGTTCACGATGTTGTCGGGGTTGACAACGTTGTATTTAGATTTGGACATTTTTTCCACCTCTGGCTTCGTGTAAAAACTGCTCATGCCACTGTCGTTTGTGTATGAATAGAACGATCCATCAAGGAAATAGCCGGTTGAACAAAAGAATATAGAGTTCTCGAAATCAGGTTTGGATTTAAGAAAACCGTCAACATCCAGTTTTTCGTTTTCAACCAAAGAGATGTCAACGTGTAATTCACCAATCCCCTCAAGCTTCTGCTTGGGGTTTTGCTTCAAATGATTTTCGATAAGCTCTCTGCTGTAGAAAGCAACCCGTTCTTTACTCAACGAAAGGAATGCTGGTTGATTTGAACTATCCGGAACAACATAAGTATTTGAACTCATGATCGATGTAGGTATGTTTTGATCATTATTTCGTCCAGAAAAGAAAACTTTTTGCGATATACCCTGAATGTGTCCCTGGTTGATCAATTTCTTAAACGGCTCTTCCGACTCAACATACCCCAGGTCTTTCAGCGCTTTGCACCAGAAACGTGAATACAACAAATGACCGGTGGCATGTTCCGAGCCGCCAATGTATAAGTCAACATCTTTCCAATACCGGATTGCATCCTGACTGGCGAATTCCTGATCATTTTTGGGATCCATGTACCGGAACCAATACCAGCTTGAGCCGGCCCAGCCTGGCATCGTGGTCAGTTCGTATGGATTGCCTTTGTAGTTCCAGTTGATGGCTCGTCCCAGAGGCGGTTCACCCGTTTCGGTGGGTTTGTATTCGTTGATCTCCGGCAGCGTAACAGGCAGTTCTTGGATGTCGATCAGTTTTGGAATACCGTTCTCGTAGTAAACCGGGAACGGCTCGCCCCAATAGCGCTGGCGTCCGAAAATTGCATCGCGCATGCGGTAGTTGATCTTGCGTTTTCCGATGCCGAGTTGTTCAACACGTTGTAACGCTTTTTCGATCGCGTCTTTCCAGTCCAGTCCGTTCAGGAAATCGGAGTTGATCATTTTGCCAGACTTCGGATCGAAGTTGTCTTTCGTGATGTCAGACGTTGGGCCTTCCAGCACATCGATGATCGGGAGGTTAAAATGTTTGGCAAAAGCGTAGTCACGGGTATCGCTAGAGGGAACCGCCATCACCGCTCCGGTCCCGTATCCGGCTAACACATAATCGGCAATCCATACCGGGATTTGCGCTCCGTTAAACGGGTTGACTGCATACGCTCCGGTAAAAGCTCCGGTGATGCGTTTTACTTCCGTCATGCGTTCACGCTCGCTGCGGTTTTTGGCAACCTCAACGTATTTCTCAACTTCTGCTTTTTGTTCGGCCGTGGTGATTTGCGAAACGAGTTCATGTTCCGGTGCCAGCACCATAAACGTGACGCCATAGATGGTGTCGATGCGTGTGGTGAAGACGGTAATCGCCTCACCCTTGCCCTCTCCGTGGGAGAGGGTGTCGTGTTCGGCTTTGATTGACGGAGCTTTTTCTAATGTCGATTTAATTTTTTCGAGCACCTTTTTCAAGTCACCTTTTATCTCATCGTTGGTAAACCGAATAACTTGAAAGCCGGCTTCGTTCAAAAAGGCGGTACGTGCGTCATCGTATTCAACATTATTCAAATGATAGTCACCATCGATTTCAATAACCGTTCTTCTGTCCAGACAGACGAAATCGGCTATGAAAGTTCCTATGGCGTGCTGTCTCCTGATCTTGTAACCAAGCTTGCTATTGCGCACTTCCTGCCAAAGAATCCCCTCGCACTCAGTAAAGTAACGCCTGTTTTCTTTGGAGTACTTTTTAAGAACGCTCCAGTAATTTTTTTCTGCAGTCTGGTAGTTTCCTGTTTTCGCCGAGGCTGCTCCCTTCTCCACCGGAGAAGGGTTGGGGATGAGGCTAAAACTCAGCTCACAACCGGTTGATTTTCCGATCCAGTTGCGCTGCATTTCTTTTACAGGCTCCGGCCAATCGATCGTGTCGAGTCCGTTCAATAACCGTTCTGCGTATGCAGAAATGCGCATACTCCATTGCCACATTTCTTTTCGTTCAACCGGATAGCCGCCACGTTCGCTCACGCCATCTTTTACTTCATCATTCGAAAGCACCGTTCCCAATGCCGGGCACCAGTTTACCATCGTTTCAGAACGATAGGCGATCCGATAATTCTGTAAAAAGGATTCTTTCTCCTGCTCGTTAAATTTTTTCCATTGGTCGGATGTGATGGCCGGGGTTTCATCGTCGCATACCGCATCAATATTTTGATTTCCGTTTTTTTCGAGCTCGGCAATCAGGCTCCGGATGTTTTCAGTCTTGTCGGTCTTTTTGTTATAGAAGCTGTTGAACAATTGCATGAAAATCCACTGCGTCCATTTGTAATACGCGGGGTCACTGGTTTGCACTTCACGGCTCCAGTCGTAGCAAAAGCCGATCTGCCCAAGCTGCCGCTTGTACGTTTCAATGTTAACCCGGGTAGTTTTCTCAGGATGTTGCCCGGTTTGAATGGCATACTGTTCAGCCGGCAGGCCGAACGAATCAAACCCCATCGGGTGAAGTACATTAAAACCCTTCAGGCGCTTGTAGCGCGAAACAATGTCGGTGGCGATGTAGCCCAGCGGATGCCCCACATGAAGTCCTGCACCGGAAGGATAGGGGAACATATCCAATACGTAATACTTAGGCCTGGACGAATCGTTCGACACGTTGTAGGTGCCTCGTTTCTTCCATTCTGAGCGCCATTTTTCCTCAATTTTCCTGATCTCTTCTTTGCTGTATTCGGCCATTGTCTGCTAAAAATTCCTGGTGAAGTCCCGGAAAATCTCCGGGAAACCGCAAAAATAATCCAATCCTGCGAATTGCCCAGCTTCTGGTTTTTACAGCTCATCCGCCTCGCCCGACAGTTCGGTAACATACTTTTTAAAACGCCCTCCGGCAGATGAACCTTTACCGTGTAATCGCGCTAAAGACTTTCTATGAAAACAACGTTTACGCTGCTCCTGATGATGATGCTCGCAACGGCAATTGCCCAGGTGAAAATCTCGGGCAAGGTGGTTGATCAAAGCGGGCAGGCCGTGATCGGAGCCAATGTAGTGGTTAAAGATTCATACGATGGCGCCAGCGCAGGTGCTGACGGTTCGTTCAGTTTTACCACCACGGAAACCGGCAAACGAATACTCACCGTTTCGGCCATCGGCTATAAAACGGCTGAGCAGGAAATTGATCTGACACGGGCAATCGAAATTAACCTAACGCTTCAGGAGGAATTCAATGAGCTTGAGGCCGTAACAATTTCCGCAGGCTCGTTCACTGCCGGCGAAGAAAAACGGAGAACGGTTTTAAAAGCAATCGATATTGCTACCACAGCGGGTGCGACAGCAGATATAGCCGGAGCCTTAAACACGTTACCCGGCACCACCAAAGTAGGAGAGACGGGCCGGTTGTTCGTGCGGGGTGGCGATGACAGCGAGGCCCGTACATTTATTGATGGAATGGCAGTGCTTAACTCCTATAATGTGTCTGCCCCCAACACACCCACCCGCAGCCGCTTTCTGCCCTTCATGTTTAAAGGTACAAGCTTCAGCACAGGCGGTTATTCATCTGAATACGGGCAGGCACTTTCGTCTGCATTGATTTTGAATTCGAAAGACAAAGCTGAAATGAATCAAACCGATATTGGTATTCTTTCGGTGGGAGGGGAACTGGCGCATACACATGTATTCGATCGTTCTTCTCTGTCGGGTAAAATTTCGTACACCGACATCAGCCCGTACTACAAAATCATTCGCCAGCGCGTGGATTGGAAAGATCCGTATAAATCATTTGATGGCAATGCAGCGTATCGCCAGCAAGTCAGTGATAACGGAGGCTATTTGAAATTGTACGGCAATTACAGTCAGGCTGATTTTTCCATGTATCAGCACGAGATTGGTGAGCCCGCCAACAAGCAATTGTACGACATGCGCAATCAGTATGCCTATGGAAACGCTGCCTATGAGCAGCCACTCAATGAGCGTTGGTCGGTACGCGGAGGTTTATCGTACTCGTACAATGAAAACGCAATTGAAATCGCGGGTGCTCCGATGAGCGAAACGGAAAAAGGATTTCATGGTAAAGGTGTTTTGGAACACACGTTATCGGATAAAGCCGAGTTGCGGGTTGGAACAGAAGTGATCACGCGCACGTACAAAGCATCGCGATTCGATGAAGTGTCATCGACTACACAGTCGCAGGGTTTTGATGAAATGATTTCCGCGACTTTTGCGGAGACAGA
Organism: Cyclobacteriaceae bacterium; assembly: GCA_016786495.1. Lineage (GTDB taxonomy): Bacteria > Bacteroidota > Bacteroidia > Cytophagales > Cyclobacteriaceae > UBA2336. Next base: position 13,360 of record JAEUUJ010000004.1, read on the forward strand.
AATTTATGTGACCAACAACATCGTAACCCGGTTGGGTGGGCGTACCGAGTATAACAGCCTGTTGGGTAAGTTTTCACTCGATCCGCGTATGTCTGTCGCCTATAAGCCTTTTGACCATGGTCAGTTCTCCTTTGCGTATGGAACATTCCGCCAATCTGCTAAAAATCAATACGTTAGGGTTAATGAGGAGTTGAAAAATGAAAAGGCTGAACACTTTATCCTGAACTATCAGGTGATCACCGACAACCGCACATTCCGCATTGAAACGTATTATAAGAAGTACTCGGACCTGGTGAAGTTTGGCAATGTGGAACAAACGCTGATCAACAACACCGGTACCGGCTATGCCCGGGGCGCGGAGCTTTTCTGGAGAGACAATAAGTCACTGAAGAATGTTGACTACTGGATATCGTATTCATTTCTTGATACCAAGCGCGATTATCTGAACTTTCCGAATGAAGCAATGCCCGCGTTTGCTTCGCGGCATAACTTCTCAGTGGTTTATAAGCACTTTGTCAATGCGTTGAAAACGCAGATCGGAGTTACGTACTCATATGGGTCGCCCCGGCCATATAACAATCCCAACAGCGATGCATTCAACGCAGGCCGCACGCCATCGTACCACGATCTCAGTGCAAACTTCAGTTACCTGCCTAAAAATTGGTTGATCGTGCATGTTTCGTGTACGAACCTGCTCGGCCGCGACAATATTTTCGGATATCAGTATAGTTCCACACCGGATGGTAATGGTGTGTATGCACGCGAGGCAATTAAACAACCTGCGCGTCACTTCCTGCTGGTCGGAGTCTTTATTACCCTTTCAAAAAATAAAACTGTTAATCAATTACCAAATCTGTAAACCCAACTATTATGAAAGCAATATTTGTTATTCTTCTCAGTGCGATCGTTTCGACCCTAACCGCCCAGGACAAGTACACGGAAAACATGTTGAAAAACATTCAGGCCGGCTATCAGGCACAAACCGTGGCCGAGCATCAGGTTGCAGCCAACGCGTTTGAACGCATTGCTGCCGCAGAAAAAACAAAATGGGAGCCGTACTATTATGCCGGCTACAACTATGTGATGATGGCCAACGTGGAAACAGACGCGTCAAAAAAAGATGCATACCTCGACTTGGCTGCCCGGAACATCGATCAGGCAAAAGCGATTAAAGCGAACGACTCGGAGATCATTGCGTTGGAAGGTTTTGTTCACATGATCCGGGTAACCGTTGATCCGCAAACCCGCGGGCAGGAGTATTCCGGAAAGGCATTCCGTTCGTTCAGCACTGCGGTTTCCCTGAACGGAGAAAATCCGCGTGCACTCATGCTGATGGGGCAGATGCAATACGGTACAGCGCAATTCTTCGGCACACCTACCACTGATGCGTGTGGAACAATCCAAAAATCGGTTGAAAAGTTTGAGTCATTCAAAGCCGACAGTCCGATAGCTCCGCAATGGGGAAAAGCCTTTGCGGAAAAATTGAAAGAAAACTGCAAACTCTGATCATCAAACCCGTGAGCATTTCGCGAATGCGGAATGCTTACCTTAAATACCACGAACCATGGAAACCCTGATTGCATTTTTGAAATACTCGCACATCACTGCTGGTGTCATTTCGCTTGTTTCCGCTCCTGTAGCCATGGCCGCTGCCAAAGGCAGTCGCAGCCACCGGCTTTGGGGAAAGATCTTCCTCTGGTGCATGGTGTACATTTTTGTATCTGCCGTTATCCTGGGCACGTACCATTGGAAACCATTTTTGCTCATGGTGTCTGTACTAAGTTTCTACCTGGTGTACAGCGGCACCCGCACGATACATCAAAAGCAGATACATCTTGGAAAAGGAGTGACCTGGTATGACTGGACTGTGGCAGCCCTGTGCGGAGTGTTTATGCTGGCGTTTTTGGTTTGGTCGATCGACCTGATGGTGAGCGGCACGAACGTGGTTTTGATTTTGTTTTTCAGCGTAGGCGGCTTGTTCAGCGTGGTTACGGAAATGAAGCGATACCAGAGCCGGGTGGAAAGTCGTCACAGCTGGCTTTTCAATCACATTGGGCGGATGACCGGAGGATTTATCGCAGCGGTAACGGCTTTTTCCACGAATGTGCTCACATTCCTGCCCGGAATTGTTCAATGGCTATGGCCTACGTTGATCGGCAACCTGCTGATTATCTTTTGGATAAGAACATACCGCAAAAAACTTGACAACGGTGTTCGAATCACCGACCTTGTTCAATTAAACCGGCAATAGCAACATGCCCCGTGTTTCAGGTTGGCAAGGATTTAAGTTTGAATTGAAATTTCTGGTAAGCGTATCGCTTATCAGTCTGGTGCAGACATGGTTTTTTTGTCAGCGCTGTCACGATCACCTTCGTTCATACCTGCTGGTCAGCTTGTTTTGTCTGTGCATGTGGTTTTTCCTGTGGCGCGGCAATGCGCTGCTGACGGATTATATCAATACCCGGATTTCCTGGCTCGAAGAACCCATCAAAAGATTCGTGGTAGGAATGATTGTGACCATCGTGTACACGGCAGGGGTGATTGTTGTAACGATGTATGCCTTTAAATGGCTTTTCGATTTCAATTTCGGCAACAGCATTCAGCCCACCATTATTATTTCAATCATTATCACGCTGCTCATTTCCTTTTTTCTCCACGCCCGCGAGTTTTTCTTTAATTGGCGAAAACTGGAGCTTGATGCGGTTCAGTTACGGAATGAAAACCTGACTTCGAAATACGAGTCGCTGAAAAGTCAGCTTGATCCGCACTTCTTGTTCAATAGCCTCAATGTTCTCACTAATCTGGTGTATGCCGATGCCGACAAGTCAGCCCGGTTCATCAAGCAACTTTCGGAAGTGTACCGCTACGTGCTTGAGGTTAGAAACAAAGAGCTGGTGTCGCTGGAGCAGGAGCTTGGGTTCGTTCAGTCGTATTTGTACTTGCAACAAATCCGGTTTGGCGACAAACTTCGCGTAGAGAATAAACTGGAAGGCGTGACGGGATTTATACCGCCCCTGGCGTTACAAATTCTCGTCGAGAATGCTATTAAACATAACGTCATTTCGGAAGATGATCCTTTGACCATTAGATTGTATGTCGAGAACAATGAGGTTGTTGTGCAAAACAACCTTCAGAAGAAAATCCGGATAACGGAGGGAAGTACAGGAATTGGGCTGGATAACATTAGTAAACGCTATGATTTTTTGAGCAATCAGAGAATTACCATACAGGAAACTGCTTCGGATTTTATTGTTAAACTACCGTTACTGTCAAACACCTGATGAATGTTCTGATTATTGAAGACGAGCCGCTGGCCGTGCAGCGATTGGAAACCCTGGTGGCTGATATTTATCCGGGTGCCAACATTCTTGGCCGGATCGACTCGGTGAAGAAATCTGTTCAATGGTTCAATACGAACGCGATGCCCGACCTGGTGTTGATGGATATCCAACTCGCAGACGGCATCAGCTTTCAGATATTTGAACAATGCGAAGTACAAGCTCCGGTTATTTTCACCACCGCGTATGATGAATATGCACTGAAAGCGTTTAAGGTAAACAGCATCGATTACATTCTTAAGCCGGTCGATCGTTCCGATTTGGCAAACGCATTGAAAAAACTGGAATCGTTAAAAGGCGTTCAGCCTCAACAGCAGCTCATGCAGAACATCAGTCAGGCCATGCAGATGCTTACGCGGAAATACAAAGAGCGGTTTGTGATTAAAGTGGGCGAGCATCTGAGGACGATCGAAAAGAAAAGCGTATTGTATTTCTTCAGCCAGGAGAAGGCAACGTTCTGCCACACCACCGACAACCGGAACTACGTGCTGGACTACACGCTTGAACATTTAGAGACCCTGGTTGACCCGGCTGACTACTTTCGGGCGAACCGGAAATACCTCGTACGGGGTGACAGTATTCAGGATATTATCTCCTACACCAACAGCAGGCTTCGGCTGGTGCTGCGCGACTCACCCGACAACGACATTATTGTAGCCCGCGAGCGGGTTCAGGATTTCAGGCTTTGGTTGGATCGGTAGGAGCAATGATCTTCTGTAGATCGTCAATATCAGCCTGACGCAACGGTTTCGTCACAAATTGCACCACATTCTTGTACTGGAATGCCTGGGCCCGGTCTTTCTGGCTATTCGAGCTGGTTAGCACAATGATTTTTGATTTGTCGCGAACTTCTTCCGGCAGCTTATTGAAGCCATCGAGGAACCCAAAACCATCGAGGTTTGGCATGTTCAAATCCAGAAAAATGACGTCAGGTACGGTATTGTCGCGGGCTGAATTCAGCTTTTCAAGCGCTTCCTCTGCCGATTTGTAGCTGGTCAGGTTCCTGGAGAATCGATACACCTCCAGAAACCTCTTCTGAATAAAGAGGTCAATGTCACTGTCATCGATAAGAACCGTAGTGTTAACCATGCCAAGAAGCTGTCAGCGGGAGTGTTGTATAAACTTAAAACAAAAGTTTCTAAAAAGCGGAAAAAATCTTGTAAAATTGTGTTTCGGACTATCCAACAATTTGTGGTTTGGATAGTTTCCAAAGCAGTGAAAAAAACATTAAAATTGCCTTTTAAACCCTAATTCAACTATGAACTTCAAGCGGTATGCGTATCTTGTTCTGAGCGCTTTTCTGATGGTAGCCCTCGCTTCGTGCGGGTCGTCTAACAGCGATAAAGAGAAGGATTCTGAAGAATTTAAAGATGCAGAAAAGAGCCTGGAAAATCAGATAAAAGATGTGGTGTACAACATCCCGTCTCCAACCGAAATTCCTTACCTGTTACAGGCAACGGGAGCAGATTATAACCCGGTACTCGTTAATCCCAAAACAAAGGTTGACCAGTACACAACGCATACCGATAAGGCAGCCCTTAACCTGGGTATCTATTCAGCCGACATCGGTTATTTAACGTCATACGAAAAAGCACAGGAAGCGATTGACTACCTGAATGCCTGTAAAACGCTTGCTGACGGTCTCGGTGTGATTGGTACATTCGACATCGGCATCCTGAAGCGTTTCGAAGCGAACATCTCCAACAAGGATTCACTTTCGTATCTGCTCGATGAGACCATCAAGCAAACTGATAAGTTCCTGAAAGACGAAAGCCGCAATAAACTTGCAGCACTCGTGGTAACGGGAAGCTTTGTAGAAGGTCTTTACATCTCTACCGGATTGATCAAAAGCTATCCGAAAGACATCCTGCCGGACGATGCCAGAACAGCGGTTCTTGGACCACTCATCCGGGTTGTACTGCAGCAGCGCGAATCCGTTACTGACCTGTTGAAAATGTTGAGTGTTGTTGAACAAACTGGCCCTGTATCCGGAATCATCACCGATCTTAAGGAACTCGAAAATGCTTACGGCAAGCTGAATATCGAAGAGAACCTGAAAAACAACCGCGCTGACCTCGTATTGAACGACAAGGCCCTCAGCGAAGTAACTACCATTGTTGAGCGCTTGAGAAAATCAATCGTTGAGTAACGCGTAATACCGCAAAAATCTTACATGCAGGGACTGGCTCATCACGGGTCAGTCCCTGTTTCTTTTGTGCGGATGCCGTATATTTATCAGTCCTAATTCCCAGACCATGAGTGAGCTTATATTAAAAGCAATTATCCGGTTATTCGCTGTAGTTGCCCGGCAGGATGGCGTAACCGAACAGGAGCGTGAACAGATCAAGACGTTCCTGAAGGAGCACTTGGCGCAGAGTATGGTGGGATACTACCTTTCACTCTTTGACGAATATACCAAACCGGGGGCTCACTCGGCAGAGTCAGATTCAGCTGCGTTACAGCGCGAATGTGAAGAGATCAACCGGGGGCTCACCCAGAAGCAAAAAGTGATCATCGTGCTTGAGCTCGAGCGGATTGTATTGGCCGATGAGAAAATCTCCGCACGGGAAGAAGAACTCATGCACATCATTTGTGAGTCGTTCAAGGTGAAGGAAGAAGACCTTGCTTCGATCCGGCAATTTGTGGTGGGACAGGAAGCGTCCGAGCTTGATCACGAGGCGTTGCTGATTATTGACGCGCATGAAGACAAAGACTTTGTGCACGCCCGTCACATTCGGAGGCCACACCTGAAGGGGCTGATTGAGATCCTCTACATCCAGCAGGCTGAACTTTATTTTGTTAAATACATCGGTCGCGAAGATGTTTACTTGAACAGTGTGCCGGTAAAACCCGGAGCAATCAACGTGCTGGCCGTAGGCAGTGCCCTTCGCTGGGATAAAGATGATCCGGTTTATTACGGAGACGTAATCGGCCGGTTCAAGAAATTTGAAGACGGCACACGCATCACATTCGAAGGAAAGGCCATTGAATTCAAGTTTAAGAATGGCAAACTCGGACTGCGCAATATCAACCTCTCGGAAGAATCCGGAAACCTCATCGCGCTCATGGGTGCCAGCGGTTCCGGCAAATCCACCTTGCTTCATGTTCTGAACGGTTCTGAAACGCCTTCAAAAGGCCAGGTGCTGATTAATGGTGTCGATATTCACAAGGAGCCACACCGGATTGAAGGTGTGATCGGATTCGTACCACAGGACGACTTGATTATCGAAGACCTGACGGTTTATCAGAATTTGTATTTCGCGGCTAAATTGTGTTTTAACGACAAGTCGGAAGAGGAAATCGATGCACTGGTTTTAAAGGTATTGGAAGACCTGGGGTTATCCGAAACGAAAGACTTGAAAGTGGGTTCCCCGCTTCGAAAAACCATCAGTGGCGGTCAGCGTAAGCGTCTGAATATCGGTTTGGAACTTTTACGCGAACCATCGGTATTGTTTTGTGATGAACCGACCAGCGGTTTGTCATCGCGCGATTCAGAGAACATCATTGATCTGCTCAAGGAGCTTTCACTCAAGGGTAAGCTCGTGTTCACGGTAATCCACCAGCCGTCATCCGACATTTTTAAAAAGTTCGACAAGCTGGTTATTCTGGACACTGGCGGATATCAGATTTACTACGGAAACCCGGTTGATGCGATCGTTTACTTTAAACGAAACATTAACCTCATTAATAGCGAAGAGGGAGAATGCAAGGAGTGCGGAAACGTTAATCCGGAGCAGATCTTCAACATCATTGAAACAAAAGTGATCAATGAGTACGGCCACTTTACGCCCGAGCGGAAAATCAATGCCGAGCAATGGAACCGGATTTATGAAGGTTCTGCCAAAGTAGCCGGTATGGAACCTGAACAGGCCGAACTGAAGTCAACCCTCCGGATACCTGCACGCCTGAAGCAGATGCGCATCTTTACGCTGCGCGACCTTCAGGCCAAGATTCATAATACCCAGTACATGGTCATCAACCTGCTGGAGGCTCCGTTACTGGCTTTTATCCTGGCCTTTATCGTCCGCTATTACAACATTGATGATAAGATGACAAGCGGGTATGTGTTCGGAAAGAACCTGAACCTGCCAGCGTACCTGTTCATGAGTGTGATTGTGGCACTTTTTATGGGACTTACGGTGAGTGCGGAGGAAATCATCCGCGACCGCAAGATTCTGAAGCGGGAAGCATTTCTGCACCTGAGCCGAAGCAGCTATTTGTTATCGAAGGTTTCAATCCTGTTCGCCTTGTCGGCCATTCAAACCGTCATGTTCGTGTTGCTGGGCAACTATATCTTGGGCATCAAAGGCATGTTCTTTGAACATTGGGCGATCTTGTTTACCGCCTCCTGCTTTGCTAACGTACTGGGGCTCAACATCTCATCAGCGTTTAATTCGGCAGTTACCATCTACATCCTGATTCCGATTCTGCTGATTCCGCAACTCATTCTCAGCGGGGTGGTGGTTAAGTTTGATAAGTTGAACCCAGCCATCGGCAACACGACAACCGTTCCGTTCGTGGGGGATTTGATGGCTTCGCGCTGGGCTTTCGAAACAGCGATGGTGACGCAGTTCAAAGACAATAAATTTGAACAGGAGTTTTACGAAGACGATAAAACCATGGCCAACTCGGATTATAAGAAGGTGTACTTCATTCCGGAATTGGAAACACGGTTGCAATATTGTTTGGTGAACTTGTCGACCGCGGATGAAGAAGTGCAAAGCAAAGTGAAGAATGACCTTGAATTGATTTACAACGAAGTGCATCGTGAAGCTGACGAGGTAGGCGCGAGCGATGAAGATATTTCTTTTACCAATTCACTCTCGCCTTCGAAGTTCGACTCTACGGTTTATGAACAGGCGAGTGACTTTTTCGTCAAGCTGAAGCGGGTTTATATGAAGCGGTACAACGATGCCGATTCCCGAAAAGAATCCAAAGTTGCTTCCCTGACTTCTACTGCCGAAAAGGAACTTGACTTTGAACGCTTTAAAGCGGATTACCACAACGAAGTAATTGCGGACCTTGTTAAAAACCTGTCGGAAACACACCGTTCGGTTGAAAAAGACGGGAAGCTCATTCAGAAGATATATCCGATCTATAAAGATCCCGACCCGGACCATATCATCGACTTCAACGCTCAGTTTTATATGCCTAAGAAACATTTCCTGGGGTACAATATTGATACGTTTATCTTTAACCTTGGGGTGATCTGGTCGATGTCGCTTGTATTGGCGATCGCGCTGTATTTCGATGTGCTTCGCAGGATCATAGACGGTATCGGTAATTTGTCAAGACCTGTGTAGCATGTTCTTCGTGCTTTCGAAAGTACTGAGTTTTCTCACGAATCCGTTGCTCTATGTCTTCGGGTTTCTGTTTGCTGCTGCATGGATGAAAAAGGCGCATCTGAAAAAGCGGTTCTTCTGGATTGCCGTTTCACTGCTGTTGCTTTTCTCGAATGACTTTATCGCCAACGAGGTCATGCAGGCATGGGAAGTTGACGCGACTCCGTATGCGGCAATCACCAAAACGTACACGTGGGGAATTGTGCTGACCGGGGTAACCCTGAACGACCGTGAACCAGCCGACCGGGTGTACTTTCATCACGGTGCAGACCGGGTAACGCACGCAATTCAGCTTTATAAAAAAGGAATCATCCGTAAAGTCATTATTACCGGCGGGGTAGGGAGAGTGTTAACAACCGGCCGTCCCGAAGCAGATGAACTTGCATCGGTGATGATCATGGCGGGTGTTCCGGAGACTGATATTGTGATCGAGCGCGAGTCGGTGAATACGCATGAGAACGCTGCCAAGGTTAAGCAGATTCTGGGCAGTGAAGATGGATCAAACTGTTTATTGATTACTTCGGCCTTTCACATGCGCAGAGCAAACGCCTGTTTTAAAAAGGTTGGATTGAATGCCGATACGTTCAGTGCAGACTTCTATACCCATCCGCGTCATTTCACACCGGACGTACTTTTTGTGCCCCGCGCAGATGCCATAAATCTCTGGCAGAAGCTGTTTAAAGAATGGCTGGGGCTGACGGCCTATTGGGCTGCCGGATATGCATAATCACAGATTAATCAATGGGCAATAAAAAAAGGCTGCAAGCAATTGCAGCCTTTTGTTTTTTGTTCGATCAGCCTAGTATGAACTGGTGGGCGTGAGCGGTGTTCGTGTGCCTCTGTATTGGGTAATATCTGCTTTCGGGATAGAAGATCCAAACTTGGCATTGATCGCATCAATGAAGATGTTCGCCAGGAATGCATATCCTCTTCCGTTCGGATGTACTCCGTCTTCAGAGAAGCCGGCATACGGAGGTGTGATGCTCGGAGTAAGCAGGATGCCATTAACCACCGTTCCTTTCGTTGCCACAAAGTTCGTGAAGGCAGTGTTCACATCGGCAAGTGCGAGTCGGGTGTTATTCGCGGTTACTGCGCCTGCAATGATTGCGTTGAACTCTGCAGTCCGGGTAAGGATTTGCTGAGTCTCTGATGGAATCAGCACGTACTGATCGCCCAGTGGCATCGTCACGCCATTAATCGCCTGCGGATTACCCCCTACACACGTGCCAAGTACAGAACCCGCAGTAAGTGTAATGAGATCGTCCAAAGTTGTTTGGCGCGCACGTGCGTAAGGTGCCAGTGCGGCTGCAGCGCCCGTCATGTAGGGCGTAAGGTCAGTGAGCGTCTCATCTGAAATCAGGATGGGGTTTGTAGCACTTGCTGTGTACGTTAGCGTTCTTTTCGCGGCTTCTTCCGCTGTGATAATACCGTTGGTAACCATTACCTGAAGGAAACCATTGTAAGGAGTTGCGAGCGATGTAGTAACGGTAGCTGCCGTTGTGGCATCAAGCGGTATAGCGTTCCATTTTACGGTAAAGAAGAATGGAATGGTTGTAACGTTTGGAATGTTGGCCACAACACCCTCTGCGTTAGGGAGGTTTCCAAGAAGTGTTGCAATAACTCCGTTGTAACGGGTATTGAAGTCTGATTGCGAAGTCAGGATACTTGGGTTAGACGCCCCACCGGTTGCATAGCCGAGAATATCGTTGTTTCCAATCTCAACCAGAAAGAATGTTGGATTCGTAGCAATCGCATCGCCCAGAATCGTTGACGTTCCGGGGTTTGAAGCAAACCGGTAATAATACGTGCTGAAAGCCGGGTTCGGAGAAGTCGGTACAAGTAATTCACCTACTGTAATTCCCGGTACACCGAAGTTATTCAGTTCGGCTTTGTTGCCGGTAAACGCCCAAGAACCTTCGAGCGGACTTGACGCAGTATTGTACGGAGCTGGTACGGCAGGAGTAGCCAGTACATTACAAGGAGCCGTTCCGGAAGCATCGCGCGCAGGAGTTGCGGCTGCTGCTGGACCCGCGCTTCTTGGGCCTGTTCCATCCGGATCGTACAGGATCAATCGACCGAGCGGTATTGTCGTACTTGGGATAAATCCTGAAAAGCCGTTGGCTGAATTAATATCAGGCTGGTTAAAGTCACCCGTAGCGCCAGCGTACACCATTTGCCGGTGAATGATCTTACCAATGGATTCTTCCTGTCCGTCTGTAAACAAGGCGTTTGCCTGGTAACCTGCAACCAGTGAATTACCAATGGTTACAAAATTGGAAGCGTCAATAGTAGCTCCCAATGAACCGGTTGGTTCTACAACCTCGGGGTCTTTCAGTTCATCTATCTCCTGAGCGCACCCGAAAATCAAAGCGGCTGAAAGTAGTATGGATAGTTTAGTATACTTTTTCATAGTCAATGTTATTGCATGTTATTTAAAGAATTCATCAAATGTGATCGACAGGTAATACATCTGACCAACGAACGGTCCTGCGATGTTCGTACGGTAGTCGTTTCCACCCAGGTTAGTTCCGCCTAACTTAAGGATTGACTTGAGTGACGGCAAGCGGTAGCTGACGGCAGCGTCCACTACACCAAACGCTGGAACAGTCCATTCTCCATAAGATGAGAACCAGTCGAACTCTTGCTGCCACCGGTAGTTAACATTGAAACCGAGGTTTTTCGTGAGTTTTCTGTTACCGATTCCGACACTGAACTTGTTGTTCGGAGTATTGAATCCTGCATTGTAAACGCGACCTTCAACCTGTTCCAGTGAGAAGTCAGCGTAGTTGTAGTTAACCGTCAACTGATAGCCTCTCAGGAAGTTATAGGTAACCCCGAGACCAACGCCCCATGATTTTACTTGCTCAGGTGAGTTTGAGTACAGGCTGAAAACAGTTCCCGGGTTAAGGGTTGTTCCCTGGTGTACAGAGCCTGTTTTGCTCGCTACAAAATCGGTACCGAGGAAATCGTTGTAGATGTTGTAGTACACGTTAGCATCCACCAGGATGTTTGTGCTGAACAAACCTTTGTAACCAACTTCGAACGCTTTAAGTTGCTCGGGCTGCACATACGGTACATCTGCGTCGACCAATAGATCAATAGCGGCTTGCGACGTGGTTGCAGTGAATGTGCCGTCAGGGTTCAGACTTCCACCAGCTTGCTGGAATTGTCTGTAAGAGTCACGTGTCCACGAACCACCGTTGTGAACGCCATAACGCTCAGCGTTAGCTTTTGTACTTCCTAACAGGATCGCATCCGATGCCGGGAAGTAAATAAACTGAGCCTGAGTTTGCGGGTTTCTGAAACCGGTTTGGAACGATGCCCGAATGTTGTGGTTTTCAGAGAATGTGTAAACGGCCGACAAACGAGGTGTTACCTGACCATCGAAGTTTTCGTTTTTATCGAAACGGATAGAACCGGTTAACTTCAGACCACCAAAGGTTTTTGCAACCTGGGTGTACGCACCGAATTCGTTGATCTTAATGCGGTTGAAGTTAGCGTCATCGCGAGTTGGTGCAGTAGGATCTTCGTTCAGGATCGTTCCATCGGTATACAAGTCGTACTGACGTACGTTTCCGCCCACCATAACTTCTGCGAACTTAATCTGATCTTTAAAGTTGTAGTTGAATTCACCATGCCAGATGCGTGAGTCATCTTTGAAGGTAGCGCCCGGAGGGTTGCCCTGGAAGAGCGCTTTGCGAACTGATTTTACCAACGAGTTAAATTCATCGCTGCCAACTGCCGGGCGGGTGCGGTCCGCCCACGCGCGTGCTTCCCCATGATTACCAGCAGGTGCAGGTGTATTACCACTGTAGGCATTCAAATAGTCGAAAACCCAAGTTGATGCAGTAGGACTGATAGCCTCGTTCATATATGAACCAAGTGCAAGCATGTTATAGGAGTCGCCAGCATCGGTTTGAGTAAGATACCCGCGAACAAAGAAATTGTCTGACTTCAATTCTAACTTCTGGAAGGTCTGTGTAAATCCGCGAAGTGCATATTTCGCGTCACCCTGATATACTGCGTCTCCTGAACCAAAGCGGTAGTTGTAAAGAACTTCCAGCCGGTCAGTAAGCCGGTAGTGCAGGGCCACATCGGCCTTGATACTTTTAGCGGAGTAATCGTCAATGATATCTTCTTCTCTCCAGCCGGTTCTGCGAAGGGTAGTGGGGAATCCCGGAATAGCAATAACCGCTTCGTCACCGTACTTGTTTACTGCGTCAAAGTCAGGCGAGGTTGACAGGTTCGTAGTTGAGTTGGCTCTCAATCTGTCTTGTGTGTAGTCGTTTGCCTTCCAGTCGGTCGCATCCTGATAAGAGAAATTCAACTTGAATGCAAACTTGTTTTTGAAGGCCTTGGCATAGCGGATACCGAAATTGTACATCGGATTGCTCTCGCCTTGTGCATCGGAATTGGTCATTCCGTACTTGGCTTGTGCACTTAACCCCTGGAATTCAAACGGGCTTTTGCTGCGCATGATCAAAATACCGTTGAAGGCGTTCGGACCATACAGTGCGGAAGCAGCACCTGGAATAAGTTCCAGACTCTCTGCATCCAATTCGCCAATACCCACAATGTTACCGGTAGGGAAGTTCAGGATCGGAGCTGAACCATCGATACCATCAATCCACTGAACGAAACGATCGTTGGCGATGGTAGCGAAACCTCTTGTGTTGATAGCCGGGAAGTTCAAGCTACTGGACGATACTTGTACTCCTTTTACATTGGCCAAAGCGTCAAAGTAGTCAGGTGTGGGCGACTGTTGGATGGCAATCAAATCCATTTTTTCAACCGTCACGGGCGATTTCAAAATGTTTTCCTCTACACGGGATGCTGAAACAACAACTTCCTGA
>JAEUUJ010000054.1 GCA_016786495.1 Cyclobacteriaceae bacterium
CCCCAAACCTTGGCACGATTGCTGTCTTACCGAGCAATCATTAACCCCGGTTAATATTTCCTATCTTTACTAATACCGCCGAAAACCCCGTTGTCAACCAAACCAACCCTATGAAGAAACTATCACTGGCGTTACTCGTTACGCTCATGCTCGTGTCGCCCGGTCGGGCAACGGCATCAACATCTTCACCCGATGACCTTATCGCAAAAATGAAGAGCGCGCTTGCGCCTCTGTTCACCGAAAATGACGACTATACCTTTTCCGATCTCACCGTTACCGAAGCAGGAGGGGGCTATCGCATTAGCGGCAACGCCACCTTCTTTCAGATCAGCAGCGTTACCCTCATCGCCACATTTCCCAACAGCGAAACCATGGCCCGCTTCGAACTTCAGTTCCCGGGCGGAAGTATCCTGCCCGATGCTGCACAACAAAAGTTAGCGAGGCAGAACTTCACCAACCGCATCCCGGCCGACATTCGCAACGTTGTCAAACTCAATTCACTCTACCTTGAGCTCGCACAAAACACGATCAGCACGGTAGGCATTCAGTTCCTCGGCACACAAGCCTGGCAACCCGTGTCAGGCATCAGCGCAAAAGATATCACAGTCGACTTCAACCTCAACAATCCGCTCAGCGCGGTGTCCATTGCGTCTACATTAAAGAGTAATCTCACCTTGGGCGAAGTAAACATTGCCGTAACGTCTACACTTTCCAGCAACCCGAACGATTGCGTCCTCTCGGGCGAAATAAAAAGTCTCAGCTTCGGCAACGTGCTTACATCCATCGGCATACAAAAGGCACCCGAGTGGCCCGATGCCATCTGGAACCTCGCCATGCAGAACGGTAAAATCTCCGTAGTACCGTTTGCGAAAACCATGGCCCTCAGCCTCACGTCCGACTTCGGGGAAGTGGAGTTTTACATCAATGGGTCGACCGTACCGACCGAGTTTATGGTCGGGGTTTCCCCTCCGTCCGACTTCTCATTCGCGAAGATCGATCCCAACCTGAACGTGCTCGATCATCTCGGGTTAAAGAACACTGCATTAGTACTCGCATCTTCTACACAAAAAACAAGACTGTCGTTGTTCCGCAAACTCGGTCAGGAAACGGAAGTCACACGCGGCCTTACGTTGCTCTCGCTGTACGACATCTCAGCCGTATCGAAAGAACTTCAGAACATGATCGGCAAAAGTCAGCTGTTGCTGCGCGCAACGGTCAGCAACAACCCGGCAGAAATGAAACTGATGGCCTCGCTCGATTCCAACATTCCGCTCGACACCAAAAAGAATGTCATCCTGAAGAACGTGAACTTCACACTTGCACCCAACCCCGCAAGCTTTACGATCAGCCTGGGCGGCATGCTGGAAGTAACCGCCGACAAACGGAAGCTGCTGTTCACATCAAACATCGCAGTCGACATCACCAACGTGGAGCTGAGCATCCAGGGAATCATGAACGGCACATGGGACCGCCCGTTCGATACCAACGGAGTTCAGGTAAGCGACCTCGGACTGGGAGTGGGGGTAACGTTTAAAGCCATGCCCATCCCGATGCCCACGCTGCAGTTCAAAGGAAAGATCAGGGTCGGCAATCCGGCCAGTCCGGCGTTCGCGGGCGACATGACCTTCGCACTCGATCCGTCTAACCCCACACAGTGTATGATTGATGCCGGCTTCGACCAGATCTTAATGAGCGACATCGTAAAAGTTGTTCAGTATTCCAATCCATCCTTTACCGTACCGGAAGATTCGCGCAAAACTGTGAACTCCATCGGCATCACCGATGCCCGCTTAACCATTGTACCGGGAATTACCTCCGTGACTGTATTGGATAAGGTGTACGACCCCGGCTTTCTCATCAAAGGCAAAAGCACGATTGACGGCTACGCAACCAGTTTGCTGGTGGGAATTTCATCCGCCGGAATTAAAGCTGGTGCAAGTATGACCGGCATTGTGTACGATCCGTACTTTTCGTTCACGGGTGCGCTCGGCAAACCCGACCCATACTTTAACCTCACGCTGAGTACCACCAATCCGAAATCATCCGGGCTGGGCTACAGCGGAAAAGCCACGGCATTGAAACTCACGGCCGAGTCGGAGATGATGCTCAACGACAACGGCTTCATCCTCTACATGAATGGAAAGATCTTCAACCTGTTCGAGGCCAAGCTTCAGATTGCAGCAGGCAGCACGAAAGATGGTCCGGGCTATGCCGTAAAAGCTACGATGGATTCCGACTTGCAAAAGTACATCAGCGATGTAGCGTCAGCCGAGATTGATCGTGCAACCAAGAACTCCCAGACTGCCTTCCGCGAAGCGCAAACAACACTTACCACTAAACAAAAAGAAGTATCCACGCTAAACGTTGAGATTGAGAAACAACGCGGCATTGTAAAAGCCGAGCGCGACAAAGACTGCGAGAAGTTCAACGCAGCCAGTGCGCAGGTAGCAAAAGACAAGAAGAAGGTGAATAATCTGAAAGACGACATTGACGATAAAGAAGACAAGATCAAAAAGCTCGCGAAGGAAATTGAAAAAGATCCCTTCAAAGCCGCCGACAACGGAGCGAAGATCACCAAACTGAAAGCCGAAGTCGTGAGCCTCGAAGCTGCGCGTGCAACAGCCCGCGAAGTATTGAAAGCATCTGAAAAGGTATTGACCGGTTTGGGCAAAGGCTGCGACATGACCCCGATTGATCTCGATCCGCGCGTGGCGTCAGTTATTACCGCACGCGAAACAGCCGACAAAAGTCTGCAGGCTGCAAAAGCTGTGGTAGAAGGTACGGGCGCAGTAACAACAGGTTCGCTCAAAGCAACGAAGTACATTGTTCAGAAAGGTTCCACCGGAGTAGTTACCATTACCTACGCGTACTTCGAATCGAAGCTGAACGTAGCCGATGGCGGTATGGTGAGCATGAAAGTGAAGGGCACGTATGCCGGCGACCCGATCGACACTGCGTTTACCATCAACCTCGCCAGCCCCAAAGAAACTGTGGAAGCCTGGGCACGGGAGATGTTGAAGTAGGGGCATTTAGTGCCTGTACGTTCAAATACATTATTCGATTCGTATTTTTTGATTATGCAATATTCTACATCCGGAAGATGTAGTGTCATTCTTTATACACGATTAGTCCTATCTTTATTCACTGAACTGTTACCTCGTTATGAAGCAACTGACTTTCGGAGTACTGATGCTCCTTTCCCTTTGTTCATTCGGCAAACCACGCGAGAAGTTTCGCGTTGCCGTAGCCGGACTCACCCACACACATGTTCACTGGATCCTTAACCGGGCAGGGGATGGCGACTTTGAACTGGTTGGGATTGCAGAACCGAACAAAGCCCTTGCAGAGCGATACCTCAGGCAGTACAACCTTCCTATGTCGCTTTGGTTCAGTTCCATTGATGAAATGCTCTCGAAAACCAAACCCGAAGGCGTTGCAGCATTCGGTTCCATCTATGAACACCTCGAAGTAGTGCAGAAGTGTGCACCACGAGGCATTCACGTGATGGTCGAGAAGCCGTTGGCCGTAAGCCTCGAGCATGCGCGCGAAATTCAAAAGCTTGCCCGTCAACATCAGATTCAGGTGATCACAAACTATGAAACAACGTGGTATGGCAGTCACCGCGATGTGATGGCCAAGCTTGAGAACACCGGCCCGATGAAACGCATCGTTGTTCATGATGGGCACCAGGGGCCAAAAGAAATTGGTGTAAACGAAGAGTTTCTTTCTTGGCTTACCGATCCTAAGCTCAACGGGGGCGGAGCCGTAATCGATTTCGGCTGTTATGGCGCAAACCTCATCACCTGGTTGCTGCAGGGCGAACGTCCTTCGTCTGTTTACGCAGTCATCCGTCAGCTTAAGCCGGATGTTTATCCCAATGTTGATGATGACGCAACAATTTTGCTCACGTACTACTCCGGCACACAAGGCGTTGTGCAGGCATCATGGAACTGGCCATTCAGCCGAAAGGATATTGAAGTATATACCGGGAGTGCGTATGGCATCGCCGACAAAAACGGATCGCGGGTTCGGCTTCAGGAAAACCAGCCGGAAGTATTCACACCACCAACCGCGTTAGAGTCGCCACGCCACGATCCGTTTATCCTGTTCGAAGCCGTGGTACATAAGAAGGTTACTCTTTTCCCGTGGGAACCATCAGCCCTCGAGAACAACATGTTGGTGATGGAAATTCTCGATGCTGCGCTGCGATCGCACAAGTCAGGCAAAGCCGTGACCCTAAAACCATAAGGGTTGCCGAATGAAAGGTTGAGTACAATAAAAGTCATTTGTTTGAACACGCTGCCTGTCGTTAGTGCTGAACAAAAGCACCGGGTGCACGTTACAACGATATACGTGCGGCGGGGGTGACGCGCATTTCCCGAAATCAGCTACCGTTCAATTGAGTGAAAAGTCTTATCAAAAAGCTATGCGAATGACGTACCCGGTAACATTAACAGAAATGGCATGTGCCTTTTTCCTGCTGCTCGGATTGGGATGCGAACAGTCGCCAAACATTACCATTCCGGAGTGCACCGTGTCCAAAATGGATACCGTGTTGTCGCAGAACGAAGCGATGGCAAGTTTGCCGCGTAACCTTCTCGAACGGGCGGGCACTGCGTCTTTCCCTGATACAAGTGGCGCCATGGGCAACAATAAGAAAGCATACTTCCATGTGAGTTTTCAGATGGGGATTTCTGTTGTTACCAGCTATGGAATCGTAACGAAGAGCAGTGCCATCATGGATAAAGGTATTAAGGCCATGGAATACAGTTTTGCGCATCAGTTGCCTGCCGGTGATTTTGTCGTTAATATCCCACCGGAGTTAGCCCATTTAGGATCCCCCAAAGCTGGCGACCTGGCGAGTGGAGTTGCGTTCTTTGCATCGTCTGCAGGCTCTGCGCTTATGGCGATGAACGAAAGCACTTGGTTTCACGAGCAGGCAGAGTTCAAAGCGCGAATCGAAAACTTGCGACCCGGCATCACGCGTTTGCTTGACTTTCTGAAATCGTCAGAAGATGTACTGCAACATGCCGACAAGGAGGCACCCAACCGATTATTGTTCGATGCAGTGGCGTTCTATAGCCTGGGCACGTACCTCAACGATTCAGATGCGCGTAACATCGGTTTGAAGTTCGCCAAAGCCGCCTTGGCATCGCAGCATAAGCAAGGCTACTACATCGAAGGTGGCGGCTGGGATTCCAGCTATCAGGCAGTATCGTTGGAAAATGGATTTAACCTGTTGATGCTTTTGCCCCGAGATGAACCGTTCCGGCAAACATTATACAGTAGCCTGATTTGTGGTGCGCGGTGGGAGATGTCGCGCGTTGAAGACAGCGGGAAAATTTCAACAACCGGAAACACCCGCGTATATGACGGTGGCGAAAAGTTCTTAGGTAAGGAGAAGGCCATGGCCTACAAAAGCGCTGCACTCTCGTTTTTGTACGCAGGAATCTATTCGCGCGATGCAGCATTTACGAAAGTTGCCGATCAGGTAATCAAGTACTATCAGTAAACAAAACAAGAACTGTATATTGCTTCCGGAAACAAAATTATTTACACTGCGTTAGCGTGTTATGCCGTGGTAAATTCTCATGCAGCTTACTGACAATGTTGTAATTATTCTGATTAGTTGTTTGGGCGTTGTTCAGGCAATTCTCCTGTGCATCTATCTTTTCTCGTTGCGAAATAAAAACGCCAATGGCTTTTTGGCCTTGATGCTCGCAGGGTTGATTTTGCGCATCGGCAAGTCGATCTTTAATAACTACATGTGGCTCGACCCGGGAGTACGGATGTTGGGCATTTCAGGGCTGTTGCTCGTTGGCCCTGCCTTGTGGTTGTATGGAAAAGCACTTTTTGAGAAAACCGAGTTCTCGAAAAGGAATTATCTGCAGTTTATTCCTTTTGCGGTGTTCGTTTCGCTGGCGTTTGTTCTTCCCAACCGCGGAGATTTCATTTCCTATTTCATTTACTCCCTGGTGCTTGCACACGTGGGTTTTTACCTGGCCATCTGCTGGTGGTACAGCATGAAGAAACTGAAAGGTGAGCGCCTCCGGCAATGGTACATAACCATCGTGGCGGGCGTTACCGGCATCTGGTTTACCTACGTGGGGATTTTTGTCGGCTTCATTGCACTCTATATACTCGGAGCAGTTGTATTCGCATTCTTGATTTATGCGTTCTCGTACCTGCTGTTGAAGCGACACGTATTTTCGCTCGAAAAGTACAGTGGCTCAACCGTTGATGCGGCCACATCCAAAGAATTGCTGAAGAAAATAACCGAACTGCTTGAGGTTCAGGAAATCTACCTCGAAAAAAATCTGTCGGTGAAAACAATGGCCGCACGGCTGTCGGTAAACCCCCGGGTGGTTTCGCAGGTGATCAACGAAAGTGCAAAAATGAACTTCCCGGAGTTTGTCAATCAGTACCGGATCGCAAAAGCTCAAAAGCTTTTGGCGGATGCCCGGTATGCACAGGAGAAAATAGAATCAATTGCCTACGACTGCGGTTTCGGAAACGTTACTTCGTTCAATCTGGCGTTCAAGTCGGCCACTAAGCTTACACCCTCGCAGTACCGAAGTCAGTTCGAACTGGTTTGATTGCCCCCGCGGCTTGATAAAGCCCCTTTTTTATTTTAACAAACGCGTTTATTAAAGGCTTTTAGTCGGTTCTGCCGGATACTTGCCTGAAAAAGGATATGGGCCGCACACGACAGTTCCGAATATTTTTGGTTTTACTCGGAATGACAGAAGTACTCGCGGTTCATGCGCAGCATACGGTACGAGGGCGCGTGGTAAACGGGGCAGGCGAACCCCTGATGGGGAATGCCCTGGCACTGTCGGCTGCTGATTCCAGCTTCCTAACCGGAACAACATTTCTGGAGGGCGATTTTGAATTAAGAGGTCCGATGGCCGATGAAGTGCTGGTTAAACTAACCTCGGTTGAATTCCGCGACACCGTTATTCACGTAGTAGTTGCAAACCGCGAAATGACTGACCTTGGGTCCATTCAGGTTAGCGATAAAATCCAGGCGCTCGCGGAAGTTGAAATTACGGCCTCACGCGAGATGTTTGAAGCCCGGCCGGATGGCATCACGCAAGTGAATGTGGCCAACACCGTGCTTGCTGCGAGCAATTCGGTCAATGAAATCTTATCGCGCTCTCCCGGAATCATCACAACCGACGAAGGCCTTGCGGTGTTTGGAAAAGGCACCGCCATCCTATACCTGAATGGCAAACGGATTCCACCGGAGCGATTGGCCTCTGTCGCTCCCGGCCAGGTGAAAACAATTGAGATTATCGCTAACCCATCTGCATATTATGATGCTGATGGCAGCGCGGTGATCAACATCATTACAATTGATGCGTTGCCGGAAGGGTATAAAATCAACGTTCAACAGCAGGCATCGTGGTCGGAGATGGCTGGCGCAACAACCAACAGCATGGCGAGCATTAACTACCGGAAAGGAAAACTCGACTTCGCGGGAAACTATGAGTTGAGGCTGGGCAATGACAGTGAACTTCTGTATACAACCCGGGTGCGACCGGATGAAGCCGACTATCTGAGTTCGACCCTGCGCTGGGACCAACAACGTAAGTTCAGGAATTATTCAACGTACACAGCTGGCGTGTCGTACGACCTGGGCGGGAAAGCATACGCCTCAGTGGCGTACAATGGCTCTCATCAGGATGCTCATCACTTCACGCGCAGCACAAACCGGATTATTACGTCAACGGAAGATGGAATTTATGCCACGCGTGTGAAACGGAAGCTGATGGCCGGTAATGATGCGTTGACCTTCAACCTGAATCTGGAAACGGATACATTAGGTTCTGCAATTTTCATTGGCGGACAACTGTCGCAGTTCACGTCATCGGCACGCGATGCTATTCAGGAAACAAACCAGATCGATGGCGCGGAGTTTTCGAAGATCCTGAAGAGTAACCAGCATTCCGATATCACGGTGGGCAGTCCGCAGGTCGACCTGACAAAAGTTTTGAAGCATGGCCGTACGTTATCGGTGGGAGCAAAGCTTAGCTACGC
>JAEUUJ010000067.1 GCA_016786495.1 Cyclobacteriaceae bacterium
TACGGAGCGTTAACGTACCGGTTTAACCGGATAACAGACGGCATCGGAAAGGTCATGGTTACGGAATGAATCTTATGCCCGTTCGCAGGCCTCACCAGCTCACTCTTGTTCAGATACACCAGGATAAACGCACGCTCCACCGAACAAACCATCAGCGGGCTGGAATCCTGATTGAGTACCAAAACACGATTGTTCATGAATGAAAGATAACCGCAATCTTTCATTCCCGCAAGCCATATCTATCCGGGCGAAAGCGTTTTATTCGGAAAGGATGCGTCTTGCGTGTGAAAAAGAGTGGGTATATACACGCGATTCGGAGTGCAGTATCCCCTCTTCGTTCAGGTGATCGATCCTGACTTTGCCGGAGGCATGAATAACTTTATCCTCACCGAGAAAGATACCAACGTGTACCACCTGGTTTTCCTTGTTCTTGAAAAACACCAGGTCACCCGGAAGCAATTCCGAAAAGGAAACAGCCTTACCCTGCTTTGCCTGCTGTGCAGAATCGCGCAGCATCTTGTATCCGTTTACTTTGAATACCATTTGAACAAAGCCTGAACAATCAATCCCGAACGGACTCTTGCCACCCCATAGATACGGAGCGTTCAGATACTTTTTGGCCGTAATGTTTAAGAATTCAAAGTCACGCTTCTGACCGAGGCTTTTCGACTCACCGTTAAACGCAAACTGCTCTTCCATCTTAAACAGCTCTGACCCGGAAATCGGAATGATGCTGCCCATCAGAATAGCCAACGGGGTTTTGTTGTATAAAATGCTGGTGGTAATGTCGGTCGAAATTTTAAAATCAGCCCGGTTGATGTAATCGAAATGATCTTTTGAAATGGAATGATGCTGCCGGGCGTCAATCCAGCCTTCGTATTGATCGAAGTGCATCTTGATCTTCAGCCACTTTTTGTCCTTGCTACCCGACAATACTTCGTAATGCTCTCCAAACAACAATTGTGTTGTCAGCTCCGCTTTATCATTGCCCTCCGCACGCACCGGTATCAGGCTAAGACGACAAACACCAAAATCCAAATTCTCTGTACTCACAAAACGTTAAATCTTAAGTTTGTTCAATTCCCGTTTGGCATCACGGTCTTTAATGGCATTCCGTTTATCGTGAAGCTTCTTACCACGCGCAACCGCAATCTCCAACTTGGCGTAGCCGCGGTCGTTGATAAACAAGCGGAGCGGAACCAGGGTTAATCCCTTCTCCTCTACCCGCTTCTCCAGCTTGGCGAGTTCGGGGCGCTTGAGCAACAATTTGCGTTCGCGCTGCGCTTCATGATTGTAATGCGTTCCCTGAGCGTATTGATCGATCGTTATACCTTTCACAAAAAGCTCACCATTATTAAAGTAACAATATCCGTCCTGCAGGTTCACTTTCGATTCCCGAATAGACTTTATCTCTGTTCCGCGCAACACAATACCGGCAACGTACTTATCCAACAGCTCAAACTCGAAGCCTGCCTGCCGGTTACGGATGTTTATATCGTTCGAAAAACGTTTACTCATGTAGATGGCGTGAAGAGTCGGTTGATCTTTTCACGACTTAAAATTTTTTGCCCGGTTTTTCCGGTTGCAATGATACGGCCATTTACACTCGCTTCAAATGAGCAGATGATTTCATGGTTTTCAATTTTCTCAACGGTTGCTGTTACTACAATTTCCTCGCCAACAAAGGCAGGAGCTTTATGATTGATAACCAATTGGGTACCAATACCTTCCTCGTGCGGCTCACGCATGTCGAGTACAAACTGCCGTCCCGCCCACTCCGCTTCGCGCCCCAGCGCAAACGTAGAGCAAACCGGATGAACCACTTCACCGCCAAACGCGGCCACATCTGCCTGCGTTACCAAATACGTAGTCTGTTTTCGGTCGCCCGGTTTAAAAATCTGCTTCACAGGAACTTAAGTTAATCAAATTGGCATTCTTGCCAAGGGTGCGGTATCGAGTGTCGTAAAATCCTGTTTCAGGTATTTGAAATGTGCCGCCATCGCAATCATAGCGGCATTGTCGGTGCAATATTCAAACTTGGGGATATACAAATTCCAGTTTTTTGCTGCCGCGAGATTGGCAAGCGTTTCGCGCAAGCCGGAGTTGGCCGAGACCCCGCCTGCAATCGCGATTTCGTTGATGCCCGTTTCGCGACTCGCCTGTTCAAGTTTTTTAACCAACATCTTCACCAGCTGATGCTGAATGCTGGCGCAGATATCGTTCAGATTTTTCTCCACAAAGTTTTCGTCCTTCTTCGTTTGATCGCGGATAAAATAAAGAAACGATGTTTTGATTCCGCTGAACGAAAACTCGAGTCCGGGCATGTCGGTATCCGAGAATTTAAAAGCCTGTGGATTGCCAAGCTTCGCATATTGGTCGATTAACGGGCCACCCGGATACGGCAGCCCGATGATCTTGGCGGCTTTATCAAACGCTTCGCCTACCGCATCGTCCTGGGTTTCACCGATAACCTCCATGGTTAAATAATCCGTGACCCGAATGATTTGTGTGTGACCTCCGCTTACCGTAAGACATAAAAACGGAAAGGCCGGTTTTGGATCATCAATAAAATGCGAGAGAACATGTGCCTGCATGTGATTCACCTCAATGAGTGGTTTACCCAATCCGAGTGCGAGTCCTTTTGCAAACGACACACCTACCAGCAACGACCCCATCAGTCCGGGGCCGCGGGTGAACGCAATGGCATCCAGTTCACTCTTTTTGGTTCCACTTTTTTCCAGCGCTTCGTCAACCACAGCAACAATATTCCGTTGATGTGCCCGGGAGGCCAGTTCGGGTACCACACCGCCATATTTTTGGTGGATCGCCTGTGTGGCGATAATATTATTGAGTACCTTACCGTTTGAAATTACAGCGGCAGACGTTTCATCACACGATGACTCAATGGCAAGGATTACGGCACTCATGGTAAATGAACCTGCAAGGTATCAAAAAACGAATAGTTAAAGTACTCGCCTATACCACGGCCAGTGTTCTTTTTCTGCTGATTTCCTCCCTCCTGATCCTTCAGTTGCCAGCCGTGCAGCGGGCGCTTGCCAACCGGTACCTCCGGGGGTTCTCGCAGGTGGTCGGTTTTAAAACAACGATTCGAAACATCAATTTTTCGTGGTTCGACCGGCTTGAACTTGACGGTGTACGGGTTGAGGATACCGAAAACAACCAGATGTTTGACATCGGTCACATCAGCCTCAACTACAAATTTTCAAACCTGATACAGGGTTCCAACATCAACCTGGACGCCATTTACATCGACAGTGCACGGGTGTTCTTCACCCGAATTGTCGAACACGATACCGTCCGCAACCTGAACATTAACGTGTTCATTAATCAGATCAACAAACAATACGCTTCCGGAAAGAAAGGTGGCGCAAGCTCACGCATCAATATTGGTGAGGCTGTTGTTGAAAAAAGCCAATTCATTTACGACAATACCGGACGCGACAGCCTGGTTGGATTTGATTACAACCACTTCTCGCTCCGCATTGACGAAGCACAGTTGAGGAACTTTGTTGCGCTAGGCGATACCGTGGAGTTTCGCGTCAACACACTGGTCGCGCAGGATCAAAAAACAAAATTCGCAATTCACGACCTGTCCTCGTTTTTCCGCATTTCACAGAAAGCACTTGAGTTCCGTGACGTTCACCTGCAAGCCGGCAAGAGTTTAATCTCCGATACGCTCGTATTTAATTACGAAAGTCAGGCCGACCTCAGCGACTTCGTTAACAAAGTGAATATTGAGGCCCACTTCGACAAGACGGTTATCCACCCAGCCGACCTGGCGTTGTTTGCACCGGCCGCAAGACGCCTGACTGTTCCGTTAACCCTCAGCGGTACCTTCACGGGAAGTGTCAGTGACTTCCGGCTTCAGGATATGGAGATCCAATCCGGGAACACCGTATTGCTCGGTTCAATTGATATGGAAGGTTTACCTGATTTAAAAGAAACCTTCATTCAACTGTCGCTCAAAAATTCGCGCGTTAGCTTTTCCGATTTATCTTTTCTGTTTACCGATGCAACCCTGAAACGCTTAACTCCGCTCGGCACGCTGTCGATGAACGCGGAATTTCTCGGCTACCCTACAGACTTTGTTGCGAAGGGAAACTTCTCGAACCGGTTGGGACTGATCTCGTCCGACATCAACCTGAAAATAAACGAAGATGCTTTTGAGAAATCCTCTTACAAAGGACAGATCAGTCTCTCAAATTTCGATTTAGGAACATACCTGGGCGATACCGTTAACTTCCAGAAGCTAAACCTGGATGGCCGCATCAGCGGATTAGGTTTTACCCGGAGTACTGCCAACTTTAACCTGGTTGGAAACATCCGGTCGGTCGGCATCAAAAAATACGAATACAGAAACATCACGACAGACGCCCGCCTCGCCTCACAATTTTTCAGCGGAGCGTTGAAGATTAACGACCCCAACGTTCAGGTGAACGCAAAAGGCTCGATCGATCTCCGCGAGAACAAAAACCTGATCAATGTAACGGCCCGAATTGACACGCTTAACTTTCACAAAATCAACATTTCGCGCGACAAGCTTTTCCTCCAGGGTGATGTAGATATTCACATGCGGGGCCTTACGCTCGACAGTCTGATTGGTACTGCAGACGTAAAAAAGCTGACGCTGAACTATAAAGATCAATGGCTGCATCAGGACAGCATTTCGATTACCACGACCCGAACACGCGAAACACGTTCCATGCGCTTTCAATCCGAAGTGATTGATGCCAAGGCCGAAGGTGACTTCTATTTTTCGGCTTTGTTCCGCGACATCCCGATGCTGGTGAATGAATTTGCGCTTAACATCCGCAACAACAAACAAAAGCTTACGGAATACTATGCACGTAAACTTCCCACCACCGAAAAATACACCGCCAGGTTTTCCGTGAAGCTGAAAGACATCAAACCCATCACCAGCCTGCTTTCCCTCAACCTGGATGCCGGAAAGAATATTGACATTGATGGAAAATTCATACGCGGAAACACCAACGTACTGAATGCCTTTACGCACTTCGATTCACTGAAATACGGGAACATTTTACTGATGAACGCGGAACTGGAAGTAAACGCGTCTAAAATTTCCGACAGTGCACAAACGCTGGCCATGGTGTACCTCACCTCCGAAAAACAACAACTCGGAACCCTGCTCACCAAAAACCTGGATGCCGAAGTCATCTGGAACAAAGATCACATCGCCTTCCAAACCAACCTGGAACAACAAACCCGAGGCAATTACCTTCGGCTGAAAGGGGTAGTTGACTTTGGCGACAGCACAACCATGCACCTGCTTCCGGATTCACGCATCCAACTACTGGAGAAAATCTGGAACATCCACCCCGACAATCAACTGGCCATGAAAGGCAAGGAATGGAGTATTCGCAGATTTCTGTGGTCTAATGAAGGTCAGGTGGTTGGGTTGACGGGACATATCTCCGCCAACACAGACAAGAAATTGGCGTTAAACATCGAAGATTTTAATCTGGCTACGCTAAACAGTATTATCCAGCGTAAGCTTGACGGTGTAGTGAACGCTGACGTGATGGTGAGTGGCATGTACAGCGATCAGCCCAGCTTACAGAACGAAATCAGCATTAAAGACCTGAAGGTTGACGACTTTCTGGTTGGAACCGTTACCGGAAACAACGTATGGGATGCTGAGGAGAAAAAATTCAAACTTGAGTTCTTTATCGACCGGCTTGATACACGCATTGTAGACTGCACCGGGTACATCGATCCGTACAACAATGAAAACTCGCTGTCCGCAACTGCGCAACTGAAAAATACCAACCTGAAAATCGTTGAGCCGTTTCTAAAGGGAATTTTTAGTGGCATTGAGGGTACGTTGTCGGGAACATATTACGTATCCGGAACACTTTCGAAGCCTTTACTGAAGGGCGAAGGCAACATCAACAACGGCAAACTCACAGTCGATTACTTAAAAACAACGTACCAGATCGAAGGTGTGATCGGGCTGCAGCCCAAAGCGATTTACTTCCGGGACGTTCAGCTAACCGACATCCTGCGTAACAAAGGCAAACTCGAAGGAGCCATCAATCACGTGAACTTCGGGCAAATGAGCATTGACATGGCGGCCACGTTCACAAACTTTCAATTGCTGAATACCAACGCCCGCGACAATAGCCTTTTCTACGGTCAGGGCTTCGCGTCCGGAGATGTTCATTTCACCGGCCCGATTAACAACCTGAAAATTACTGCAAACGCCACCACCCGGAAAAACACACGCATCTCCATCCCGATTGCCGGAACATCTTCTATTGAGCGGAAAGATTTTATCACGTTCGTGGATTTTTCTGATTCACTCTATCAGCAGAAAATCAGCAGAGCAGTCAACAAGAAGATCACCCTGACCGGCATCACCTTCGATTTGAACCTGGACGTTACCCCGGATGCGTATTGTGAAATTATCTTTGATTTAAAATCAGGAGATATCATTCACGGCCGCGGAAACGGCAGAATCAAATTACAACTCGATACCAAAGGTGAGTTTAACATGTTCGGCCCGGTAGTCTTTACCGAAGGCGGCTATAACTTTACATTGTACGACATCATCAATAAAGAATTCAAGATTGAGTCCGGCAGCAGCATCACGTGGTATGGCGACCCTTATCAGGGACAATTAAAGATCAATGCAACATACAATCAGCTGGCTTCGTTTGCACCAATTTTAACGTACGCCACTCCCGCCACGCTGAATGTTCCGCAGGTAAAAAGGAAATACCTGGCCAAGGTATTAATGAAGCTTGACGGCCCGATGCTGAGTCCGCAAATCGACTTCGATATTCTTGCGGGTGATCTTCCGAATTCTATTCCCGTTCCGGACAGTCCTCCGGTACGGTTAATGGACGAATTCCAGGCGTTCAAAAGCCGGCTTGATGAGCAGGAGCTCAAGCGACAGGTGTTCAGTTTGATCATGTTACGGAAGTTCTCCCCGGCCGAGTCGTTCAACACAAGTGGTTCACTGGTTAGCAGCGTGAGCGAATTATTCTCCAACCAACTGAGTTATTGGATGAGTCAGGTCGACAACAACCTGGAAATTGATCTCGACTTATCGAGCATGGATCAGGAATCATTCAACGCATTTCAGCTTCGACTTTCCTACACCTTGTTGAACGGACGATTGCGCATTACACGGGATGGTACGTTTGGAAACACCGGAACGACAACCGGAACGAATGGTAATACCGGAGCGAACAACCAGTCTAACCAGGGTAACTTCTCTTCTGCCGTAGGCGATTGGACCGTGGATTACTTGCTAACGGCAGATGGCAAGTTTAAAGTAAAAATGTACAGTCGCACAAACGTGAACTCGCTCAACAACACTAACCTGAACTCACAAAATGCCATTACCACCGGGGTAAGCTTGCTGTACACCGAAAGCTTTAACGAACTGAAGGATCTTTGGAGAAGGAACAAAGCCAAAACCAAGCCTTCGGAAGACGAGGAAGAGCAACCGGAGCCCAACCAGGATGCCAACAAAAAAGATGAAAGTGAGGAGTAGCACCCCCATACTCCTGCTGTGCATGGCATTGATCTCCGGCCGGGTGTCAGCACAACAAGCCGATTCACTTCAGGTTAACAAAAAAAGGCTCACCAAATTTGTGGTGGCTTCTTCGGTAGCGTACTCGGCAACACTTGTTGGATTGGGCGAACTTTGGTACAAAGATGCAGGCCGTCAATCGTTCCGGTTTTTTAACGATAATGCCGAATGGAAACAGGTTGACAAGCTTGGCCATTTTTACGCAGGATTCTATTTCAGCTACGGAACATCCAGGGCACTTCGGTGGTCAAACGTAGCCGATCGTAAAGCAGATTTTATCGGTTCGGCAACCGGATTTCTGATCCTCGCTCCGATTGAAGTGTTTGACGGCTTCTCAGACGCGTATGGTGCCTCCACCGGTGACCTCATTGCCAATGCTGCAGGTTCCATGTTCTTTCTCGGGCAATCCCTGTTATGGAATGAGACCCGCATCTACCCGAAATTTTCGTTTCATCAAACCGACTATGCACCGCTCCGGCCTAATACCCTGGGAAACAATTTCAGCAGTGAGTTATTGAAAGATTACAACGGCCAGACGTATTGGATCTGTTTCGACATAAATAAGTTTATGAAGTTTCCGCGTTGGCTGAACCTGGCGGTTGGATACGGGGCGCACGACATGCTATACGCCCGCGAATCGCAGAACCATGACGCGGGCTATTCGGCTTACCGGCAATACTACCTGTCAGTCGACTTCGATCTGACCGGCATCCGCACCCGATCAAAGGTTCTTAAAACACTCTTCAATCTTGTGAGTCTGGTGAAGTTGCCGGCTCCGGCCATGGAGTTTTCGAAAAAGGGAGTAAAATTCCATCCAGCCTACTTCTAAATATTTCGCAGGCAAGAGTCAACTTGTTCCGCAACTTTTCATAATTTCAATTCTCCTAAACAACCTCCACCTATGAACATCTCAGCCTTTACCAAACAGTATGCAGAACAGATTGACGGTCAATTCACCGAGTACGATCATTCGAAGTCGATTATCGTGGTGCCGCTGTCGGATGGCAGGTTTCAGACGGTGATTCTCACCACCGAAAACAGCAAACGCTCCGGCAAACAACGTGCGGTGTTGTCTTCCAAAGTGTGCGAGTTCAATCCATCAATCGACTTTAAGCTACTGCTCGAGAAAAGCGCTGCTTTTGACTACAGTAAGTTCATTCTGGAAGAAGGTTATTTAAAAGTAGAAGCATCCTGCCCGACCGATGGCGCGGTGGAAGACGAAGTCCGGCACATGATCCAGGAAGTAGCCATACAGGCCGATGCATTTGAGCTGAAGCTCACCGGTAAGGACATCAACTAGTCTTCATTTCCAATTTCGTATCTTTGTGACTTGCAAGCCGGCTTATCGCGCCAGCGGTTTTCCGTTGGTGAGGAAAGTCCGGGCAACATCGGGCAGCGTGCCGCGCGAACAGCACGGGCATTTTGATGGAAACATCAGAATGACAGACAGTACCGCAGAAAATAGGTAGCCCGGACTGATGTATCAGTCGGGGTGATAGTGAAAAGGCGGAGTAAGAGCCCACCGGCCGGCCAGTAATGGAAGGCGCATGGTAAACCTCGCGCGTTGAAAGGTCAAATAGGCCCTGATAAAATGAACGGCCCGTTCTTATCTGTCAAATCAGGTATTGGGGTGGGTAGACCGATTGATCCTGACGGCAACGTCAGGACAAGATAAATGATAAGCTCCTGACGGAAACGTGAGGAACAGAACCCGGCTTACAGGCTTGCATCTTTTTAACTTTCATAACCTGTTGTCTGATTTCAGATGACAGGTTTTTTTGTAAACTTACAGCATGGCAAAGATTTTAGTTGTTGA
The DNA here is from genome assembly GCA_016786495.1 of Cyclobacteriaceae bacterium. GTDB lineage: Bacteria > Bacteroidota > Bacteroidia > Cytophagales > Cyclobacteriaceae > UBA2336. Next base: position 9,399 of record JAEUUJ010000067.1, read on the forward strand.
CGACATGGCCGCGATCCGGACTTCCCTTCGCGAAATTCTGACGGAAGAAAATCATGAAGTAGAAGAAGCGAAAGACGGTGAGGAAGCGCTTCGCAAACTGGAAGAAGATCACTTCGACATTGTGTTTTGCGATGTCAAGATGCCGAAGATTGATGGTATTGAATTGCTCGAACGCGTAAAGAAAGCGGGCATCACCACTCCGTTCATTATCATCTCAGCACACGGAACAAAAGAAACGGCACTCGAATGCATCAAACGGGGTGCATACTTCTTCATACAAAAGCCATTTGAAAGCATTGAAACCATTCTCATTCACCTCCGCAACGTATTGGAGCGGAACACCTTGCGGGAAGAGAACCGGGTATTGAAAAGGAAGGTCGGAAAAGGTTTCGAACTGATCGGAGAATCCGGTGTGCTGAAGCAGGTAAAAGACATGATTGAAAAAGTCGGAGCCACCGATGCACGCGTACTCATTACCGGACCAAACGGAAGCGGGAAAGAACTTGTGGCGCGAAACATTCATGCCAAGAGCAAACGGTCAGAGTCGCCCATTGTGGAAGTGAACTGTGCGGCCATTCCCTCTGAACTTATTGAAAGTGAATTATTCGGTCATGAAAAAGGTTCGTTTACATCGGCCATCAAACAACGCATCGGAAAATTTGAGCAGGCCGAAGGCGGAACCTTGTTTCTCGATGAAATCGGAGACATGAGTTTGTCGGCCCAGGCAAAAGTGTTGCGCGCGCTTCAGGAAAACAAGATTACGCGTGTGGGCGGTGAGAAAGAGATTAATGTTAACGTGCGGATCATCGCGGCCACCAATAAAGACCTGAAGAAAGAGATTCAGGAACAGCGGTTCCGGGAAGACTTATATCACCGGTTAAGTGTTATCGTGGTGAAGGTACCTTCACTCGATGAGCGTAAAGATGATATCCCGTTGTTGGTGGATAAGTTTCTGGAAGATATCTCGGAGAGTTACGGATCGAAGAAGAAGAAGATCGATACCAAAGCGGTTGCGGCATTACAGGCGCACAACTGGACAGGAAATATCAGGGAACTAAGAAATGTGGTAGAAAGGCTCGTGATCATGTCCGGAGACGAGATTGTCTCCGAAGACGTTAAGAAATACCTTTAACGCTTAGATTCTCTTATCCGATCTCTTAGCGGGTACCTCTTTCTTGCTGTAAGTAGGGCAAGTGTACTGGCTGCAAGCTGAAACGAAGCCGGCTAAAAGGAGGAAAATGACTACTTTTTTCATTTCGAAGTGGGTATTGATCTGAACAAAAATAGAGTTCTTTCTAAAGAAAACAAATCCTGTCGCCAGATAATGCCGTTGGGCGGCAAAAAATGTCATTCCACCATCAAATTACACCCCCTGACGTCACTATTGTCCAGGCGGCCCAAAACCTCAAAAGAGCCGTCAGGGTTTAGTTTTCCTGCGTCCTCTGTTTCGATAAAGGATATCGAATGAAAGTTTGCGAAGTCGATCACATTCAGCCCTCCGGCCTTTGCGACCAGACCTTTCTCGAGTGGGTCGGTCGTTTCACGAACCAGGACTTTCATCCACGGTGACGGAAAAAACAGCTCACCGCCTTTTGTGTAGGCCTGCGACAGCAGTTCGGTCATTCCATATTCCGAATGGACTTCATGAACATTGAAGCAATGCTTTAACTGGCGATGCAATTCCTCCCGCGTCACCTCTCTTCTTCTCCCCTTCATGCCACCGGTTTCAAACACGAGGTGTCCGGACAGATCAATCGAAAATTTCTCCGCGAAATCCAGCAACGCGAACGCTACGCCCCATAAAATTATCTTGCGGTTACTCTTTTTGGCTCGCTCCAGGTTTCGGGCGAGGTCGTCATGATTATACAGGTAAAACCCGGAATCAACCGACCCGGTACGGGCTATGAAATGCCTGAGCATTTCTATCAATGACGAACCAGTTCGCTCCAGGTAAGACGGCATCAACGCGAAAATGTGATATTGGTCAAGCGGACCAAAAAAATACCGGAAGCACTTTTCCGCATGTTCCCGGTAAAAGTTCAGGTCGGAAATTTCATGGGAACTGGTGGTTAGCCCGGTTGTTCCGCTGCTCGTAAAAACGGTTTCAGGCGTCCAGGCTCCCGTTTTCAGGGAGCGGGTTTTAAAGAACGAGATCGGCAGAAATGGAATTTCCGCGAGTGCGTTAACGTGCCCGGGATCAACCCGCAAATGCTTCACGTAGCTACCGTAAACCGGGTTATGTTCAGCCTGGTATCGAAAGAGCCCAAGCGCAATATCAGAAGCGTTCTGCTCGTTTAAGGAGTACAAAAGGGACTTAAAACTTTTCAAGTTGTCCAGGCGTTACGTATCTTGTCCGGGTTCAAAAATACAGCATGCGGGTAATTAAGGGGATAGTTTTGTTTTGTTTTTCGGTTGTTCTGGTAAGCGGTTGTTTTGATCCACCGGAATTCAGCGACACACCGCAGATCACATTCCGGGATATCAAGTTTAAAGAGGTTGGCGGGGCCGCAGATTACGATTCATTAATTCTCTACCTGGATTTTAAAGACGGCAACGGGGATGTGGGCTTAAGCGCAGTGGATCCAACCGACTTTGACCCTCCGTACAATGCCGAGTTTTTTTATGTGGAAGATATTAACAGTTCTGGCGATACAATCCCAGTACTTTCAAAAGTTGTGACTATTGCGGATACTATTTACACAATTATTAATCCTGATAGCGTAGGCGGAAAGTTGGTCACAACTGATACACGGAATAAGCCCAATTATGGATATTTGCCAGCTTTTGATCCAGGGGGTTGCGGAGACTACGCAGCCGTGTCAGGGGTTCTGGTGCCAATGAAGACAGTTGATTCTTCCTTTGAAATCCAGGCAATAAAAACAATAAACGGCAGAAAGTACGCAAAGATCCGAGGCTCCCTTTTATACAAACAAAATCCAAACCACTACAATATCGAGATAAAGTTCTTTCGCTTTCAGGGCGGAAACTTTGTTGAATTCGACTGGTTTAAAGAGTACTGCATTACATTTAACGGACGCTTCCCGACCTCGTTGAACGACTTCCCGACTTATAAAGACAGACCGATTGACGGCTCGATCCGGTATGCCATGCCCAACACCAGTTTCCTCGCAGTCTTCGGAAGTACGCGGCTCAGGATCAGCGCACGCATTCGCGACCGGGCGCTCCACGTGAGTAACGAGGTGGTAACACCCGAGTTCGACCTTAACGCAATCCGGTAACCTTATTGGGCACGCTGGAGATCCCAGTGTGCTTTAATCATTTTCAGGAAAGCACCCATCTCTTTCAATGGAATCATGTTCGGGCCATCGCTCAATGCCTTTTCGGGATTTGGGTGCGTCTCAATAAAGAAACCATCTACACCCACTGCGGCCGCAGCCCGCGCCAGAAACGGTGCAAACTCCCGCTGACCGCCTGATGATCCGCCTTTACCTCCCGGTTGTTGCACGGAGTGTGTTACATCAAAAATCACCGGGGAATATTGACGCATAATCGGCAACGACCGCATGTCCACCACCAGCGTATGATATCCGAAGCTCGCTCCGCGTTCGGTAAGAAACACGTTATCGTTTCCTTCGCCCCTCACCTTCTGCACAGCATATTGCATGTCTTCCGGTGCCATGAACTGACCTTTCTTAATCTTGACCGCACGACCGGTTTTGGCGGCCGCTTTTAACAAGTCGGTTTGGCGACACAGGAATGCCGGTATCTGCAATACATCGGCTACCGTAGCAGCTTCCGCACACTGATAAGACTCATGAACATCGGTTACGATCGGAACGTTGAGTTCCCGTTTCACACGCGACAAAATCTCCAATCCCGCTTCCATTGTGTTTCCCCGGTATGATCCGGAAGATGTACGATTGGCTTTATCAAACGATGACTTAAAAACATACTCGATACCGAGGTCGGCACAAAGTTGCTTTACACTCGTTCCCACCTCCATGCAAATCTCATAGCTCTCTGCAGCACACGGTCCTGCAAACAATACCATCTTATTACTGCCCAGCGTAATGCGATCTGCGATGCTTACGGTATTCTTAAATTTCTCCATACGTTCCGATATTATCCTTTTACAATTTTCTCCATTTCACCCCGGGCAGCCAGCACGAGGTCGGCAATTTCACGCAACACACCTTGCCCGCCTTTAGCTTGTGTAATCACATCGACCTTCGTCTTCACATAACTCATTGCATCCGCCGGGCAGGCAGAAAGTCCGCATGCGGCCAGTGTTTTCAGGTCGTTGATATCGTCTCCAATGTAGGCTACCTGCTTCCGTTTCAGCTTGTGAAACTCGATCAGCTTTTCAAACACCGAATACTTGTCAACAATTCCCTGATGGCAGAAATCAAGCTTGAGTTCAGCCGCGCGGTGGCTTACGGTTTTTGAATCCCGGCCGGTAATTATGCCGACAATGATTCCGGCTTTTTTCAGATGACTAATGATGTAGCCGTCTTTCACATTAAACGCTTTGATCTCACGGCCCGTGTCGTCATAAATGATTTTACCATCCGTGAGCACGCCATCTGTATCAAAAAAGATGGCCTTGATGGCGCTGGCTTTTTTAACCTGATCTTTGGTGTAGAGGCTTAGAATCTGTCTCAATGCAGCGGGATTAATGTATTTTTAGGCGTTCAAGTCCGAAAATTAGGAAAAGCTTTTTACATTCAGACATCAAACAGGTCTCCTCCATGAAAACGATTAAGTTCCTGATCGCCCTGCTCGTTACCCTTGCACTGATCTACGTTCTCGATAACCGCTGGGTAATCAAGGGGTCGCCCATCCCACCCTTTGGGAAATTCCTCGATCCGGTTAACGGATTTTGGCAGAATATTGATCCGGGCGAATTCAAACCCGAATCGTTTGATGTAGCCGGTCTGAACGCATCTGTTACCGTAACGTACGATAGCCTGCTCATCCCGCACATCTTCGCAACCAGTAACGAAGACCTGTACCTCGCGCAGGGATATGTTACCGCCGTACACCGTCTCTGGCAGATGGAGTTCCAGACTCATGCCGCTGCGGGAAGAATTTCAGAAATTCTGGGAGCAGGCCCGGAGGGCAGAATTCTTGATTACGATCGCGGTCAACGCAGACTCGGAATGGTATATGGCGCACAGCATGCACACGACCAGATGATGAAGAATGAAACGTCTCGCATGATCGTTGAAAAATATACCGAAGGCATCAACCAATACATTGCATCACTCCGGTATAAAGACCTGCCGGTGGAATACAAGCTGCTGGATTACAAGCCCGAACCCTGGACGACACTGAAGTGTGCGTTGTTGTTAAAGAGCATGGCACAAACGCTCAACATGGGCGACAAAGACATTGAAATGACGAACGCATTAAAACTGTTCGGCAAAGAAAATCTTGAACTACTCTACCCCGATCGCGAACCTTCCACCGATCCGATTGTAAACAATCCGGGTAACTGGAAATTTATTCCAACCAAACTCGATACTGTTCCGCTGGCTGTTCCCGAAGAATTCATCAACGTAAAACGCCTGCCCGGTTCCGATCCGACAACCGGCAGTAACAACTGGGCCGTGAGCGGAAGCAAAACGGCTACCGGCTCACCAATTTTATGCGGAGACCCGCACCTGAACTTGTCGTTGCCATCCATCTGGTATGTCGTACAACTTCATGCCCGGGATGTAAACGTGATGGGTGCATCGCTGCCGGGAGCACCGGGCGTGATCATCGGCTTTAACGACTCCATTGCCTGGAGTGTGACCAATGCACAGCGCGACCTGGTCGACTGGTTCAAGATCACCTACGACAATGCGAAGCGTGACAAGTATTTACTGGATGGTGAGTGGAAGCAAACTACCAAAGTGGTCGAAGAGTTTAAGGTTCGAAACAGCGAATCGTTTTACGACACGGTTGTTTACACACATTGGGGACCGGTTATGTATGACCGTGCGTACCACGCGCAGGATCAACTGACGGATCATGCCTTCCGGTGGATGTCGCACGATGGCACAGAGGAACTGTTAACGTTCTTCAAACTAAACCGGGCGAAGAATCACTCCGATTATATGGACGCGTTAAATCATTTCGGTACCCCTGCACAGAATTTTGTATTTGCATCGGTATCGGGTGATGTGGCAATGCGAATCCAGGGAATATATCCCGTACGCAGAAAAAACGAAGGCAAGTTTGTGCTTGACGGAAGCAAAACTTCAAATGGCTGGCAGGCGTATATCCCCAACGAGCAAAACGTAATGTATAAAAATCCCTTACGGGGATTTGTAAGCTCGGCAAACCAGTACCCGGCGGACTCAACTTACCCGTATTACATCACTGCGGTGAACTGGGAAGCGTATCGCAACCGGAGAATCAATACCGTACTGCGCGAATCAACCGCCATTACGGTAGAAGACATGATGAAACTTCAGGGCGACAACTACAACCTGAAAGCCGCTGAAAGTTTGCCGGTATTTTTACAGCACCTCGACACCGCATCACTCACGAGCGATGAAGCAGCAATCTATCAAGCGCTAAAATCCTGGAACTACGTTAATACCGCGGAGTCGGAAGCGGCATCATACTACGAGGCATGGTGGGATAAACTGATGCCGATGATTTGGGATGAAATGGCGAAAAACGATGTCACACTTACCCTGCCCACAACCTACAACACGATCAAACTGATCAAAGAAAAACCTGATCTGAGCTTCTTTGATATTGTCGAGACCAAGGAAAAGGAAACTGCCAAAGAAGTTCTTCAGCGTTCGTTTCAAGCGGGCGTTCAGGAGATCCTCGATTGGAAAAAAGCACATCCCGGTGACAGCACCGTTGACTGGGGCGACTACAAAGACAGTTACATCGGGCATTTATTGCGGCTGCAACCTTTCAACATTCCTGTCAAGCATGGCGGCAATCATGACATTGTTAATGCACATTCACGTACACACGGGCCATCGTGGCGCATGGTGGTGAGCCTGGAAAAATCGGGCGTGAAAGCCTGGGGAGTTTATCCGGGCGGTCAATCCGGCAATCCGGGAAGTTATTACTACAGCAACTTGCTCGATACGTGGGTGGCCGACAAACATTTTAAACTGTCGTTCCCGCATGCAGCGAACGAAGGTCAACCATTCTATACCCTTTCACTCAACCCGGTTTCAAAATGAGATTCTCACTACAACTAATTACCATTGCGATACTCGCACTTGTATTTGAGCTGCTTTTGCCCTGGTGGAGCATTGCCATTGCTGCATTTCTGGGTGGAATTGCGTTCAACTCCCGTTACAACTTCTTAGCCGGCTTCCTGGCCGTTGGATTCTTGTGGCTGTTGTTTGCGTTGATGATGGACCTGACCGCAACTGCACCCCTGGCAGAACGTGTAAGCAAAATCCTGTTCGTCAACAAGCCGGTATTGATGCTGATTACTTCGCTGATCGGTGGACTGGTGGGCGGCTTTGCTGCGATGGCAGGGGGCGCTTTAATGGGCAAGAGCAAACGATCGAACGATACGCGGTACTATCGCTAGGCGGAACGGGAAAAATTGGCTGAGCCTGATAATTAGCAATTTTAGCACACTGCACCGGAAGCTGACCCGCTATCTTTCCATAAAAAACTATGGAAACAATCGCACCGAATATTTTCGTGTCCGACCTGGCGGCCACCGCAGCATTTTACAACCGACTGGGTTTTGAGGTAGTAGCGTCTGTTCCGGACGATGAAGGAAAAGACCTGTTCGTGATGATGCAAAACGGCAGCGTTACCATCATGTTCCAAACGTTCAAAAGCATTGAGAATACACTGCCGCAGGTAAGTCGACAAAACGGAGGCTCCCTCCTGCTGTATATTAAGATGAAAGGCATCCGAGACTTTTTTGAACAGGTAAAAGATCAGGTAACCGTGCTGACCGGTCTTGAGAAAACATTTTATGGCGCTACCGAATTTTCCATAGTGGATATCAACCAGTATATGCTGACCTTCGCAGAAGATGAATAGTTTGAATCATCTCGACCTCACCCCGGCCGAACGGAAGCAGATACGGGCATGCAAACTCAAGGTAAAAGAGCTGCATCACCACTCCGTTCCTGAACTGCAGAAACTGCTGAACGTTTCCAAAATCCGGGCAATGGAGATTTACGCCTTGTCGGAATTTCAAAGTTTGCCGCAAATCGGAATCCGCTTCGCCCATGATCTGATCGCGATGGGATATTATTCCCTGAAGGATTTGAAAGGAAAAAATCCCGTAAAACTCACCGACAAGTTTGAGCAGCAACTGGGTGTGTGGGTTGATCCATGCGTGGAAGATCAATTCCGCCTGGTGGTTCATTACGCACAACATCCCGGTCGGCCAAAAAACTGGTGGGACTTCACACCCGAACGAAAGGCTTTCCGGGAGAAGCATGGGTATCCGAAATCGCGACCCAAAGCTCCGTGGTTTGATCTGCCGCAATACAAGACCGCGAACCGGATTGTTGCCGCCAAAGAAGTGACCCAAAGCGACCTGCACAAAAAACTAAAGCAGGCAGCAATTTTCATGAAGAATAACTTTTCCAAGTCCATCGCTTTGAAAGATCTGGCGAACACGGCTGGTATGTCACAGTATCACTTTTTGCGCTGCTTCAAACATGCCTACGAGAAAACTCCCGGGCAATTTTTAACGCACCTTCGGCTAAAGGAGGCGTCTTTGCGCCTGACAAAAACAAAACAAGACATTGGTCAGATTGTGGTAGCCTGTGGATTTGAAAACACGAGCTCATTTATCCGGTTGTTTAAACGCACGTTTGGTGTTACGCCCGCAGCATACCGGATCCAGAAGCAGAAGACTACTATTCGGTGAATTCCGGAAATTGATTTTCCATTTCCAAGCAGTTTCACCCTTGTCGCACGCGAACGTCTGTTATTGAAAGCACCGTGGCCTGCACGGTCCTTACAGCCCGATCATCTACCCTTCGCTCGTACGCCCTACATAAAACATCGAGTCGTGGAAAACCGACAACGGGCTGTTCTTTCTTAACTTAAGTGAACGTCAAAAACAAACCGCCACTGCTACTTTCGCGGGCTAACATTACTGCTCTTCAAACAATTTTTATGCACACGTACATGGCACTCATCAAAAAATACACTTTCATCCTCGTCCTGCTCCTGCCCTTATCTTTCCTGAACTGCGAATCAGGGTCATGTGAGGGTGAACCACCCGAAGCAAAAGTAGAATCGAACAGTTACAGCAGTTCCACTCGAGTACAGGTAACGTTTACACAGGAAGGAACCGGGAAAACGTTTCAATACACCAATATCCGGGAAGACAATCCCCGAAAAACCGGCCCGCTCCCGGCCGGGCGATACGCAATTCAAGCATCTGTTTCAAAAGCTACCGGAAACTCAACCTCGCGGGTAACAGCAAACCTGACCGATTGCACCGACTACACCGTGTATGTGAATGTCTTTAGCATGATGTTGACCGTAACCGGAAGTGCCCGATAGCGAAACACATGCTAAGTCTTTTACCAATCATTTAAATCAAACTATCCTTTATGCGTACACTGTATATCCTGTTGACCCTCTTCTTCGTACTGACTTTTCTTTCCGGTTGCTCGAATGATGATGAACAAGACATTTCTAAAAGAAACGTGACCTATGAAATTACCGGAAGCTTCTCAGGCAAGATGCTGATCGTGTACACGGATAACACCGGCAATCTGACGACACTGACCGACATTTCATTACCCTGGTCAGTCGAAGTTGATTACCCGACCTCCGTATTAACGATCGGAATCAGCGGTCAGGCATCCGCCACCGGCATATCCGGCCAAACAGCTACCCTGAAAATTTATGTCAATGGATCCGCAGTAGCCTCCGACACCAAGTCAGCAGGATCGCTCGGTGAGTTGGCATTTACCACACTCACGCATACTTTTTAATCGATTTATTTGATGGAAGTGCAACCAAACCGATCAAAAACCAGTACGTTAGATTAGCATTGCACAAAAACTATATCATGCAGCGAGTTATACTACTCACCTCCATTATCTTCTTCATCACAGGTGCCCGGGCACAGACTCCGGCAAAACTGGAAATCGTTCCCTTAACCGGAGACTTTTACATTTACACCACGTACAACACGTATCAGGAAAATCGCACGCCAGCCCACGGCATGTATGTGGTAACTACCGATGGTGTGGTCATGTTCGATACGCCCTGGGATACCACGCAGTTCAAGCCGCTGCTCGACAGCATTCAAACCAGGCATCATAAAAATGTTATCATGTGTTTTGCGACACACTGGCACAGCGACAAAACCGCTGGTCTGGAATATTACCGGCAGCACGGGATCAAAACGTACACCACTGCCCTAACCGATGAGCTGAGCAAAATGAATGATATGAAACGGGCGGAATTCCTGATGACCCGCGATACCACGTTTCAGGTTGGGCAGTACACATTTGAAACGTATTACCCCGGACCCGGACACACCACCGACAACATCGTGATCTGGTTCGAGAAGGAGAAGATTCTCTACGGAGGATGTCTGATAAAAGGAGCAAGCGACAAAACACTGGGTTACCTGGGCGATGCCAACACGGCTGCATATGCAGCCACGCTCCAACATGTTCAGCAGAAATGCCAAAACCCGCAACACATCATTGTAGCGCACAGCGACTGGACAAACCTCAACTCCCTGAAGCACTCGATCAAACTGGCCAAAAGGCTTAAAAAGAAATAAGCGAGACACAATTCCAATCCGATTGTTTTTCCAACCGAATTCCGTTCCACCCATGCAAAAACCCTACGTGTTGATTTTTACGCTCCTGGTGACAAGTCATGTTTGTTTCGCGCAACACAAGAAGTTCGCTGATTCGATCAGACAAGCAAGCAGCATCCCCGAACTCGCCTATGCCGTGGTTACCAGCAAAGAAACGAAAGAGATCAGCTGGTTGGGTACACATTCCATTGAACTGTCGGACCCGGCAACCGCCACGGACCGATTTCACATTGGCTCGAACACCAAAGCCATGACAGCTTTCATCATCGCAAAATATGTCGAGCAGAAAAAGCTCTCCTGGAACGATAAATTTTTTGATTTGTTTCCTGACTGGAAAAGTCAGTCGCGTCCGGAGTATTTCAACATCACGTTACAAGACTTATTGTCCCACCGGGCAGCGATTCAACCGTTTCAGGGATTTGACGATCCCGAAATCCCTGCGTTTACAGGCTCAAAGCAACAGCAGCGTGCATCGTTCGGCAAGTTTGTACTCACCTTGCCTCCGGCAAAAAAAGACAGCACACAAAGCTTCGTTTACTCCAACGCAGATTACTCACTGGCTGCACTCATGCTCGAGAAACAAACCGGACTAAGTTGGGAAGATTTGGTTGAGAAGGTTTTCAATACCGACTTGCATCTTGGCGTAAAACTCTCGTGGCCCGAGAATCAGACCGCCAGCGATACATGGGGTCATTATGTGGAGAACGGAAAGTTAACGCCCGCACCTTCCACCCTCGAATACCGTCTCGATCTCACCGAGCCTGCAGGCGACATGAACATCCGCTTGACCGATTACATCAAGTTCATTCAACTCAACCTGCAGGGACTCGAAGGAAAAAACAACTACCTGAAAGCCGACACCTACAACTTTCTTCACCGGGGTGTGGCCGATTATTCGATCGGATGGTACAACATCTATGAGGCTGATCAGGAACTTTCCAGCCACAGCGGCACTGCGGGCACGTATTACTCCCTGGTGCAAATCGACCGGAAAAGAAAAATCGCCTATATCATCTTTACCAACGCTTTCTCCAATGATGTAAAAACAGGCGTCAGAGATTTGATGCGAAAACTGAAAGCCGATTATGGGCGGTAGTTGCGGCTAACAAATGCCTGAGGAATATCGGGTTACTTCATCCTGATGCTCCACGCACCAGGGCCGGTCATCAGAAAAAGAAGACCGAACACGGCAAACAGAAACGGATGCTGATCGCCATACCAAAACTGTCCGTTGCCTACGAAGAAGTAAATAAAAAGCATGTTAACGATGATTGCGAGCGAAGTGATGCGCGTAAAAAGACCAATCGTTAACAAAATTCCGCTTACCAGTTCAGCACCTTTGCCAAGGTACACCATGATGTGCGGGGCTGGCAGGCCTTGAATTTTATCCCAGGTTACATAACCCTCCATCAACTCGCGGTCGAAAACTTCGAGTCCGTGATAGGCCATCAGCAAGCCAATGATGATCCGAACAACTGCGAGTCCTTTTTCTATCGAAATCGGAGCGCTTGAAAAGATTTTAGATGCCATCAGCGTCAGGGTTTAGTGAACAGGTTTTT
>JAEUUJ010000075.1 GCA_016786495.1 Cyclobacteriaceae bacterium
AGGAGTAACCTCAGATTCTTCAACACCAAGTTTATCGATGATGATCTGTTTTACTTTTTGTGCGATTTCAGACATGTTTTTACAGTTTTAGTATTTAAAAATCCCTGCAAAGAAAGATATTTCAAGCAAAATAGTCAAATCCGCACGGTTTTGCCGAAAATGCCCCCAAAACGGGTGAAAAATGAAGAAAAGTAAGCTTGTTATCGACTATGAATACGACTTTCAGCTGATCGGCATAACGTCATCGGCCAAGGGTTATAAGCTTGCGTGGGAGATTAACCGGAAAACGGGCATCAACCTGATCCGGCAGCCCGATTTAACCGTTGGTTTTAAGAAAGGAGAGGAAAAGTTATTTTCTTTTTACGCGCACAATACGCTCCTCAATCGATTGAAACTATTCAAAAACCGCCCTTTGGATTCCGACACGGGAAAGTATTACCTCGTGCCCGAATTTCCTCACTTCGATTTTATAATTTTGGTGCAGATGGAGGACATTGCTTCACACGAAACACTTCTGGAACAGCTAAAACAGGTACCCTCTATTGAGTTAGCTGCTCCCATACCGCTCGAAGGTTTAAAATCTAAAACAAACTTCATTTTTTAATATCACTCCAGTTCTTAATCATGGAAAAAATTTCTTACAACAAAACTAAGATTGTTGCCACCGTAGGCCCGGCATCGAATAACAAAGACATGCTCCGCGCTTTGGTGAAAGAAGGTGTAGACGTATTCCGATTAAACTTCTCTCATGGCTCTCATACGGATCACCAAAAGGTGATCGATGCTGTTCGCGAAATAAATAAAGAAGAAGGAACGACCGTTGCGTTGCTGCTTGACTTACAGGGCCCGAAAATCCGCGTACAGGAAATGGCTCCGGATGTAGTTATTGAGCGCGGTCAGAAATTTGTGATCACCACTACTCAACTTCTGGGTAACAAGGAAATCGCCAGTACTTCGTATACGAACCTCCCGAACGATGTAAAGAAGGGCGATGTGATTTTGATTGATGATGGTAAAATTGAATTAAAGGTTACCGACATCAAAGGTATTGAAGTAGTTACTGAGGTAATTTATGGCGGTCCGTTGAAATCACGGAAGGGTATAAACCTGCCTTTCTCAAAAGTTACTGCGCCTTCGCTGACCGAGAAAGATATTCAGGACCTGGAGCTTGGTCTTAAGAACAACATCGACTGGATTGCCCTGTCGTTTGTTCGTAAAGCTTCTGATATCGATGATCTGCGCGCCCGCATCAACGCAACCAATGCCACGTCACGCATTGTGGCCAAAATTGAAAAGCCTGAAGCGCTGAGCAACATCGATGATGTGATTACGGCTACCGATGCTGTGATGGTTGCCCGCGGTGACCTCGGTGTCGAGATTTGGCTGGAAGAAGTGCCCATGGTACAGAAGATGCTCGTGGAGAAGTGTAACCGTGCAGGCAAGCCTGTGATTGTGGCTACGCAGATGATGGAAAGTATGATTGAAAACCCTCGCCCGACCCGTGCCGAGACGAATGATGTGGCTAACGCGGTAATGGATGGGGCAGACGCGGTGATGCTTTCTGCCGAGACTGCTGCCGGCAAGTATCCCATTGAAGTTATCCGGAGTATGGTGCGCACCATCAGTTCCGTGGAAAAAAATCCTAACATGTATTTCCGCTTCCGCGATCCGGATCCGAATTCACCGATCTTTATCCACGACAGTCTGGTGCTTTCAGCGTGTAAACTGGCGAAGGATGTGGGTGCAAAGGCTATTGTCGGAATGACGTCTTCAGGATACACGGCGTTCAAGTCGTCATCCTACCGTCCGAATGCCAACATTTTTGTATTTACCGGTAACAAGTCGTTGCTTACATCGATTAACCTGGTGTGGGGCGCACGTGCGTATCACTACGACAAGATCAATTCGACAGACGAAACCATTGCGGATGTAGAGGCAATTCTGAAAGCTGAAGGCCATATTCAGTCCGGCGATGTGTTTATTACACTGGCCAGTATGCCGATTCAGGAGCGCCTGCGCACCAATACCCTGAAGATTAACGTGGCGAAGTAAGTTTGTTTATTTGCTGCGTCCGCGGTTTGTTTAGCCGGGGGACACCTCGCTTCGCCTTGTATAACGTTTAAAAAAAGCCGGATGATGTCCGGTTTTTTTTATCCGTACCCGTTCATGCTGACATTTATACATTCTCCCGTTGATAAATTTATCCGCAAGGAGAAGTAACAGTTGCCTCCATCGTCCGTAAATACCAAGCTTCTCTTCCATCTCATGCCCTCGCTGCTGCAGAATCCGTTGATAAATATTTCTTTCTCACCCTGCACGTTTATGTAGGGGATATACTGAATTTTATAAAAGTCGAGCGCCATAATTTTATAGTCCCTTGCATGCTTAGGATTGCGACCATCCTTTTTGAAATTTTGCTCCAGATTTTCGTTATACTGCTCGATGCATTTCTTTTCAACCTTTTTCATGTTTAGCCATTCTGTTTTCGTTAGGGTAACGGTCTGAATATGGCCTAAACGATGGGTAAATTGAATGTCTGCAAGCGTTGCACTATCCGTTAGAACTACAAACTCAGATTGAGCAAAGCACAACGCGGGCAATAACAGGAAGATTAGTGAGTAGCGCATTACTTCTGGACACGGGCCAGGATGTGACGTGTCATTACGAGTTATTTTTTCAAGTACAGTGTATGTAGTTCAACCCCTCCGGATGGATATTTATTTCCAATCTGCAGTTTGTTGCCGTCAAAGGTGTAGTCGTAGGTTCCGTTCAAACAGCGTGGCGGAAGTATGTTTGCGGGATATATTTTAAATACGGTATCCGTGAAGATGATTTTGCTTTCCGTTACAGTAAGTCTTCCGGCTGCCAGAATACTTCCATTATACGTTAAGCCTTTAAACCTGCTATCGGAAATCTCCAGTGTTGATGTGGCTGATTCGTCCGCCGTATTGTCCTTTGTTGTTACGGTAAATGATCCCTCAAAAACCTGACGCTTGCTTTTGTTTAAGGTAACGCGGTCGTCTTCGCAGGCTGAGAAAGCCAGTGCGATGAGCGCGAAAGTCAGTAGCTGAATTTTGACGTTGGAGGGCTGCATGGGTTAGATAAAGTTAGCGATTTCTTATTAGACACATTTTTAAACAGCAGGGTTGGTATGGGATGCCGCTTCGAACAACAATCCCCACTTCCCGGGAAGCGAATTCCGCAAAATCATCAGATTTCGGGTCAAATAGCTGCATCCGGTAGTGGCACGACTTTTTGCTGATCTTCTCCGAATCAAAAATCTGCGAGATGAAAACCGACAAAAAACCACTGAAAAAGTCGAGCGAGAAGGCGTCCGAAAATGCGATCCGCAAGCCGGCAGCAAAAAAGGCTGCGCGTAAAACCGCTGCCAAAAAGCTGAGCCACACCGCAAAACCAAAGGCCAATGGGGAGAAGGAATTTCCGGGCTATCCGAAATATCCCGCAAGCGAAGATATTATGAACAACGGGGATCGACTGGAAGGTAATCTGGATGACGAAGTTTTAACCGGTCAACGTGTGGATATGAGTCGCACGAAAGACGAAACCTTGGAGGACAAAGAAATGCCTGAGGGCCCGGAAGATGATCTGAAGCCGGCCAAGAAAAGCCAGTACGATGTAACCAACGAAGACTTGGAAGCGCTCGGTCCGGAAGAGTTAAGTATGGACATGGGTGATGATGAACAATTGAAGCATCGCGACAGGCCGGTCGATTTTACGGGTAAGGATCTGGATGTTCCAGGCTCGGAGCTGGATGACGAAGCTGAAGAAACAGGAGCGGAAGACGAGGAGAACAACAGTTACAGCATCGGTGGCGACAACCATGACGACTTGGAAGAGCCTCGCGCTTGAGTATCTTTAGCCTATGAGTTTAACCCACCAACTGATTTGGCTGTTCACGTTAGCGATTCCGATTGCCTGTGTCGCCTGGACGGTTACGCACGAAGAGGTGTTCAAGGAAGTGCATGAGTATTGTGTTGAGCGTTCGAAGAAAAACAAGAGCCTGTTCGGGCGGAAGTTCTTTTACCTTTTCACGTGCGAATATTGCTTTAGTCACTACGTGACAGCGTTGTTTTTAGTGCTCACCAATTTCAAGTTGTTGCTGGACGACTGGCGCGGATATATCATCGCGGGTTTTGCGCTCGTGTTTATCGCCAACCTGTACATGAGTATCTATGTGCGGATCAAGGTAGAGATCAAAAAGGAGCGTATCATCACGCAGCAGGAAGAGGAGAAGCTTAACGCTTAACCTATGGATCCAACTTCCAGACCTCGATAGTCTGAAATGGATTTTTGTTTACGAGTACAATTCCGGTGTTATCAATGGCAAATCCGCCAATCGCCTCAGAATACAAGTCGCTCAGATAGGTTCTGTTTTCCCATTTCATCGTGCTCAGGTCGAACTGGTAAACCATTTGAGCTCCTTCCTGCCGAAGTGTAGAGCCGAATGCTATAATGTTGTCATTAAAGTTAAAACTTGATAGTGGATTATAGGTCGCAAATGGAATTTGAGAAACGAACTCCCATTTTTCGTTAGAACCATTAAATTCATATAGCTTCCGTACGTCCTTCAGAATGAAGAACCGGTTAGAAGTGTTTACTGCAATTTGCCCTATTGCCTCGCCAGTAAAAATATCGTCTAATTTTGTCCAGTTATCGGTGGCGATATCATATCGCCAAAACTGATTGTTATAACTATTCCCGCATGTGTGATCTGACGTTGCACACCCATAGTAGCCATGGTTTCCAATGGCAAAGCCAAATCCAAAATTTTGAATGACGCCAGGGAAATCGGATTTCTTGGTCCAAGCCTCAGAGATCGAATCAAATTCCCACACTTCTTTGGTTACCCCGGAATTTGTTCTTCCACCTACCAAGTAAACTTTTGTACCGTAAACAAATGAAGTGGGCGTAGCCCGCGCTGCCATTGGGGTTGCAATTTGTGTCCAGGAATCTGTCTGCTTATTGTACTTCCATAAATCGTTGTAGTATGTAGTGGCAGGACAGCGTGATGATCCAAATCCGAAATAACCGGTATCGCCAACTTTAAAACATACTGCTCCTATTCGGGCAGTGCCAGGGAAATCGTTAAGCTGAGTCCATTTACCTGGATAGCTTAGGGTGAAGAGCTGATCTAGTTTGAATGTTGCCCCAGCGGCTCGTATTGTTATCAAAGTTGTCTTTGTGACAGACAGATTTCGATCATCAATGAGGCCTTGAGGTACTTTAACTGCAATTTCGGTGTCGCTTACTGAAAGAATTTCACCCTCCACGTCTCCGAACAAGATTCCGAAATTTTCCGGAAGTTGATTGAAATTTAAACCCTTGATGATAACAGTTTCATTCACATCTGCCTCTGCTGGAGAAATTTCTTCGAGCAGGGGTTGGATTTTTGATGGTTTGAAGCTCACTATCGGGCCATAGATGACGTAATTATCGGTTTGCAAAAAAGCTCTAACATACTGCACAGTATTGTTGACAACACCTGAAGTTACCTCGTAAAGGAAAATGTTGTCTTTAGGTGCACCTTCCGTCACTTCCTTAAATGATTTTTCCAAGTTTGGGTCTTGCACGACTGACCATACAAAGCCATGTTTAGTTATCTTGTGATCCGATCGGAAGGTTATTTTCCCTGAGAAAACTAAGTTGCCATTTTTGGCCTCGGTTATATCCAGAGTTTCAACACGCGGATACTTCTTATCAGAGTACGATTCATCGTCGCACGTTATAAATCCGGTAAGAAGAATTATCAAATACCAAAACTGTTTTTTCATCGCCTCGTTAATGTAAAGAGTATAGATGTGGAATTTGTTGTACCGTTCGTTGCGTCAACGCGAACAGGAGTAACTGAAATGGTATGCCTGAGAGCGATCCCAACCGAGCACCAAGCAAAAGTGTGGGCGATCCTGATATCCCCGATGAATCCCATTTGAAAGGCGGGCACTTTAATAAAGTCTCTATCAGGCTGAACTTCAACTGTATTAGCGTAGACGATCTCACTGAATTGATGTGAATCAATTTTAAAATTGAAGTCGAAATTTGTGCCGGCACTTAAGAAAATCGGGTATTCACCCTTGTTCAGATTTAACGATAACATCAGCGGTGTTGAAATTGAGTAGATTTCGATGTAGGAATCGTGATAGCGCGTGTCGATTGAATTGATATTTACAACGCGCTCAGAAAAGTTTTTTTTGGTAAATAAGATCTCTGACTGAATCCCTACTCTTTCGCTGGATCTTGGAAAAGATAACAGAAATGGAAGTCCGAATGTTAGGGAGGAGGTTGAATATTTTTCAGGTAAAAAATCGGGCTTTGTTTTCTCTTTGAATGTAATCTGTGACTGCGTAAACCCGGCCTGAATTCCGTAACTGAGATGGGTCCACGGGATGTTTTTCTTTTGTTCGATAAAGGGCTTTTTTGTGCAATGGTTGTATTCTTTTACCAAGTTAGTTATGGTTCGCTCATCTAACTTAACTCTGAGTAATAGTTGATCAAGATTATTGAGGCAATCTGAGAATAGCTGAGCGACAGTTGCAACCCACTCTGTGTCCTGCTGTTTATATGTTTTACCGTTTATTGTTTTTATCACATATTTAAGTTCCAACTTTACGATGTTGCCTTTGTTTTTTCGCACATAGAAATCACTTTTATGACGAAATAAGTCAATTTCACCGGTCACGAGAATTTCGAGAAATTTGTTTTCGAAAGAGATGTAACTTTTACCGCGCTGAATGCCGAATCCGTTAATCTCATCCGGTCGGTATGTTGTTGTCTTATCGGTAACAACGGTTAAAATCTGAGTTTGACTTCCTTTGTCAAACCTTAAGCCTACCTTAGCGTGCAGGGTATCATGGGTATGGGATACAACATAACCATCGTTTGATGCCTGAGCATGAAGTTCCAGTGAAAAGACTGTTTGCAATGCAAGTAATGTGGCAACTAGAATTGTTCTTACCCTAACCATGGAGTAATTGATATGTGTATGGTTTGGTTGTAAAATAATATAACAGAAGCTATTTTTTTGCTATTTGGCTGGTAATTTTCCGAAAGAATCCTGCCGTTACACAGATCAGCACGAAAACAAGTGTTACCAGCAGGATGCTGAACTTGACAGTAGCCGAGTAATACGCGATGGCCACGTTTCGCTCGGTTATTTCATTCAGTGCATTGAGCAGACAGATGTTTTCGATTGCATCGCACGTTCCGGCAATCCAGATGACCCACGCGGACTGATGCGCTATTGTTGTGAAGAAGTCAATCCCGGAAAAAGCCGCAGCCGCGCGACTCGCATACATAAAAGCCGAACAATAGGCGAAGATAAATACGAAATCGAGGTAAATACCGGTTCTCACGTTGCTGATCTGTTCCGCGCTCCAGTTGGAGATGATGGCTTGTGCCGCGTCAACCGTTCCGGCTAATTCGAATGCAATAATGTTTGGAGGAGTGAAGGGCCGCATGATGAAGAACCAAACGACTGTCGCGCCAAGCGCGAAGAGGAAATTTCTCACAGGGATAGGCATACTTAATGAGTTAAATAAGGGACTTCGATTTAGTCAATTTTTTCTTTCGCCTTTGTCGACCAGTTTCACTGCCGTCTGATATAACCTTTATTATCCTGCTGGCGGGAATTGAATTGGTAAGTACTATTTGATAATCCTCGAACGTGAACAGCACAAGACCTACTTCTGAAATGAGTTCTTTGAGTTTTTTTCTGTCCTTGATTTCGGTTTTTGCGATTTTGATAAAATCCTTCTCAAAATCACCTACCGAGGTGAGGAACCCTTTCTCTTCCATGTAGGCCGCTCCTGCACGAAACAACAGATTTTCACGGAACTCTGTTTTAAGGTGTTTTAGTGAAAGAATGGGTTTATCAAATTTATCCTTTGATGTGGTGTCTATCCAATGGCCGAAATACGCAGGTAAATCTTCTTGCCTTATCCTAAAAACAATGCCGTTATACTTTTTTCTTTGTCTGACATGATTGAAAAACCTCACCCACCAACGGTCTACAAGCGGCTTACCTGTCAATGGGAAACAGTAAAGACCAGTCTTCGATTTTGCGATTCCATTTCGGAGAATGCGTTTCGTATTGGCCACGGGAGTCCAATGTACTGCGAGCATTTTTAATTCGGGTATCTTGTGAAGATAAGCAACTAAATTTTATCCACCCGGATCCACTTCATGCCAGCTGCCTCGGCAGCTTTCGTTCCGGGATCACCATCCTCAAAAACTAAACACTTTGCCGGATCTACCCCCAGGTCGCGTGCGGCTTTCAGAAAGGGATCGGGATGCGGTTTGCCGAGCGGAGTTTCACCGGCACACACCAGCACGTCAATCAGTTCGGTGAGCCCGAGGATGGACAACGTAATCGAAACGGTCGAACGCGAGCCGCCCGATACCACTCCAATTTTTATGCGCCCGACATTCTTCTTCAGGTGTTCATACACATGAACCACCGGAAGGGTTTTTTGAATGTGTTTGTCGATAAACACGGCCGATTTTTCCGCAGCAAAAGATTCCGGAAGGGGCACATCGTACCGTCTTGAAATCTCCTGCGCCACCAAAACCGTTGGCCAACCCGCTGTTTCGTGAATGATATTCAGGTCGAGGTCGATCCCGTAGTTTCTGGCAACTTCCTGATAGGCAAGCTTATGCGCCATCATATTGTCGGCCAGCGTTCCGTCACAGTCGTAGAGAAAGGCTTCGTAATCGCCTTCGCTCATGTGGTCGAGTATTTTTAAACGTTCGATGTCGGTTTGATTCATTCCCCTCAGATTCCTTTTGGTTCCACTAAAATAACTTCTTCGCGCTCTACCACCACGGCACCCGCAGGGTCGCCTTTTCGTTTGCGCACAAACTTTTTAGGCGTATACGATACGGCCGCAAGGGATTCTGTTTTTCGTTTCGAATTAAATGCCGCAAGCTGTGCTGCCCGTTCAATAACATCTTTTGGAAACTTTTTACCCGCCTGGTATTTAATAACTACGTGCGAGCCTGGAACATCTTTGGCGTGAAGCCAGAGATCTTCTTTAAAGGAATACTTCAGCGTGAGTGTATCGTTATGCTGTGCATTTTTGCCGATCCAGATTTTATAGCCATTGAACAATACCTCGTGGTAGGGAAGGGGTTCTTCTTTTTCGGATTTTTGTTTGATGCCGGAGTTGCCGATTACTTCGCGCAGCGCTTTTAAATCAACCGTGGTTTCAACGGCTGCGATTTTTTGCTGCGCATCAGCAACTTCTTTTTGTTTTGCATGAAAGCTCTCGGTTAGTTTTTGAATTTCGATTTGCTGATTCTTCGATTTCCGATAAAAAATTTCTGCGTTCTTTTGCGCGTTGAGATCTTTTTTTAGTTTGATCTCGACTGTCTTGCCTTCGTGATAAAAATCCGGCAACGAAATTTTCTCCGTTCCTGGTTTCACAAGATGAAGATTCGCCATCAGCAAATCGGCCCACTGTTTGTAATGGGCGTCATCCCGAAGTTCTTTCAACTTCTGATTAGCTTTTACCAGATAGCTCAGGCTGTTTTGAAGTTTGGTTTTGAGGCGCGATAACGCTTCTGATTTCTCGTGGATGAACGCGGCCGATCGGGAGTACGCCAGAAAGAACTCGTTGATGGCCGGAATCGGTTCTTTGAACTTGTGCAGGATAGTGCCATCCGGGAACAACGTTAAAATCAATTTATGGTCAACTTCTGCGATATAGAACATCGGATTCTTCATGTAAGCACGCAAATCCTGAATGGCTTGCCACTTTTCTATATCCGATTTTTCACTGAAACCATTTCGCTCCAGGAAATTCCAAACCGGTTTCCCGAACGTGTAGTACAATCCCGGAAGGTTGTTGATGTGCTGCTCAAACGCCTCGAAGCTGAAGTCGATCTCCCGGTTCAGATTTTCAAGTTTGATGTCGGCATCGGTGGTTAAATGATTTCTGAAAAGTTGAATAGCCTCTCCGTCCTGGAACAACACAATATTCGCCCGGTTGCCATGCATCTTGAACAAGAGCTGAACGTTCTGTGAAAGATTGATGGAAAAACTTCGTTCGTTATCGAATTGGGTTATCCCTTCCGCGTACAGGCCAATTAAGGGTTCGAATAAATCAACGCTATTCTTGCGGGCCCGGTTAAAATCATCCTGAAAGAACAAACAGCAAAACCCGGACTGCAGGCTTGCCTTGATTAAAAACGATTTTTCTTTGATTTCAAACCGGATAACGAGTTCGTCTTTGGTCTGACTGAAGCATTCCGAGATGACCGCGCCTTTGATAACGGTTTCCAGTTGTACAGAGAGTTTTCGGAGGAAGTAATAATTGTTATGCACAGAAACTGAGTTAACCGTTATTCGTTATGGATGAGCTACCGTTCAAATATAGGGTACCCTGCTGATAACGGGTAGCGAATGGACTATAAGTTTAACGATAACCCGTCAAAGGCGATCTCGATGTTTGGCGGGAGAATTTTGCTGACATCGGCATGGAGTCCCATTTTGTGACTCAGGTGAGTGAAATAGGTTTTGTGTGCACCAACTTTTTGTGCCATCTGAATTGCTTCCGTCAACGTAAAATGTGAAATGTGCGGTTCTTGCTGGAGGGCATTCAACACGAGCACGTTTGTGCCCCGGAGTTTCTCATAGGTTTCCTCGGAGATGAAATTTGCATCCGTGATGTAACTAAAATCCCCGATGCGAAAGCCAAGCACCGGCAGCTTTAAGTGAACAACCGGGAGGGGAGTGACCTCAACTTCGTTAACCGAGAATGGGTTATGACTTATCGGCCGCAGGTCAATTCGGGGAAGACCGGGATAACCGTGTTCATCGAAAATGTAAGCAAAGTCGTTCTGAATCTGGTGGAGTGTTTCCGGCATTCCGTAAACCGGCATATCCATCTTCTGCAGAAAATTGTATGCGCGAACGTCATCGAGGCCCGCGGTGTGATCGCGATGTGCATGGGTAAACAAGACAGCGTCCAGCCGATTGATTCCTTCGCGCAGCATTTGCTGGCGGAAATCCGGTCCGGTGTCGATTACAAAACTTTGTCCGCTGATCTGAATGTGAACCGATGCTCTTAGTCGCTTGTCGCGATAATCCAGGGATTTGCAAACCTCACATGAGCAACCGATAACGGGTACGCCTTGTGAAGTACCGGTGCCCAGGAATGTGATGGTCAAGCTTTGACTTCGGTTTGGGTGAGTTCTTCGTAAAGTTTCTGACTCTTCTCGGTGAATTTGCTGGTGTCGAGTTCCACCGTTTTCAGGATTTCCATGAGGGCGTTGATTTTGCCTTCTGTGGTGTAGAACTTGTTTACGATCATGATTTTCTGGTCTTTCAGCAGGCAGTAGCCCGACTTGAAGTTTCCTTTTTCGTAGCGCAGTATGTAATCCGATTCTGAAATGATATCCTCGATTTTAGTGAGGAACGCTGCAGTGTATTTAATCATGGTTCTCAATCCGTCAACAGGGCGCAAGATACTTTTAAATTTAAGATTTACGATTTTGGATTTACGAATTTATTGCCCGTTTCCCGGATCGTATTTCGTGCATCATAAATCGTAATTTTACCCGATGGACTTTACGGGAAAGAAACTGATTGTTATCGTAGGACCTACCGCTGCCGGCAAGACGGCCCTCGCTATTCAGGTTGCGAAACATGTTCATGCAGAGATTATCTCGGCTGATTCCCGGCAGATTTACAGGGAGTTAACGATCGGTACCGCGAAACCAAATGAAGCCGAATTACGGGAAGTTCCACATCATTTTATCGACAGTCATTCGATCGCAGACGACTACGATGCCGCCCGCTTTGGCGAAGAGGCACTGCTGAAAATCTACAGCCTGTTCGAGCGCTACGATTATGTGGTCGTTTGCGGGGGCTCCGGCCTTTACATCAAGGCATTGCTGGAGGGTTTTGACGACATCCCGGAGGTGCCCGATGAACTCCGCGATCAGCTCATCGAGGAGTTTGAAAACAAGGGTATGCTTTGGCTGCAAAACCGGATGCGCGAACTTGACCCGGAACATTTTAAAAAGATCGATCAGAAAAATCCGATGCGGCTGATGCGTGCGCTGGAAGTAAAACTGGCCACAGGCAAGTCGATTTCGGAATTTCAAAAACAGACAACGAAGGAGTTGCCCTTTAAGGTGATACGAATTGGTGTGGAGGTTGAGCGCGCCCGGCTGTACGAACGGATTGATAAGCGGATGGATGATATGATTGCTCAGGGATTATTCGAAGAGGCGAAGGGTTTATATGCATATCGCCACAAGAATGCGCTGCAAACGGTAGGGTATCAGGAGATTTTTGGATTCATAGACGGCCAGTACGACCGCGAAGAGGCTGTGAGGTTACTGAAGCGGAACTCCAGACGATATGCCAAGCGGCAACTGACGTGGTTCAAGCGCGATGAGCAGATTCGCTGGTTTAAACCTGACGATGTGAGTTCCATGATGGAATACATTCAAAATTCGTAAATCGTGACGCGCACGTTGTAAATTGCATGATGGCCGATAAGAAAGTTCTGATCATTGCGTACTACTGGCCTCCAAGCGGGGGAAGCGGTGTTCAGCGCTGGCTTAAGTTTGTTAAGTACCTGCCGCAGTTTGGGTGGAAACCGTATGTGTTTACGCCTGAAAATCCATCGGCTCAGGTTACAGACCCTTCTCTTTTGAAAGACGTTCCCGCGGAAGCGGTTGTTGTGAAGTTGCCGATTTGGGAACCGTACGAAGCGTTTGGGAAATTGTCGAAGCTTTTCTCCGGCAACAAAAATTCACCGGGTCAGGGTGGTTCTGTTAATAAAGGATCGTCACTGTTTTCGAAACTGAGCATTTGGGTGCGTGGCAATTTTTTTATTCCCGATCCGCGAAAGTTCTGGGTCAGGCCGGCTGTAAAATTTTTACGGGCATATCTTGAAGCGAACAACATCGAAACGATTGTTACCACGGGCCCGCCTCACAGCATGCACCTGATCGGGTTAAAACTCAAAAAGCAAAAGCCATCGCTGAGGTGGATTGTTGATATGCGCGACCCGTGGAGTGAATGGGGGTTTCTTGACAGCATTCAAGCTGGCACCCACGCCAAAGCAAAACACAGGAAACTTGAGCATGAGGTGTTAACAACGGCTGATGAAGTAATCACGATTACACCATTTTATGTCCGGCAATTTGAAAGACTCTCGGGTCGGAACGTAAATCTTGTAACAAACGGTTTTGACGAAGAGGACTTTAAAAATTTCAAAATCGTGCGGTCCGACAAGTTTCTGATCAGGCATGTCGGTATTGTAAACGAAAAGTGCGACCCACGGCCGTTTATGAATGCGGTTGCTGCATGGTGTGATAAGAACTATGCAATCCGAAACACCATCGAAATTGAATTTGTTGGTCAGGTAAATTCCGGGTTTCGCAGTTTTGTTGAATTGAACCCCACGCTTTCGCAGATCACCCGATTTACCGATACAGTTCCGCACGAGAAACTGATGAACATTTATGCTTCGAGCGCGGTGTTGTTGCTGATTCTGACAGGCTACAAAGATGCGGAGGGGTATATGCCGGGCAAGTTATTCGAATACCTCGCTACGGGGTTGCCTGTGCTGGGTGTTGGTCCGGTAGCAGGCGATGCTGCGGATTTGATGCTGCGCGCGAAAGCGGGTGAGATGGTAGAGAGTACCGATGAGCAGAAGATGATAGACATTCTTCAGAATTTTTACCTTGTTTGGAAGGATGAACGCGAGCGTCATGACATAACTCAATCAGGTTATTCGAGACGCGAAATAACAGAAAGACTCACCGGAATTTTAAATAAGCGGCAGTGATCAGTAAAAGTTTTATAAAGAACTCAACGATTTACACCCTGGCTGGCGCGTTACCAATGGCCAGTGCCATCATTCTGCTGCCGTTTTATATCAAGTATCTTTCTGCAGATACCTATGGAGCCCTGGCCATTTGCCTGGCATTTTCGGTATTTACTCAAATATTGACGACCTATAGCTTCGACAGTTCACTGTACATACACTATCATGAATTCAAAGGCGACCGCGATAAACTGGAAAGCTTCATAAGTTCGTCTTTTCTTTTTATCGTTGGGTGGGGAATCGGTATAGCCGTGATACTATCGGTCGCGGGGCAGATTATTTTTGACCTAATATGGCCCGATAGTACGCTTTCATTTTACCCGTACGGATTAATGTCGATTTTTATCGGTGTCTTTCAGGCGATCGGCAAAGTCTACAATAACCTGCTTCAAACCCGTGAGAAGCCCGGGCCATTCTTCTGGTCAAACGTTATTTCATTCGGTGTCGTTGCGGGATTAACCGTTATCGGTTTACAGGTATACCCCGAGAGTCTGCTTGCTCCGCTCGGATCTCGCGTTCTGGCTACGTTTGCCGTAGCAGCCTGGGCGTTGTTTAAAGTTTTTGGGGAGTTTGGTATTCATTTTAAGAATCCCTGGCGTAATACATCTGCCAGTTTTAATGCGTTCACTTTTGTGTATCAGCTGCAGCAGTGGGTGATCAATTACTTCGACCGGTTTGTGATTTTATTTTTTATGCCCTCCGCAGCGATGGCTTCTGTTGGGGTTTACGACATTGCTGTAAAATGCCTAGCTCCGATTGAACTTTTATTAAACGGATTAAATGCGTCCATCTTTCCCCGGGTAATTAAACAGATTACGGGACAATCCGGAAAGAAAAGTTCAACACCTGAAGTTAATCGTTATTTCTACGGGCAAATTTCAGTCATTATGCTCGCCATTTGTTTTTCGATCTTTGTGTTGCCCTGGCTGATCGACTGGTTTGTGCACAAGAGTCAATACGCAGCTGCCATTCAATATCTGCCGTACATCGCCATTATTTTTATTCTCAGATCGATGCGATTGTATTTTGTACTCCCGTATAATATTCTGAAAAAGATGCATCGGCTCACATTGATCAGTTTCGGGATTTCGGTGGTGAAAATAGGCCTGATGATCCTGTTAATTCTGAAATGGAATTTATATGGTATTATACTCGCCTCCGCCTTTGCGTATGTGTTGGAGATGATTCTGCTGTTCATCTTTCTGAGAGACGACTACGATATGAAATTCAACCCTTTTAAACTGATGATCGGCCCATTGACGCTGCTTTTCGTGATCGCGCTGGCGGAACCTTCTCTGGGTACCGCATATCCTGTGTTAGTGCATGCTTCTTATTGTTTGCTATGCATCGGGTTGCTGTGGTTTTCTTACCGAAAGGAGTTGACATTGCTTAACCCCCTTAACAAGTAATGGCAGGGTTCACAGGAGTGTTTGGAGAAGAAATCACCCATGCAGATTCTATAAAACGAGCTGCAGCGTGTACGGTCTATGCACCGCACACACAGATCAATACGTTGCACAGCGATACCAATCTTGTTGTGCATAAGTCGTACGTTGATTTTCTTGAAACGAAAGATACAGGCGCATCGATCGATGGAGTAACTGCCTGGGTGGATGGTGAGATATACAACACGCATGAATTTGCTTCGAACGGCAGCTTTGTTGAAGTTTTATTGTCGCATTACGCTGCCAAATCGCTGGATCAATTCCTGCAAAAACTGGATGGCATCTTCATTATCCTTATTTATGACACTCGCGAAAAACGCTTGTCGTTAATTTCGGATCGCTATGGGTTAAGGCCATTTTATTTATCAACGAAAGGAGGTCGATTAACGTTTGCGCCTGAAGTTAAGTGTTTCGGGGTAATCGAGTCGTTCGAGGTTAGCGTACGAAAAGATGTCGTTGATTGCTTTATCGAACTTGAACATTTTTTAGGGGATGTCACCTGGCTTGATGGCGTAGATTTAATCAAGCCGGCAAGTATATACACCTATGCCTTGACGGAAGGAAAGTTGAGAATGCATCATTATTGGTCCTGGTCAAGCATGAAGCCATTAGCTGTTTCTTTTGATGATGCGGCTCAGCAAATCGGTTTGTTACTGGATCAGGCGAATAAGAAGCGATTTTTTGGAGCGTACCCCGTTGGGGTCGGTTTAAGCGGGGGTTTGGACTCGCGCGCTATTTTGGCTGCTGTTCATTTGAACCACCCGGTTACATACACATTTGGATTGCCCGATAGTCAGGATGTTTTGGTGGCGAAGCAAGTTGCGGAACGTGCCGGGGTTAAACATGTTTATTTTGATATACGCGCGGAAGATTGGCTTGCAGACCGTTTCGCAGGGGTTTGGAAGACTGACGGAATGTTGAACATGTACCACATGCATTATTCCCATCTGATGGATCGGATTCGGCAACTTATGGCGGTTAACCTGAGCGGATTTCTGGGTGACGTGGTACTTGGCGGATCCTATATGAATAAAAAGGGAAAGCTGTTTGCGAATAAACGACCTGACCAGTCAACCGCTTATTTTTACTACGGCCGTTACGCGGAATTTTGCGATCCTGCGGATTCGTTTTTTGACATTGAGAAGGTTGACCCCTACGTGATGTATAATCGTGGACGCAGGATGATTGGGATGGGGGCGGAAGAGGCGAACAAGACTATCCCGCAACGACTACCCTTCATGGATGTAAACCTGATGGACTTTGCATACTCGATTCCGGACGATTTCCGGGTGAACAGTAAAGTTTATGACAAGGCATTGCTGATAAGATATCCCGATTTCTACCGCACGTTGCCCAATGCCAGCACGGGTGTGCCGATTCATGATCACCCGTCTGTCTTGCTGAATGTCAAGGAGAAGTATTACAAGGTAAAAGAAATGATTCGGTATAAAATGGGGATGGCCACTTCTTATACCGATGTTAATAACTGGATAAAAGAGCCTGCTGCTGCAAAACGAATTGGACAATTGCTGGATGTTGATCAGGCAATTTATCCTAATTTTACCTCCCGGAATTTTAAACAGGAATTCCTTGAGCCGCACCTTCAGGGAAAAGGAAATTACAGAAAACAAATAATGGGGGCATTAACGTTTGAGATCTGGCTTCAGCAACTCTTAAACAAAAAATTTATCCCGGCTATTCACTAACTACGCTATGGCTGAAAAACGTATTTTGATTCTGGGTGGTCTCGGGTTTATCGGAAAGAACTTATATGAGACGTTATCACGGCAGGGACATAGCGTTACGCTTGTGGCTGATGTGGTTGACGAATCAGACTCTTTTCTTACGGCCGATGTCAAAAAGAACCTTGTCCGCGGCAGTATTCTTGATGGCAAGTTCATGGAGGGGCTGGTTGAAGGTTTTGATGTGATCTATTCACTGGCCGGTCGCTCAGGTGCGTCTGACAGTATCCGGGATCCCTACAGCGACCTCGACCGGAACTTGAAAGGTCATTTGAATATCCTTGAGGCCTGCAGAAAAAAGAATACGTCTGCTATTCTTGTGTTTCCTTCCAGTCGCTTGGTGTATGGAAAGCCGATGCATAACCCGGTTAGTGAGCAGCATCCGCTGAATCCCGAATCGATTTATGCTATCCATAAATTAACCGTGGAGCACTACTACCTGCTTTACCAACGACTTTATAACATTAAGTCCATCATTCTGCGGATTTCCAATCCATACGGACCGTACCAGAAATTTGGCAGTAACAACTACGGCATCCTGAATTGGTTTATTCACAAGGCACTAACCGGCGAAGAAATCGAGATTTATGGTGAGGGTAATCAAAAACGGGATTTTTTACACATTGATGATTTGGTTGCGGTGCTCACGTCGTGCATTACCTCATCTTCGATGTTTGGTAAAATTTATAATATCGGATACGGGCAAGGTATCTCGGTGCGGGACACGGTGAATCTTATCGTGGAGAATGTTCCGGGTGCGAAGGTCCGATTTAAACCCTGGCCGGAGATGGATCGCAAGATCGAAACAGGTGACTATATCTCCGACATCTCGTTAATTAAACGGGATACCGGCTGGCAGCCCATAATTTCGTTTGAAGACGGGATCAAAGCTACGATAAGATTTTATGAGAAATCAAATGCGTGATTATTGCGCGCATTATACGGCAAACTACCTGCCGTTAACTGCAAACTGGATTTATCGTTCAGTGATTAATCAGGTCGATTTTCAGCCTGTGTTTTTGTGTCGAACAAAACAGAATGTAAATCATTTTCCGCTTGATAACCTCTATAGCCTGCAAGATGTTCCGCAGTTCTGGCGTTGGTGGCACGTCCTGTGTTTGTATGTATTGGGATACATTCCCTTCTTTAAGCAGATTTGCAGACGATTCGACATCAGAGTTTTTCATGCGCACTTTGGGTATCAGGGAGCGAAGTCGATCGGACTCTCACGATCTCTCCGCGTTCCGCTGATATGCAGCTTTTACGGTGACGATGCGTTTGCAAAAACACATGAGCACAAGTACACGAAACTCTTTCGCAAAGCCGATCGGATTCTCGTGCTGGGTCCGTATATGAAGTCGCGGCTAATCGCTCTGGGCTGTCCTGCCGACAAGTTGAGAATCCATCATTTAGGTATTGATGTAGCGCAAATAAAATTTGTCTCCAGAAAGATCGAGCAAAAACGGCCCGTGCGGTTTTTGATTGCGTCAAGTTTTCTGGAAAAGAAAGGGATTGATATCGCGATCCGGGCACTGGGGAATCTGAAAAGTCGGTTTGAGTTTACACTGGATATTATCGGAGATGGCCCATTGAAGAGCCAGCTACTGGAAGAAATTTCCCGGGCCGGTATTGAGTCGCGCGTAACGATGCATGGCTACAAATCTTATCCGGACGTGATTGCCCTGGCGGCAACGTTTGATGTATTTATTCAGGCCAGCCGGACTACCCGGGATAACCGAAAGGAGGGAACCCCCATGGTTATCGTTGATATGATGGCCACCGGCATGGCGGTTATCTCAACAGATCATTCTGACATTCCTGAAATTGTGAAGGATGGTGTCAACGGATTTCTTGCGAAAGAGAATGATGTGGTCACGCTTCAGAATTGTATTGAAAAAGTTTTCAGTGACGTATCATGCGTTGAGCGGTTGGGATTAAACGCGCGCAAGTGGGTGGAGAAGGAGTTTAACGTTAAACTCCAAACCGAGCGATTGGAGAAATTGTATCGCGAAGCTATTGAACAGTATCGCTAACCCGGATCTTTATTAACAAAAATCAGGTTTTCGCCCCGGATTGAAAATTCAAAATTGTATTGGGTGATTGCTTTGAAAACTGCTGCCGAGCATCCGGGCTTCATGCGGTCATGCAGTTCAATAACCAGGCAACGGGTGCGACTGAGCCAGGTTGTATCGGCTTCGAAAACTTCTTTTTCGCTTCCCTCGATATCGATCTTTAAAATATCTATTTGGGTGAATTGACTGGTCTTTAACAGCTCACTGATGGTGGTTGCCGGCAATCCCGTGCCAGGCTCTCTTGCATCAGCCACGGTAAAACCTCTTAGTCCATAGCCCTGATCGAACACTTCGATAAAACCTTCCTGATGCCAAAGCGCTTTCTGGATGGGTCTGAGACCGGAATACCCGGCTGAGTTCTTTTTTAACAGTTCAAAATTTCCCGGATCAGGTTCGAGGGAAATTATTGTTGATCCCGGGTAGCGATTCAGAAAAAACAGCGTGGTAAACCCGATGTTTGCTCCGGCATCAATAATAAGCTTCGGTTTAAAAGACTCCGGGAGATCAAGGGCATATTCCTTTCTCAGAAATATTTCACGAAACGTAGAGATGTCCACGGTGCCCGGCCGAAAGTAAATTGGATTGGGAAGCCCGGGTATCTTAAACGAATCAGACTTTAAAATCTTTATTCTGAAGTAAATAACAAAACCCCGGAACAATCCAAAAGACAGTAAACAACTAACAAGAAATTTCAGCATACTTATTTTTCAACGATCATGAAATATCCAAGCGGGTAGGCTTCAGCTGTGCGTGCTGATACCTTTTTTCCGTATCCCGTGTTTACAAACTTAAGACAAATCCATTGCGTAAGGGCGGCAATTTTTTTGCCGATGAGCGGAAGTTTTAGCAAGTTCTTTGCATAGATATCCGTGAGTACCTCCGGTAATCCGCCAAACGGTTTTAACGCAACGATGGTAAGGTTGTTCTTATGCGCGAAGTTCTTCAGGGCAAATTCGGTGTACCGAAAATAATCGTGCGGTGCTTCATGAATTTTGTAAAGAAACGGCACGCTTAGAATAATCTTTCCGCCAGGCTTGAGTATTCGGGTCATTTCCTGCCAGATTAACTCCGGGTTGGCGATATGCTCAAGTACTTCGGAAATCACAATGGTGTCAAACTGATTGCTTTCCAGCGGCAGGGGCTTATTAAGGTCACATTCATAGTCGAGGTACTCATTTTTATGAAGTGAGCCCGGCCAGTCTACACATATGTTTTCCGAAACATACTCTTTGTATACATGAAAGAACGGCACGTTGCCACAACCAAGATCGGCCAATTTTCCTTTTGCGTGGTTGGGGAGGTGCTGCTGATAGAAAGACGCGGTGATGTCGGTCATCAGCCGGGAAGAAATGCTTACCATCCGTGAATCCCGGGAGGCTCTCAGTTTCTTGCCCTTCCAGACATATTTCGTGGGGCGCCAGCGATCGATGTTCTTCATTTATCCCTGCAATTTGAAAAGCTCCCGATAAAACGTCACCAGGTTGTGCTGTTCGGTGTCCCAATTTAATTCGCCTTCAAGGGTAACTTTTCGTCCATTTTCGCCCAGCGAATGAGCCAGTGATTCGTTATTGTAAAGCTCCAGAATTTTATCGGCAAAGTCTTTCGCGTTACCAGCTTCAAAAACTAACCCGGCCTGATGTGTAGCGATAATTCTTTTCAATGGATCGCTTGAGCTCACCAGTACGGGGCGGGCAGCCATCATCGCCTGAAATAATTTATGGGGAATGGTATTATCGGTGTGCTGATTTGATTTGTGTGGAATGATATTGACATCCGCTAGGTGCATGTACGAGTAAAATTTCTTAAAGGATTGATATCCGAGAAAGTGAACATGGTCGGTTACCCCCAGTTGCGATGCCCGCATTGTTAAATAGCTCATCACATCCTTGCTTCCGGAGCCAACGATGATGAATTCAATGTCGGGGAATGCCCGGAGATATTGCATGGCTTCCACTGCTGTATCTACGCCACGGTGTGGTCCGATGCTGCCCGAATACAAAATCTTGAATTTGTTGCGGAAGTTGCTGTATACCTCCGGGTCAACTTCCTGGTTGATAAATCCCTTTTCTTCGGTATTGGAAATCACGGTAATGGTATCGGTTGCGGGTTTGTATTTGGCGAGCAACCGCTGTTTCATTTCTTCCACTACTGCAATTACACGATCGCTTTCTAACACGGCAGTGCGCTCATGAGCCTCCCATCGATCCGGGTTCATGAAAATTCTATTCTTAAGCTTAACGAGTAGTCCTTTTTTCCACGAGAACCACGTTCGAAGACCCTCCGGATAGTTTTCGTGAAAGTCAGCTACTACAGTCAGGCTAAGTTCTTTTCGCAGGCCAAGGGCCGTTCCAACCAAGGGCAGATCGTGCACGTGAATAACACGGAGATGGTTCTTTTTTATCCACCTGCGCATGGCATTTTTAAATACTGGATGTTGAAACGTGAGTGCAATGATCATATCCCAGAAGGCAAGCTGAATGTTACCTTTCCCCGCATCGATACGGGTCACATGAACTCCGTTTACAACTTCCTCTGCGGCATCACCTTTTCTGCGCAGGCAAAGCAGGTGGATTATAAAGCCCGCTTTGATCAAAGCATCGGTTTCTTTCTTTACACGCATATCGGGCGGATAAGGCGCATTCAGAATCATTCCTAAATTCATATCACCAGGTGCTTTGATTTTCGGCAAAGAAAGAGAATTTTACGTTCAAATCTAAAAACTGTGACCGTAACGATTATTGCCGGTGCCCGCCCCAATTTCATGAAGATTGCACCGCTGATTCGTGAGATACAATCCAGGCCGGAGGACAATATTCATTTCCGGCTGGTACACACCGGGCAGCATTATCACGAGAATTTAAGCCAGGTGTTCTTTAACGAGCTTGGAATCCCCCAACCCGATGTAAATCTTGGCTCTGGTTCCGGCACTCAGGCTGAGCAGACAGCGAAAATCATGGTGGAGTTTGAGAAAGAACTGATCGCAAATCCAAGCGACCTTGTGATTGTAGTGGGTGATGTTAACTCGACGATGGCCTGCAGCATTGTTGCCAAAAAACTTAACACCCGCGTTGCTCACGTTGAAGCGGGTATCCGATCGTTTGATCTTTCAATGCCCGAGGAAATTAACCGGATGGTTACAGACGCTATCACCGATTATTTCTTTACAACCTCAGCATTCGCGAACGAGAACCTCAGAAAAAGCGGCATTCCGGCTACGCAGATTTTCTTTGTGGGAAACATTATGATCGACAGTCTGGTTTGGTCTTCGGGCAAACTGAAGCAGCCGGCTGTATTCAAAACGCAACACTTAAATCCGCATAACTATTTTGTTGCGACATTGCATCGTCCTTCAAACGTGGATGATTCTGAAAATCTGAAACGCATTTTCCAGGTAATTGAAGAAAGTGCCGGTGACATGAAAGTGATCATGCCCGTGCATCCGCGCACTGCGAAAATGCTGAGCGGAATAAACTGGACTTCAGACAAGATCATTCTTATCGAACCGCTCGGGTATCTGGAATTTATTTATCTCATTTCAAATTCGCTTGGGGTAATCACCGACTCGGGAGGAGTTCAAGAAGAAACTACGTACCTCGGAATTCCCTGCGTGACCTTGCGCAGAAACACGGAACGTCCCGAAACGGTTACGCAAGGAACCAATGAACTTATCGGTGATGATTATCCAAAGCTCAGGGAATCAATCATTGGAATAAAGTCGGGTAAGTGGAAGCGTGGCGAAATTCCGGAGTTGTGGGATGGAAAAACGGCAAAACGGATTGTAGACATCCTGTCGAGGATATAACCCCCTCACTTCAACCTTCCCGGATTATCTTTTATAAAAGCCTCCCACGATTTAGTCTTGGCTTTCATAACACCATTCTGGTAGTGATGGCAGATGGCGACCGCCAGCGCATCGGTGGCGTCCAGCAGTTTGGGCATTTCTTTGATCGTTAACAACGTCATCAGCATTTTGGCAACCTGTTCTTTTGAAGCATTTCCGTTACCGGTTACCGACTGCTTGACTTTTTTAGGAGCATATTCAACGATGGGTATTTCGCGATACAACGCAGCCGACATCGCAACGCCCTGCGCACGCCCCAACTTCAGCATCGACTGAACGTTCTTTCCAAAGAACGGGGCCTCCAGTGCAACCTCGTCAGGATGATATTCGTCGATCAGGCTAAGCACCCGGTCGAAGATTTTCTTGAGCCGAAGTTCGTGGCTGTCGACTTTACCCAGCCGGATAATTCCAAACTGATTTAATTCAATTTTGCTTCCGCGGATCGTGATCACCCCATATCCCATGATGTTGGTACCGGGGTCCAGGCCCAGGATGACTTTTTCACGAACAACTTTTCCCACGCGGTCAAGTTAGGCAGATGGTGAGAATTTTAGAAATTGCAGGAATGACTTTCGTCTTTATCATCATCGTCTTATCCTACGTGGTTTTGGTGTTTGGCCTCATAACGGGCTGGATTAAAGCCATGGGCATGACGGTGCCGGGTGTGGTGAAAGAAAAATTTATCTCCGTTATTGTTGCTTTCCGCAACGAAGAGGCCGCCATCGGCAACCTGATCAGCGACCTGCAACAACAGGAATACCCGCGCGATAAGTTTGAAGTGGTGCTCATCAACGACCACTCGGAAGATAACAGCGTTGGCGTAATCAATGAAGCGCTCCGCGGCCCCATCAGCTCAAAGTTGCTCAACAATGCGTCAACCGGAAAGAAGTCGGCGCTCACAAAAGGTATCCGGCACGCCAATGGCGTGATCATGGTAACTACGGATGCCGACTGCCGGATGGGGAAGGACTGGCTTCGGTCGATCAATAATTCTTTTCACGATGACACCGTCAGGATGACGTTCGCTCCGGTCAGGTTTCAAACCGATGACTCACGGTTCTCAAGCATGCAGGCGATTGAGTTTTCAAGTTTAATCGGGTCCGGTGCGGCTACCGCTGCATTTGGTTTTCCTACGCTTTGCAATGGCGCTAACCTGGCGTTTACAAAAGATGCTTTTACAGAAACCGGTGGCTATGAAGGTAACGAACACATTGCTTCGGGTGATGATGAGTTTCTGATGCGCAAGATTGAAGCGAAGTATCCTGGCGGCATCCGGTTTAATAACAATCCGGAGAGTCTTGTTACAACGGCTCCGCAAAAGACCCTTGCGGCATTTTTGAATCAGCGGGTGCGCTGGGCGGGCAAATGGCGTTACCACGATGGCACCAACAGCAAGTTGCTGGCGGTGTACATCTTTTTGTTTCATTTTTCGGTTATCGTGTTGCCGTTTTTTGTTTTGATGGGTGACGTTTCGGTGTATGTGATGCTTGGTCTGCTGATCGCGAAAGCCGTTGTGGAACTGTTTTTTCTGCGGCCTGTTTGCCAATGGCTGGGAGTACCCTGGAGCTGGCTTTCGTTTCTCATCCTGCAGTTAGTATATCCCCTTTATGCCGTGGGCGTGGCACTGGCTGCGCTGTTCCGAACACCGTTCTGGAAGGGCAGACCGTTAACAAGTTCTTAACTATGCACTCTGAACAATTCGTGCTAACTTTACCGTATGTCTGAATTGTCGATTAAGAGCAAGTTTGAAATTAAAGAGCTCGAACTCAACGCGTTGCTGGAGATCACGCAGGCGATCAACAGCAATTTGCCCGAGGAATCGCTTTACAAGATTTACAATTTTACCCTCCGGTCTAACCTGAACATCGAAAAGCTTGCGCTCTTCGTGCTGGATGACGAGTGGGACTGCAAGGTGACGTTCGGAACCAAGAAACGCTTCAACCGCGCTGACCTGCTTCCCGAATTCAAAACCATTCAGGACATCACCCACCTCAAAAATTTCAAAGAGTGTGATTTTACCGTGTTCGACCTCATCATCCCGGTTGCGCATAAAGATAAAACGCTGGCATTGGTTTTTGTTGGCGGACTCGATAAACGCGATGCGTATTCACACGATGATGGCATTAAGTTTATCCAGGCACTGAGTAACATCATCATCGTTGCGATTGAAAACAAGAAACTTGCCCGCCGACAACTCGAACAGGAGGCTTTCCGCAAGGAACTTGAAATTGCGAGCGATGTGCAGCAGTTCTTGTTCCCGGAAAAATTGCCGAACACCGACATGTTGAAGGTGGAGGCAAGTTATCTGCCGCACGATCATATCGGTGGTGATTACTACGACTACATTCCGATCAATAAAAATCAGTTTTTGATTTGTGTGGCCGATGTGAGCGGTAAGGGAATTCCGGCTGCGCTCATGATGTCGAACTTTCAGGCGTCACTCCGAACGTTGCTTCGTCAAACGCCGAACTTAACGGATATTATTGAAGCGCTGAACTTCCAGGTGCTCGAGAATACAAAAGGAGAGAAGTTTATTACATTCTTCGCTGCTATTTATGACATCCGCCTCAAAACAATGGTGTATGTAAACTCGGGCCACAACCCACCGTTGCTCTGGACAAAGAAAGACGGCATTCGTTTGCTGGAAGAAGGGTCAACCGTGTTGGGTGCCATGCATCCGCTTCCTTTTTTGAATGAAGGTTTCGTGACCGGACTGGATGAGTTCCTGTTATTCTGTTACACCGATGGTCTCACCGAAACCATTGATGCCGATGGCCACGAGTACGGAGTGAACCGCGTTATTGATTATTTCAGTCAGC
Source organism: Cyclobacteriaceae bacterium (assembly GCA_016786495.1). Lineage (GTDB taxonomy): Bacteria > Bacteroidota > Bacteroidia > Cytophagales > Cyclobacteriaceae > UBA2336. The sequence goes on from JAEUUJ010000075.1 coordinate 25,779, forward strand.
CGGAAACATACGTGAAAGACCTGAAAACGATTCATCAGGATATCATCGTGAGCCTTGATCAGTTTAAAGGCCGGATGGGCTACCACGATGACATCACCATTTTGTCCTGTCGCGTGGGATGATTTACCGGGCGCCATTTTTTTTGCCGTGGCTTTACCCGAACCTGACGTGGCACATCCCCACCACTGAAAAACAACTTTACCTGACGTTTGATGATGGCCCGATTCCCGGCCCGACCGACTTTGTTCTTGAAACGCTGAAGAAACACGCGATTAAAGCAACCTTCTTTTGCATTGGCGATAATGTCCGCAAGCATCCCGATGTGTTCCGGAAAGTTATGGATCAGGGTCATGCCATCGGTAACCATACGTTTAATCATTTGAAAGGATGGAAAACGTCTTTGGAAGAATATCTCGATAACACTGCGCAATGCGATGCTGTTTTTAAGTCGTTGAATGTGAAACCAGAATCGCCCAAACTTTTCCGGCCGCCTTACGGCAGAATTACCCGTGCCCAAATCAACGCATTGAACGATTACAAGATTATCATGTGGGATGTTCTGACGCACGACTACGACCGGGCGAAGTCACCGGAAGCATGCCTTGGCAATTCTATCCGTGCCACGCGCCCTGGTTCAATTGTTGTGTTTCACGACAGTTTGAAAGCCGAGCGCAACATGACCTACGCGTTGCCGCGGTACATCGATCATTTTCTGAACAAGGGGTACACATTTAACGTGCTGTCGTGATGGGTAAGCGCGTACTGATAGCACCGCTTAACTGGGGTCTGGGTCATGCCACACGCTGCGTTCCGGTTATTCGTTTGCTGCTTGCGCGCGGGCATCACGTTTTTATTGCCAGCGATGGCGATTCACTGGATGTTCTGAAGAAGGAATTTCCTGATCTTACATTTTTTAATCTGCCCTCTTACAACATTCAGTATTCGCGCAATATTCCGGCCTGGTTGTTTACGCTTTGGCGAACCCGTGCATTTTTAAAGTCGATTGCCCGGGAACATCGCGTGGCGGAAGAAATCATCCGGGAGAACGATATGGAGCTAGTGATTGCCGACAACCGGTATGGTTGCTGGTCGAAGAGAGTAAAATCGATTTTTATTTCCCATCAGTTGAATCTGATTATGCCTTCGGGAACGAAATGGATGGGTTCGTTCATTAATTTCTTTCATAAAAGGCTGATTCGCAAGTTTAATGCCGTGTGGGTTCCTGACATGCCCGATCATGTCATGTCAGGTGAACTGACGACCACAGACCTGAACACGGAATTTGTTGGATTGCTTTCGCGATTGGAGAGACGCGATGAGCCGACACGGTATCGGCTCGCTGTGGTGCTGTCGGGCCCTGAACCCCAGCGGACGTTACTCGAGAAAAATATTCTTCCACAGGTAATGATGCTCAACGTGCCAACGGTTTTTGTGCGCGGAATGGTGAACGAGAAGATGGGACAAAGTGAAATCGACAACGTGAGGATTTACAATTATTTGACTTCAGATAAGCTGCAGCAGGTGATGAATCAGGCGGAGATAATCGTTTCACGGTCCGGGTACAGTACGCTGATGGATCTTGCGGTGCTAAAGAAGAAGGCGGTATTGATTCCCACACCGGGCCAGCCCGAGCAGGAGTACCTGGCAGCAAAGTTCATGAACGAACGTGTGGCCTATGCAGTTGATCAGGAGAAGCTCGAACTCGAGGATGCACTGGAATGGTCTGCCGAATACACCGGATTTGATTGCTTGCAATCAAACGAGTTGTTGGTGAAGGCATTTGAACAACACGGGTTATGAGTTTGGTGAAGAGTTTTGGATCCGCCTTTCGCGGATTTACCGCAGCCGTGCGGGAGCAACGCAACCTGAAAATTCATCTGGGCGTGGCGTTACTCGTTACCGCACTGGGTTTCTGGTTTGATGTATCGGGTACCGATTGGTGTATTTTGGTGATCATGATCGGGCTTGTGATCGCGGCCGAGCTAATAAACACCGCATTGGAAAATCTCACCGATCTCGTAACACAGGAATTTCATCCGCTTGCCGGAAAAGTGAAAGACATGGCCGCTGCGTCCGTTTTAGTTCTCTCGATAATTTCAGTTATTGTGGGCTTTATTGTTTTCTATAAGTATGTCTGACTACTGGATCGACACCCACGCGCATATTTTTGCCAAAGAGTTTGACGCTGACCGCGATGACATGATGCGGCATGCACAGGATCATTCCATCGGGAAAATATTCATGCCGAACATCGATCACACCACGATCGACCGGATGCTGGAGCTTGAGGCTAAATACCCTGCGGTGTGTTATTCCATGATGGGTTTGCATCCGTGCCATGTGAAGAAAGATTTTGAAAAGGAATTGTACATCGTGGAGAACTGGCTGAATAAACGAAAGTTCTCAGCGGTAGGAGAGATGGGCACCGATTTGTACTGGGATAAAACGTTTTGGGATCAGCAGGTGGAGGCGTTTACCATTCAGGTGGGGTTTGCCCGGAAACACAACCTGCCGATTGTTGTGCACTGCCGCGAGAGCATTGACCAAACACTGGAACTCGTGGAGAAACTTCAGGATGGAAAACTGAAAGGCGTATTTCATTGCTTCACCGGTTCAAAAGAACAGGCTGAAAAACTCGTGAAACTAGGGTTTTACCTGGGGATTGGCGGAGTTGCAACCTTTAAAAAGGGCGGAATGGAAAATGTTCTTCCGCACGTCCCGCTCGACCGGATTGTGCTCGAAACCGACAGCCCGTATCTCGCGCCAACCCCGCACCGCGGCAAGCGCAACGAACCTGCATACATTCCGCTCATTGCGCAGCGCGTGGCAGAACTGAAAAATACTAACTTGGCCGAAGTGCAGCGGGCGACTACGCACAATGCGCTTACACTTTTCAACGCATGAACACGAAAACGATACTCGTTAACACGGCTTCGCCCGACAAGGCCCGGTCTAAAGTATTGATTATTTATACGGGTGGAACGTTTGGGATGGCGCACGATAAAGACGGAACACTGATCCCGTTCGATTTCGGGTTGATCCTCGAACACTTGCCTACGCTGCGAACCATGTCGCTGCACCTTACGGTGGTGTCGTTCGAACATCCGATCGATTCTTCCAACATCAATCCGGAGCACTGGCAACTGCTGGCACAGATCATCTCCGATCATTATAATACGCATGACGGCTGCGTTATCCTTCACGGAACGGATACGATGGCGTACACCGCCTCGGCCCTGAGCTTCATGCTGGAAGGACTGGCGAAGCCGGTGATTTTAACCGGTGCGCAGTTGCCCATCAGCGAACCGCGGTCGGACGCACGCGAAAATTTGATCACGGCATTAGACATTGCTTCCGCGAAAGAGAATGGCGTGCCTGTTGTTCCGGAAGTTTGCATTTACTTCGATTACGAATTGCTTCGGGGTAACCGGTCGAAGAAGGTCGAGAGCATGCAGTTCGATGCATTTGATTCAGGCAACTATCCGCCTTTGGCGAAAGCAGGGGTGAAGATCGACTATAATCGTTCCGCGATTCGAAAAGCCGCGACTCATAACGGGCTTCATGTACACCAGGCATTCGATGCGGGTATTGCAATTCTGAAACTTTTCCCAGGCATCAGCCGGCCGATTGTTGAATCGATCCTGAAGACTCCCGGATTGAAAGCATTGATCCTGGAGACGTATGGCTCGGGCAACGCCCCAACGGTGCCATGGCTGATTGATGCGCTTAAGGCTGCAATCGACAGCGGGATCATCGTGGTGAACATCTCGCAATGTCCCGGAGGAATGGTGTTGCAGGGCCGGTACGAAACGAGCCGGGATTTGCTGCGGATCGGGGTAATCAGCGGTGCCGACATGACGAGTGAAGCAGCGGTAACCAAATTGATGTTGTTGCTGGGCGGGCATGCGCCTGAGCAGGTGAAAGCGATGATCAGCAAATCGGTTGCGGGCGAGCTTACCGAATAAGATAGAAGCCGGCCTCGCACGGTTGACGGATTTGATTATATTTGCGCCCTCATTCCCGGAGAGGTGTCCGAGTGGTTGAAGGAGCACGCCTGGAAAGTGTGTATACCTGAAAGGGTATCGCGGGTTCGAATCCCGCTCTCTCCGCAAACCCATTCATGCCTTCTTAGAAGGCATTTTTTATGGAACGAGCGTACCGGGCGTGCCCGGTGAAGCGAGGAACATAAAAATGAAAGGCACGCAGTGCCGGCATGAATGGGTTTAAGCCGCCCCCACCAGGGATCAATGAGGTTAATACGGCTCTTTCCGCTTTAATTCTCAATCAGTTCAACAATTCTCTCATCGTTAAAGTCGTCATCAACGTACTTGCACGTTCTATTCTTGACGCTGATGGCAAACTCTTTATCTGCCATTTCCTGAGTGGAAAAGATAGCCTTGGTATGGGGCGCGATATAATAAGCTATATAATCCGAATCGTGCGGTGTTATATCAACATCCTTATACCGTTCATTTGGTAAAATACCGCACCGCAACGGCGTGTATTGCTGTTCTAGCGCCTTCTTCCATAAAGGAGAATCTATCTGGTTGGTCCAGTATTGGCAATTGGTTTTTGAAGCTCTGACAAAGGTTGTCAGTGTGAACTCTGACAAGATGTGTCAAGACGTTTTTTGCTGAAGAATCGTAAAAATAAAAGGGAGTATTTTTATAAATAAAAAAGTCTATGGACGAAAATAATACTGAAAGAGAAATTCAGGATCAGTTAGCAAATTGGGCTGGTCGCATAAGGGATATTGCAATGGACATTTGCGCACAAGCTTTAGGGCAAAGGGTAACACTAAAGGAAAAGTATATTTTAGGTATGCTTCAAAGGCAAGCTGGAGTTTTAAGGTCAGTGCAAACCAATCTTGCTACCGAAAGTCATGTGAACCAAACCGCTACCTTTATTCTTTTGCGTTGCCTGCTGGATGACTTTATTACGCTTTTGTATTACCAATCAAGGGAATGGCAGGAATCAGATATTATTAAACATACAGCAACAGCTTACGATAAACGTTTGAAGATGGTGAAGAATTCAAAGGATATTAATGTAAAGTATTTTGAAGGAACTGCACCGGGTTTGCCGACAGAAGAGTATTATAAACAAGAACTTCAGGACTTTTACGACAATCCAGCAAATGATATATACTTTAAAAATGTAGCCAGGCGAGAATGGAAATCCTTTATAGCTACTACTAATATCATTACACAACTTCCGATCAACGGAATAAGTCGTGCCAACGCTCATTCTTTAACGCTTTGGCAACTGTATTCAACTTATGTTCATTATTCGAGTGTCACCCAACAGCTTGAAAACTCGAATACCGGAAGCAGAAAGATTGAACTGCTCCAACTTCAAGAGGCCTTAAGCTATGTATATAAGACCTTGATGCTTGCTTCTCACGTCTTAGGCCGTTATGGCATAAGACACGAATTTAGAGATACGACAGATGTTTACGCTGAAATCTTTGAAGGTTATAATGATGAAGTTAATCCAGATGCGGAATAATATTTTACGCGCCTCTTGGGCACGTACTAGCTAACTAATTGAAATACATATCTTTGTAGCACCCCAACCCGGTAAATTATTCGAATGACTAACAGGAGATACTACCCAACCAACAAAGAATTAGCTTTTGTTTGGCTTAACAACGACATATCAATAGAATTCTTCTTATTGACTGATTTCTTAGAAAGCACTGCCGGTTTGCTTGTTAAAGAAACAAAAAGGTTGAAGGAGGAAATGAAGCAGCAAAAGCTCAAGTACAGGAACGATAGAGAATCATTATATCAAATTGATGAATATTATAGTGAAGGGTTAGCACGACACGGTGAAGCTTTCAAGGCAATCTTGTACAACACTACTTTTGTTTCGGCTGTTTCGCTGTTTGAGTACTTACTTAAAAAAGTATGTCAGTTTTATTACAAAGAGCATACGCTTACGGTTGAAGATATTCGGGCTAACGGTAACATAGCCACGTATCGGAAGTATATTGAAAAGGTCGTCAAAATTGATTTAAGCCATTTAGATGACCAATGGAAACTGATTGAGAAGTACAATGCAGTTCGAAATGCTGTTGTACACGATGATGCTAATATTAATCCAAAGAACAAACCAAATCTAACGGGACAAGATGGCTATGTATTCCTGTCCAAGTCTCCATATATCAAATTTGAAAGGGCTGGATCAGGAAAATTCAAAATCATTGATCCAAAATTCATTGCTGATTTCATTGCATTGGCTGAAAAGTACTTTGACGGTCTTACTGAGAAGTTAGAAGTGCAATTGATTGAATCGTTGACAGAGGATAAGAAGGTTGTGAAGAAGAAGGTTGTAAAAAAGAAGAAGAAATAATGGGACAGGTAGCTACCGATCTAATACAACTCACTTCTTTACCCCTTGAAATAGTGGGTTTTGTTTTAACCATCATTGAAATTTTTAATCAGGAAAAGCACCTAAGAATTCAAAAGCAAGTTGTGGGTTATCTTGAAAGAACGGATACTTTCTTCAATAAGTATAACCGTTTCAAGTTTTGGCTAATTGGTTTCTGTATGGTCGTCCCAATGATTGTTGGACTCTTTGTTGGTCAGCTTCCAGATGACAACCCCTACAAAGTGATTGATGAAATCTGGTTATTTCTTTTTACTGGTTGGTTTGCTGCAACTGTAACTTATAACATTTTTTCCAAGCTGTTACCAGACAAGAAACTGTTAGCGTTTGGCCTTGCTTTAACTACGTTTGGTATAATGGGTGAAATCTTTCAGGTAATGTCAATCTTTGAATAAAGATCAAAGCCACTAAACAAATAAAAACAGGCTTTAATCAAATCAAACTTTGCTTTTGAAAAATATAGATGATAGACTATTCAAAATACTTCGACTTCAAACTCAAGTCGCAGCAGGTAAGAGCGTTTCAGGAGATCGTTGATTTTATAAAAAGTGATCAGCGAGTTTTTATTCTAAATGGATACGCGGGTACTGGAAAAACGACCTTAATGAGTGGCTTGATTAATTGGCTTAATCAGCAGAGAATCGATGTTGTGCTTCTCGCCTCAACCGGCAGAGCATCTAAGATTCTATCCAATAAAACACAAAATAAATCAAGTACCGTTCATAGTCACATCTATCGCTTCCAAGAACTCAGTGCTGATCTGGAGAAAATGAGTAAGTCGAAGTCTAAAAATGGGCAGATCAGACTTGTCTTTGACTTAAAAACAATGAATTCGACAGCAGAGACGATCTATATTGTTGACGAATCATCTATGATTTCGGATGCCCATGAGCAGGCGGGTTCGTTCGCCAAATTCGGAAGTGGTGATTTGTTGAGCGATTTATTGACATATGATACAATGGGGAAATATATTTTTGTGGGTGATCCATGTCAGTTGCCTCCAATTGAGCAAAGTACCTCGCCGGCGTTGTCAAAAGATTACATATCAAGTAAATTCTCACTTTCAGCCTCTGAGTTTGAGTTAACTGACATCATCAGACAGAGCGATGACAGCGGTATCATTAGAGCTTCATTCGGGATTCGCGAACTGTTCCGAGCAAACCCTGCACAAAAATGGGCCAAGTTACCCCTGAGAGGATTTGAGAATGTAGAATTTCACGATTCGCATGTGAGTTTGATTGGTGCTTACATTAAAGACATCAGAGACAATGGTTTTGATAGTGCAACTCTTATATGCCAGACAAATAGCCATTGTCACGATATTAACAAAATTGTCAGGTCAGCATTGGGAAGGGAAAGTCAGGTTTCGGTTGGTGATTTATTAATGGTGACTCAAAACAATCATTTATCCAGTCTTGTAAATGGCGATCATGTAATTGTAAAGGCCGTTCTCCATCGAGAAAAGCGGTGTGGATTAACATTTGTATGGGTGGAGGTTCAGGAGCAGTTTTCAAAAATTAGACAATCTTCATTTTTGATTGAAGAGATATTATACACGAAGGATACAAATCTTACCGCTGAACAACATCGTGAATTAATGTTGGATTTCTACTTACGAATGAAGGCTAAAGGTATTTATCAAGGCGATGAACAGTTTAATGATGAGATGCTTACTGATCCATACCTCAATGCAATTAAATCTGTCTTCGGGTATGCCTTGACTTGTCACAAATGTCAAGGCGGTGAGTGGGATAATGTTTATTTGTATTTAGATAACAAAATTCAGGGATTACCCAGGCCTCAAATCTATCAATGGTGGTACACAGCTGTAACACGAACTAAGAAAAATTTGCATGTCGTTGATGATTGGTTTATCTCTTAGCTTTCTGGCGAGTAGTTTTTTACCAACTAGCTCTTTGTCCTCACTTTTTGCGTTACTGTAACAGCGTTTTGTATTTTTTAAGGCAGATTGCTTTTACCCAACCTCACAACTTCAGCTTCTTTACCTTTTTCTCGGATGTTTGATCCGATAGCAGCACTGCCCAAGGCTTGGTGTCATCAATTTTCTCGAAGATGATTTTCATTACTGCCAGTCCGGGGATAGCCAGGAACATTCCGGGTACACCGCAGATCACACCTCCGATCAGGATGCCGACAATGGTTACCAATGCGTTAATCTTCACTTTATTTCCAACAATCAACGGCATTCCGAAATTGTTGTCCAGAAATTGAACTACGCCCAGAATAGCACCTACCCAAATCGCATCGGTTGCGTTTTCAGAGCTAACCAAGGTGATCAGAATACAGATGACGTTCGCCACCATGATGCCGATGTACGGAATATTGTTGAGCAACGCAGCCAGTAGTGCCAGAAACACCGCGTAGCGAATACCCAGGATCAGGAAACCGACAACGTTAAGTGCAAATACCAATACCGTTTCAATGAACAAGCCCAGCACGTAAGCCCGTGCTACCATGGTTGACTCGAATAAGATTCCTTCTACTCTTCGCTCGCTCGCATTGCTGAAGCTGTCAACAAGAAACTTTTTGATGGTTTCCTTGTAGAATAGAATGAGAAAGGTATAAATCGGAATGAGTAACGTAAAGGTCAAAAGTCCTGTGAGTGAAAGAAATGTTGCGCTCATCGCTTTAGGTGCCAGTGTTTTCAACTTCGACATACCGTCCTCAAGGTAATCTGCCTGCTTAGCTTCTGAAAGCCCTAACTGGTTGCCCAGCCATTCCTGAGCCTGGGTGGCAAATTCGGTGAAACGTGTTTTTAACGTTTCCGAGTCATCAAAGAAGTGAATTATCTGTCGCGATAGCAGGAACAAGATGCCGGCCACTACCACGATGGAGACCAGTAACGGAAGAAGGATGGAAATCGCTTTCGGGATTCGCTTCGCAACAAGAAAGTTGACAACGGGAAGCAGCAGGGTCGATAGTAATACAGAGAAGAGAATAGGAAGAATAACACCCTGACCGAGGTAAAGCGCGGTGAGGATCAGTGCAATTGAAATCAAGTTGAAACTTAATTTCTCGTAAAAGGGCTTTCGTTTGGTTTCCATAAATTATTTAACATGTTGCATCACGTGTTGAATGCAGTTTGGTTAATAACAGGAAGTATTTCCCCAGCATGAGTCAATTACTTCCTTTGCTGCGTGATTCCACACGTCCAATGCAGGCTATTCGGCCTTCTCCGGCATACTGCTCCATGCGGTTACTATCGGTTGCGCAAATCGTTCACCACGTTATGTGGTCGAGCCGGAGCAAACTACCTTTTCGAGGGGCGGAGATCGTTCCGGCACGTTATCTTGAAAAAAAAGAAGGCTCCTGTTGGGGAGCCTTCCGGATGTCAGTCTGACTTATTTAAGAAATTCAACTTTAAACTCCACTCGTCTGTTGCGGGTGCGTCCGGCAGCGGTTTCATTGGTATCCACCGGCATGGTCTCTCCGTAACCTGCTGAAGAGATACGCAGCGGATTGATGCCATGTGTGATTAAATAGTTTGCTACTGCATCTGCGCGATTCTTTGACAGTGTCAAATTCGTTTGATCGGAACCTACGTTATCGGTGTATCCGCTGATGAGTAATTTATAACTCGGGTTGTCTTGCATTACCTTGGTAATGGCATCCATAATCGGGAACGATACCTTTTTGATGGTCGCTCTTCCGGTTTCAAATTGAATGCCTTGTAATGCTTTTTGAAACAATTGTTTCACTTCCGGCTTCAGTTCCGGGCATCCGTTGTTGGCAACAACTCCGGCAATGGTCGGACAATTATCTTCCAGATCGTTAATTCCGTCACCGTCTGTGTCCATCACGCAACCTGATTCATCTACCTTGACTCCGCTGGGTGTATCGGCACACTTATCCTGACTGTCTTCCACGCCATCACCATCGGTATCCGGGCACCCCTTGAAGATATCCAGACCTTTTACGTTCGGGCAGCGGTCTTCTGAATCCTGTATTCCGTCTCCATCAGAATCGGGACAACCGGCAAAGCGGGCGATACCCGGCACCGTAGGGCAGGTGTCGTCTTTATCGGCAACACCATCTTTATCCTGATCCGGGCAACCGTTCAATGCAAATGTACCGGCTGCCGTTGGGCATGCATCCAGGTAATCGGCTACGCCATCCGAATCGCCATCCACCGGACAGCCTTTTGAATCAACACTGGCGGTTGAAGGTGTGTCAGGACACTTGTCTTTCTTATCGGGAACTCCGTCATTGTCGGTGTCGGTTGGCTTGCGCAAACTGAAAACCAATCCGGCACTATGCTGAAGGTAAAGGTCTTTTCCACCGCGGCTAACGCCATCCCAGCTGTCGTTCAGCGGAGCATTAATGGTATTGGCAAGTTCAAGCCCTACACGATCGTTAAACTGGAAGAGTATGCCCACGCCAGCCGCAACATTGGCTTCGTACAGGTCATTGGAAATTTTCGAGTCGCTTAGTTCGGTATCTCTTTTAGAGTTGATGCGCGTTGCGCCAATGCCCGCAATCAAAAACGGTGATATGGCGGCATCTTCCTTGAATAAATATCCGTTGTTGAATTTGTATTTCAACGTCAGGTTGAGGGCGAAAATATTCGACTTAAAACCAACGGTTCTATCGGCATTCTGATAGTTCACCCGGTTGTACGAAAGTTTTTCGACCAGGTTAAAGGAGGGATTCAGGTATTGTTGCAGGGAGAGCGCGCCCCCGAGTTTCGGATCAGAGAATTTGTAAAAGTGATGCTGATTTCCGTTCAGGTCGCCATCGTATTCTGCAACGGTAGCATGAAAGCCGATCGCTCCGCGCTGGCCAAAGGCCGTTACCGAGCAGGTGGCTGCTATCACTACCAAGAGTGATTTTAGAATGTTCTTCATAAAGTATAATTGTTTGATACCCCGGGTGTCAACATTCATGCTACCAATTTACGGTCGCATAACAATCGTGTGTGAACACAAAGGTTCAGTATGGGAGCGTTCACGACACTCTTTATTTTTATGAGCGATACACGATTCCCATCACGGGGTCTTCTTTGAGGAATTAACTGCTCACCGGAATGGCAACAGAAAAATTGCACGGATTGCCGATGGGGGACTCAACTGGATATTCTTGCAATTACCACGTGACAATTTACATGAATGTCACATTCAGTCTAAAGATAGATGAACGACCGGCTGCGCAGGAGGTTAAATGCAGAAATTTGCGAAGCGTTTATTACACCGAGACCTCATCGTAACCATTTTTGATGATGGTCGAGATCATTTTAAACCGCACGTTCGCCTTGATGGTGTTTCTGACGTGGGCAGGAATGATAAAGGATTCTCCGATTTTAAGGAAGTGCGATTGGTCCTCAACCATGATTTCCGCCTCTCCATCAATGATTTGAACAAAGGTTTCGAAAGGCGAAATCTTTTCAGCAAGGGCCTCACCCGAGTCGAACGACACAGCCGTTACGTTCCCGGTCGTTTTGCGAATGATGGTCTTGATTACAACCGAATTTGGAATGTATTCCAATATTTCAACGATAATAAAGGCTTTTGCGCGTTCAACTTCTATGTTTGGTGTTGTCATGATATGTTAAATTAATGGTGTGCCGGGCGCAGAAAACCAGGACGACACCCGTAAGGTAAGCCTTTTATTGTCAAACCTTATTTCCGGGCCTGGGGATAGCATGACGCTGAGCGGAAATTATGACGAAATTACAACGTGTGCCGAGAACGGGCATTATAAAGAGGTCTCGCTTTGTTACATAGATCAAATGTTCTCCAGGTTGCTGGTTCTTTGTTTCTTCATCCTTTTGTAAAAAGACGGACTAAGTCCCGTGATCTTTTTGAATTGATTCGATAAGTGTGCTACGCTGCTATAGTGGAGTTTTTCGGCAATTGCGGTTAAATTCAGTTCGTCATACAACAATAACTCTTTTACGCGCTCGATTTTGTGAAGAATGATGAAGTGCTGAATGGTAATTCCTTTTACCTCGGAAAAAACATTCGAAAGGTATGTATAATCGTAATTGAGTTTACTGCTGATGTGTTCCGAGTAGTTTACATGTGGAACTTCGTCCGAATAATGAATCATTTCGATAATAACATTCTTGATGCGCTCAATCAGGATGCTTCGTTTGTCGTCCAGGAGTTCTAACCCTGATTTGGCAAGGTTCACCTTTAATTTTTCACGCTGAATAGCGGAGATATCCTCATCGGTTTCAACCAGTCCAAGTTCAATCTGTGCGTGTCGAAATCCTAATTTTTTTAGCTCCTCCTTCACCACCATTTTGCAGCGCAGGCTAACCATATATTTTATGTAGAGCTTCATGTAACAGGATTCGATTTATCAGTGAAATTAGTTAATCAAAGACGTTGCCAATGTTGTTTTTCAAAAAAAGTCTTGTTGAAGTCCGGAATCTGTAAAGAATATAAATTTTTGTGAAGCGATCTGTAAAGGTATCTGTTTGGGAATACTGCAAATTTGTTGTTCGGATATGGTATAAACGAGATGAGTAATGGTTTCTGCTGCGTCGCGGTAGTTAATCAGGTTACGTAAATGGCGTCTTGCAGATTTTTGATACTTCGATAGATTAACCGATGGGGGAGATGGGAATATCCAGAATTATGGTTGTTGATGACGATCCGGACGATCGTGATCTGTTCGCTGCAGCTGCTTCTCAGGCAACTGCGCCTGTGGCGGTGCGATTTGCATCAGACGGTCTTGATGCGCTTCAACAGTTAAAATCAGACGCGGGTAGCGATATCGAGCTGCTCCTGCTGGATGTCAACATGCCGGCCATGGACGGGTGGGAGACGTTGACGCGTTTGAAGCGTAATGTCAGCCTTCGTGAGATTCCGGTAATTATGTTCTCGACATCATCTGCCATCAGCGATATCGAAAAAGCTGCCAGGCTGGGAGCGGTGGCCTTCATTTCGAAGCCCAGTTGCTTCGATCATATCATTCAACTGGTGCGGATGATAACTGCCTTACCCGACGGGAACGCGGCAAAGACCTTACACGGCTATGCTCCCGGGGCGAATTAATGAGCGGGCTTTAACCCGAGTTGCCGGAGCAGGCGGGCGTGGCCACGCAATGCACCAAAAAACGTGTTCGAGCTCTTGTAGGGCAGGCCAAACTCTTTTGCAGTACGTTCCACGATTCCGGCAATTTTCCGGTAATGCACGTGACACACGTTTGGAAACAGGTGATGTTCAATTTGAAAGTTAAGTCCGCCTACGTACCAGGAAAACCACTTGCTACGGTTTCCGAAATTGGTTGTCGTCATCAATTGATGTATTGCCCAATTGTTCTCCAGCACCCGGGCATCGTCGGGCAGCGGGAACTCCGTACCTTCAATAACATGTGCGGGCTGAAAAATTATGGCAAGTGTGAATCCGGTAAGGTAATGCATGATAAAAATGCCGATCAAAATTTGCCACCAGAATAATGAGGTAACGATCAGGGGAATCACAAAAATGTAGCCGATGTAAAACACCTTGGTGCAGATCAAAATGATCCATTCCTGAACAATTTTGGCTTTGTATTTTTCGGCCAAACCGTTTCGCTGATACTTCGCCAGTCGTACAAAGTCTTTAAACGTCATCCACACAATGGTCATCAATCCGTAAAGAAACCAGGCATAAACATGTTGGAAACGATGAATGCGCTTCCATTTGGCGTGAGGCGACATCCGGATTGCTCCGCGCGGTTCAATGTCTTCGTCTTCTTCATGCACATTGGTATACGTGTGATGCAGTACGTTATGTTGAATTTTCCAGCCGAATGCGTTGGCGCCAATCAGGTTAAGGGAATATCCGACAAGCGTATTGACCCAGTTCTTTCGCGAATACGCCCCATGGTTCGCATCATGCATGACCGATAATCCGATGCCGCTCAGGCCAAGGCTCATCACCACCGCCAGTGCGATCAAAGGCAATGCACCGCTAACCAATCCGGTTACAATCAACGCGTACGGCCCAAAGTAAAGCAGGTACATAACCACAGTTTTCAGAAACATTTCCATGTTCCCATGACGGCTTAGGTTATTCGCATTAAAATACTCGTTTACACGCTTGTTTAGCGTATGGGAGAAGTCCAGTTTAGTTCTGGAGAAAGTAGGTGTTTTTTGTGTCAAGCGTGTTGTGTTAAATCATGAGTAGTGCGGCAGCTTCAGGGTCACTGCTTGTCTATAGTCGATAAACATCAATGGTAACGATTTAATTCTATCAAACATACAGTTTGTCCTATTATTACTTCTGAACGCCTGTTTCAGGTGCAGAAAGGCATGGTGAAGTGTCAATATGGGAATCATGCAAGGTTGTTGCGGAAAGTTGTAAGGGTGAACCACGTATTTTTTTTGCGGATAGCGGTGCTTGTTAACCGAGTGTTGCGAACGTTATCCGTGAAACTTGCAATACGATGACGCCCCGTCTGTAACAGATTTGGTGCCGGAATCTGCAAGTTTACATCGGTAAAGCAGGAGGAATGACGATTCGTGATAAAAGCTTGATTAATACGTGTTTTCTGAAGTTTTCAATGAAGGAACTCAGGAAAGCCTTTCCTAACGATGACCTTCGTAAAATTGATCAACAGTATTTGTTGACGTGCATCACAAACGGAGCTACCCTTATCGATTTAAAGGTGTTGGTTAAAGCGATCGTGGGAACAGGAAAGCTCATGAAGACGCCAACAGTATAGCGCGGGCTGGTTTCCGTCTGTCATCCCACAGCTCCCAGTATAATCGTCCGTAAGGTTTCAACCATCCCGGAAAAGGTGTTATCCTTTTTAAATATCGGTACGAAAAGACCCTTCATTACTTCGGTATCGTTGGGATTAACATCGCACGACAGCACAACTATTTTACTCTTTACCAGCGTGGGCAGGCGCATCAGTTTATCAATCACTTCAACGGCATTAAAGGTGGGCATCATGTTGTCAAGCAAAATAATGTCCGGAGCAACGCTTGCTCCAGCCAGCAGTACCAAGGCTGCCTCGGGATCGGTACATACCTGTGACTCAATAGAAGGGTGTATCTCGTACAACGCTTCGATCATAAATTCAATTTCTTCCGGATCGTCATCAATAATGAATACTTTCATGTGTTCGCTTCAACACCGCTCCTAAGCGGGCGTTGGTGCAGGAAGCCTCCTGGCTACCGTTTGGTGTCCTTGATAACTTTTTTCTTCAGTGTATTTAATGCATCGGCAAGTTCCTGTAATTCGGGATCCAGGCCGGGCGAGAATTCTTCCGGTCGTTCCGGTGCTTCGGGAATGGGATAGGATTCTCTCGGCTCTTTCAGTGTGGTCAGGTTCGTGCCGTCATTGGCCGGTGCGCTTCCGGAATAAATCTGGCTCATCAGTGAATCGTCTAACCGAAAATGATATTGCTCGCGGTTGACCCCCGCATCGATCAATTTTTTCACTTCGGGGTATTTAGAGGAATCGAATTTGGGTATGGGTAACGCCTTTCCCCAGTCAACTCCGAGTGTTTCAAGTGCTTTGGCAAATGCCATTTCGTGCGCTTCATCACGCGCAATCAGGAAAGCCACGGTCGCGCGCAGCGTCTTATTGCTCGACATTTGATAGATGCGGCACTTTTGCAGTCGCCCGGTAGACTCCAGCACCAGGTTGTCGAGCAGGTCTAACACGAGATTACCATTGCAATGCACGTACGATCCGCTCCAGGGATTTCCGGCTGCATCAACGGGTAATGCACCCTGGGCACCGGCAATAAAATGATGCGGGTTCATTTGTTCTTTGGCCATCGCCATCGGAGTTGTTCCGCCTTTTCCGGGTACATCGAATTTTTTTCCGTGATACTCGGGTGCACCATCCAGTAAGCGGGAAATGGTTTTGGAGATTAGTTCCACATGACTGATTTCTTCGATCCCGATTCCCTGAATGAGATCGAGGTATGGTTTGCCGTTGCCCCGAAAATTGAAGCTCTGGAAAAGATATTGCATCATGGTGCGCATTTCGCCAAACTGCCCGCCCAGGCCTTCCTGTAGAGCATTTGCGGCAGACGGATCCGGCTCATCGGCAACGATTGGATTGATGAGTTTTTGTACGTGGTAGAACATAGCAGTGTGTAGTTTGATTTGCCTGCCGTACCCCAAGCATGATGCCATTCATCCGATTACGTTCTGACGAGTTGAGATGCGAATGGATTAGCGCTGCGGGCAAATACCGCACACAATTACTACAGGATGAGTAATGTATTGCCGTGATGCGTTGTTCGGAGCAACACGAGAGCTGTTCTGTGCATTATAGTTTAACAAACTTCAGTACCCGCACCGTATGTTTCTCTGTAACTTTAACGAGGTATGTACCACCCGTAAACGCTGAAATGTCGAGGGTGCCATTCGCGGGTTTTCCGCTGTATACCAAAACGCCATCCGTCTTGTAAACTTCCACGTTACCCTCGGCCTCGATATTCGCCAATTTAATTTCTGTATTGGCCGGGTTAGGATAGAGGGTTGGTAACCCGTCAAAATCTACCAGCGTCTCAGGTTCCTGTGTTGAACTCACGCCAATCCGGCCATTTGCACTGGCGATGCCGTTTACATAACACGCCACAAAATTTGTTTCGGTGGATGCCAGTACATCGGGAATATCAATCTCCGTCTCGAGGTTTTCGTTCATGGCGTTTTCCCAACTGTCTTTCATGATCCATGTGTTTTCCCGCCAGCCATATAATTCATACGCGTGCATCCTGTCATTGTGCAAACCCGGGTGATGAAATGATATCGCAACGGAAC
The DNA here is from genome assembly GCA_016786495.1 of Cyclobacteriaceae bacterium. Taxonomy (GTDB): domain Bacteria; phylum Bacteroidota; class Bacteroidia; order Cytophagales; family Cyclobacteriaceae; genus UBA2336. The sequence goes on from JAEUUJ010000075.1 coordinate 42,901, forward strand.
CCTGTGTTCGAATGGTTTGCTTTAACACATCGGCCCGAACGTTGGCTGCTACGGCCAGCAAATTGAGGCACGTATAGCCGGATATCTTCATCTTGTATTGTGGACTGGTACATGGATTATCGCAGTTGAGCGACTGGCCGCCCCCGTATTGCGACCGGTCGTACGTGTAACACTGTTCATCTACGATGCCTTCGTTTTGCGAGATATCAAATGTGTGCGGGATGCTTTCCCATACTCCGGAACAGGTGGGATGAAGCCAGCCTTCCGACAGATCAACGTTCAATGTGGCATTCATCTGTTGCCTTCGGTATTTCATCTCAATAACCCCGACAGCTGCGAAGATAAAGCAAGGACCCTGAGTTCGCTGATTTTTAACAGGACTGATCCAATTGTTTCCGTCCACATTTTTCCAGGTGAATGCTTTAGGCTCCGCAGACACGGTAACAACACAGGTAGCTGATTTTAAACCATCTCCCGAAGTAGCCGTGATGATTGCAGTACCGGGTGCAACACCCTTAACCTGGCCGCTGATAACAGTAGCGATCGAAGGCGCGCTGGACGACCAGTTAACCCAACGCATGGAAGCATTCGTGGGTAAAACCGTTGCAGTGGGGTATAGGGTTTCATTAACGTTCAAAAAAGCTTTAGCGGGGGTGACGGTTACTGACGTTACCGGAATAAATCCCTGACTGATGGTGATCTTCAGCGACTCTTTGTTATCGACATATACATATCCGACCCGGGAAGGTCCCGTGTTTGCTGCAGCAGTAATGCGAAGCAATCCTCCGGAGTAGGTGTACGTCAACCAACTGTGACTCACGGAAAATACAGGAGTACAGTTACCATTTCGGATAATTGAAAAGGGGTATGTCTGGCCGCCGGCAACAGGCACCGTGGCCGAACTGGGTACGCGATCGATAGCACACGATTGTCCATGGGCGATGATGGACATTGCCACCATCACAACCGCTGTAAGAAATTGGCTGAAGCTTTTCATAAACACAATAAAATATCTGTTTAATTAGTATAATATACGAATATTTGTTTGAACGTAAGGTTACCGGCATGAGCGAAATACTCGATTCTCCTGAAACAAGTAAAACCGATCACCGCAACATCCGAAAGTCCGCTGCGGTGCTCAAGATTTACGGAGTTGTTATTCTCGGACTGATACTTTCCATATTTTTTGCGGACGTGCTATCGGACAGAGCCTGGCAAATTGTAGCAATCATTTTCGGTGTCATTTTCCTCATGGCACCGGTGGTTGCGGCGCCCTTCGGGCTGGTGTACATTTCAAAAGCGTATCGTAACCGGGAAGGTTCACCTGGGCTGAAGTTGATTCACCTGATTGTTCATGGGGTGTTTCTGCTACTAATCTTGTTGATTCTGATTGTTTTTGTCGCAGACGTGTTGCATTTGGTCCGGTAACTAGAAGTTCGGTAAGTATACGTATGAATAGCGTTCGTTATTCCCTGGTGCATGAATCTTGAGGACTTGACTGCCATTCTTTTCTTTTTTCATTTTATCGCGATGATCGGGTATAACTATTATCGGCTCTATGAGGTTATTCAGTTTTTGAAGGAATACCGCGGTAATGTGATCACTCCGGACGACTATGAAATTCTCATGGACAGGTATGCCGGGTTTTTTAAATTTTTTGAACCTCTCCCTGAGGAGAAGTACTTTCCTGGCTTGTACGCAGAAGAGAAATTTGCAACGTATGCGTTACGCACGCGAAAAATCTTCCGGTATTTCCTTTTCTCAATTTCTTTGCTTCTGGTGTTGCATCTTGTTCTTTACCTGGCATCGCTGTTCTTCCTGGTATGACAGTGATGCCAGCAATAGAAATGATTTGCGAACGGACGGAGTCAGGCTTAAACGAATTGGCAAGAAAGCTATGTTAAACTTGTTTTATTTTCGTGTAACAGTCAGATGCGGAAAGTGATAAACTTCTTTAAAGCGTATTGGCATTGGATAGCCTTGTTCATGTTCGGACTGATTTATCTGCTATTGGAAGTGCCGTACCGGCAGTCAATGAAAGTCACCTCTCAAACTGTTGCGACCGTTTACGAGGTTACATTTAAGTCTGTCTACTTCGAATATTCAGTCGCAGACCGGAAGTACAACGGTCATGAACGTAAAGTCGGTATCATTTCCGATTATGTGAGGCCGGGAGATGGTTTTATGTTGACGTATTCAAGTAAAATTCCTGGTAACTACCAGATCCAGTTTCATCAGCCGGTCATTTTTGAACCGGCTCAGTTTAAAGCCACGGAAACGGTAGACGTTGATTTTTTTGGTAGCGGTTCTTTTGTCCGGTTCTGGTATGAAATAGAAGGAGTCCGGTTTGAGCGTATACAGTGTTTAAATAAAATTAGTAAAGCACCTGATAAACAACGCTATCGTGTGATTTATAACGAAGCACATCCAGACGAAGGCTTCATTGAGATTGATAGTGCTAATCGTTGGGTGATTGCTCCAGGAATTAAACAATAGCTCGACTGTACACCAATCGCGAAGCACTTCTGTTCGCTAGTCCGGCAAGTCAATGGTAAATTTTGCGCCTTTACCTTCAACACCTTCAGCCACGATTGTTCCGCCATGCCGGTCGACAATCTTGCGGCACAATGCCAATCCCAGCCCGGTGCCTTCGAACCGGTCGCGCGAGTGAAGCCGCGTAAACGTTTTGAAAATATCTTCCGCATGGGAGTTTGGAAAGCCGATGCCGTTGTCTTCCACGGTAATGCGTATAAACGACCCGAGCTCAGTACCATCAACCGGTTGAAGCTGGATTCGTTGGGTTGAGATCTTCACCACCGGAGGAACCTCCGGACGAATGAATTTCAATGAATTGCTGACGAGGTTGTAAAACAATTGATAAATCAGAATGGGCGTTCCTTTCAGCGGAAGCAGGTTACTGTAAATGAATTGTGCTTTTGATTCGGTGGTTACCAGTTCCAGGTCTTCCCTGATTTTCATCAACAAATCCTCAAAGTCAATAGTCTGTTGTTCAATTCGTGACGTATCAATTCGTGCAAAATCAAGCACACCGTTGATCATGTCCTGCATTCGGTCGGATGCCCGGTCAATCCGGCTGAGATAATTCACGGCCTTTTCCGGCAAATCATCTTTGAATTCATGAAGCAGGCGGTCGATAAATGTTTTAACCTTCCGCACGGGTTCCTTCAAGTCGTGGCTGGCCACGTGCGCAAACTGCTGAAGATCTTCGTTGCTCCGTGCCAGCTCGGAGGTTCGTCTGGCCACCAGTGTGTTCAGTTGATCTTCCAGCGTTTTCATGTCGTGGATGTCGATAAACGCACCAACCCATTTAACAACGGTGCCCTGATCGTCTGTGATGGGTTCAGCAACCGAGCGATGCCAGCGGTAATTGCCGTGAGCATCTTTTAAACGCACTTCAAATTGGAAAGGCCGTTGTTCTTGTTTGCCTCGGTTCCATTCCGATTCGGCCCGTTCGCGATCCTGCGGATGACAACTGCTAATCCAACCGTGTTCAAGTTCATCTGTTCCGAAGTACTCGATCCAGCGGCTCGACCGGTATTCATGATTTCCAAAAAAGTCGCTCACCCAAATGATCTGGGGGAGATTTTCTGCGAGCAACCTGAACTTTTGTTCTTTTTGCCGGATGGCTTCAATTGCATTGCGTTCTTCGGTAATGTCGATGGTGATCCCCGTGAGAACCAGCGGGTCACCGTTAGCATCATAATCATATCGACCCAGCGACTTCATCCAGCGCATAACTCCGTCACCGGCCCGCTTGATCCGGTAAACCGCTTCGTATTGTTCGCGGGTTTCCAGCGCGCGCGCCACCTGATAAAAAGCATCTTCACGGTCTTCCGGGAAAATCACTTTGTGCCAGTCTTCATACACGAGGTTTTGTTGACCGGGATCATAACCCCACATCTTCTTATGGTATTCCGACCAGGTAAGCGTTTGTGTTTTTACATCCAGTTGCCACGTGCCCGCATTCGATGCGGTGGTAGCGAGTTGCAAATGAGCCGAGATATTCCGGAGTTTCTCTGCAGCCATGCGTTCGTCATGAATATCGACCACGGTACCAATCATCCCTTCGTAGTCACCCGCGGCATTGAATTTCGGACGACCCGTGTCGGTACACCATCGGTACTGACCGTCATGGCGTTTTAATCGATACACAATTCGAAAAGGTTTTTTTGCTGCGTTTGCAGCAAGGAAAATGTCGGCCGACATCTGCTTGTCGTCAGGGTGTGTGGCATCAAGCCAGCCATACCCGAGCGCCTGATGTTCCTGCTGACCGGTGAACTCAAACCAGTTTTGGTTCAGGTACGTGCAATACCCGGACGGGTCTGTAATCCAGACAATAGCCGGAATCGTATCGGTAAGTTGCCGGAAGTAGTTTTCACTGTTGGCGGAGGCCCGGTGAGCGCTTCCCGTGATGTCTCTTTTATCGCCAGAATATTCGCTCATGTTCCCGTATCCCTCGTAACGACTAGTGATGAAAAAGGTAAAATTTTGTTCAGAACTTACACCATCTTGCTTTGACTGACAACGGGAATTCGTTCCGGAACGTGCTCACCAGTTGAATTTCTAAACAGCTGCGCCATCTCCATCAAGTAATTGGCGTGTTATGTCGGTGAGTACCTGCTGAAGCACTTTTATTTCAGACGGTTTTGTAATAAATCCGGATGCACCCAACTCCCTTGATAACTGCTGATCCCGGGCATGTGATGAGGTTGAGTACATAAAAATCGGGATTCGTTCACCAATCATGGATTCCCGCAATTGTTTAAGGCACTGCCACCCGTCAACGCGGGGCATATTAATGTCCAGAAAAACAGCATCCGGTAACAGCGTTTCGGTAAGCCGCAGCAAATCGCGCCCGTCTTCCACGTGTACAAACTTGACGTTTGGTGCAACATCCGCCAGGACCGACTCAAACAACTCCGCGTCATCAAAGTCATCGTCAGCAAGGATGATTGTATAGTTCTTTTCGAGCCCCAAGCGTAAAAGTTGTTGTAGAAGTCAGACCATGCAAATTAACCAAATCAATGAAAGGTTTTGGTCTTTAACCAAATCATTTTGTGCACGTGAGTCCTGAAAAAGTGTAAGCACCACGTGTTTTCTTACACGGTGTAAAGTTTGGCCCCGTTTGATTTTCGAATTTGAATCAAAAACGAGATTGATTTTAATCAACGATAACATCAGGGACAATGAGCCAGCGAAGCGTTATACGTTGACACACACCGGTACGTAATTAAGTTCTTTCGCGCGGCTCGTTTTTTAGCGTCACCACAAACGAGCAGCCCTTTCCCGACCCCGATTGTATTTCAATAGAGCCTTTCAGTTTTTCGATTGTTTCTTTCACAACGTATAAGCCTATTCCCGACCCGGCCTGTGTATTCGCCAGCCGGAAAAACATTTTGAAAACCTTGTCGTGGTACTCTGGCGGAATACCAATGCCATTATCCTGCACCTGAATGACCACTGAGTCGCCCTTTTGGCTTGCGGAAATGCGGATGATTTTTTCTGTTGCATCCTGCCGCTGAAACTTGATGCTGTTGGATATCAGATTGTCAAGAATAATCTGAAATCGTTGTTGGTCTGAGTATAAGACCACTGTATCGTCCATATCGACCTTGAATTGAATGCCTGCAGCGTTCTTCATGTGGCGCAGTTGTTCAATTGAACTTTCCACCGTTTTCCGCACGGGAATTGACTTGCAATCCAGGTCTGCGCGGTGGTTGCGGGAGTGATTCAGGATGTTCCAGATAAACTTGTCGAGGCGGTTAATGCTGTCGCGGATCATGGCGCAGTATTCGGCCGTTTGAGGCTCGGTACTTTCATGTTCCAGCAGGTTAACCAAACCAAGAATGGAGGTGAGGGGTGAGCGTAAGTCGTGTGACGCGCTGTACACAAACCGGTCGAGTTCGGAGTTTGTTTTTTGAAGTTCCTCATTCTTCTTCATCAACTCTGCTTCGGCAAGCTCGCGTTCGCGGATGCTTCTGATCAAGCGCAGCTCGGAGAGCTTTCGTTCCGTGATGTCGCGGCCATGACAGGCCGCACCAATAATTTCTTCGTTTTTGTGAATGGGACTGAAGGAAATCTCCATCCACGATTCGCTCGGTCCTTCCGTGTGTTCGGTGATCATGAACGGCTCACCGGCAAATGCCCGCTGATAGGCAGCCTGAAACCGTTTGGCGTGATCGGCTGAATACGCATACGACAAAACATGATCGCCCCGGTCGATGGTGCGGCCCGACTGATTGACCGCCTGACGAAATGGTTCGTTCGACGTGATCAGGTTGAACGAATGGTCAACGCTCCACATCAGGTCTGGCGTGTTGTTGATGAGCGCATCCAGGTTGTTGCGATCGAACTCGCGTTGCTGTTCTGCAGCCTTCCGTTCAGAAATGTCGCGGAAGTTCGAAACCATTGCCTCAATGCCGGGCTCATGCAGCATGTTGGTTACAGTGCCTTCACACCATACCCAATGGCCTTTTTTATGACGCCTCCGTTGCGTGAAAGTAAAGAATGCTCCCGGTTGTTGAATAATTTCCGTTCTGTTCGCGGTAAAAACTTCGAGGTCATCGGCATGAATGAGGTTGAAGAGGGAAGTATTCACAAGTTCTTCCGGATGATAACCCAGCACTGATAAAACAGCCGGGCTCGCATAGGTGTACACCCCATCGCGTGTGGCGAGTGTTTTCATGTCCTTACTCTTTTCAATGAGTGCGCGAAAGCGTGCTTCATTCTTTTGGATCATCAGGGCTGCCTTACGCTGTTCTGTCCGGTTAACCGAGAGGATAAGGATTCCTTCGGGAATAGGCTGGATGCTGAGATCGAAGTATCCGATAGCACCATCCGGAAATTTGAATTCGGTTTCAAGCCTGTCGGCGATCCGCTCCGTCATGCATTTGTTAAGAACGGCAAACAGCGGTGTCTGCTCAACTCCGGGATACAAATCCATTACCCGGCTTCCTACAAGTTGTTGCCGGTTAAACTGGCTATACTCCAGCAATGCGTCATTGACATAGAGATACCTGAAATCAAAATCAATTACCTGGACACCTTCCAGCAAAGTGTCCAGTATGAGGAACCTGGTGTCCGGGTTCATACAAAAACTGGTTAATTAGACAATCTGTACAGACGGATCGGTCAGACAAAGGGTGGGAGGGGATTGCAATCCGTGTCTTTAAATTTGCTCCTTTATTCAATCCCGTGCAAGGCTGACCGTGACTTTCAGGATATTTTACCGATGAAGTTCAATCATAGGAGTTACTCCTATGGAAATTACTGTCGTAAGCGCGTTTCTGGCGCTATTCGTTCCGGGAAATTTTGCGTTCTGCTTCATTCTGCCGGTGGTGCCGAAGTCACTTACAAGGGCTCGTGTTTGCAACTTTTCATTACCTTTAAGGATGCTGATTGCTGCATTGATTATTGGGGGGATTTTGATTCTTGCGGGGCTTGGTCGAACGCTCTACAAAGGACAGTATACCTCTTTGCGCAATTTTTTGCTGACCATGTTTTTCCTCGACCTGGTTTTTGATGCAGACGACTTCGGGTCGGATGTGGATTCCGACACGCCCGATATTGATTTCTGATTATTCCAGTAGCTTTTTCAGCTGTTTTTCGATTTCAACTAATTGCTCGCTGCCGGGTTTAAGAATAATTGAGTTCTTTTCTGTACCGCTGAAGGTCGTAATCACACCGCTGGTTTTGATCCGGTCGGGGAGGTGAATGTCGTGCTTCGTTTTGGCGGATTCGAACATCGCGCGAACATGACGAAATTGCCGGGGCGTAAGCGCTACTTTTTTGGGAACACCTCCGCTGTAAAATCCGGTGGAGCTTTCTTCAGGCCTCACGGGAATGTATTCCAGCGAATCGGAGGTCAGAACATAAACATTAGCGCTTCCATCGGCATAGTGATAGTACGTTTGATTGTCCATACACGCGGTGGTTAAGAGGATCAGAAGAATGCTGAAAAGGCGGTGCATGATGCAAGGTACAAAACGTATCCAACTCCGGTTATAATTTCTGATCGAGCAGCATCTCTTTAAATTCGTCAAAATCGGTGACCACTCCGGCTAAAAATGCCTCGTCATTATACGACATGATGAATTCGTAGTCCTCGCGCCAGAATTTTACACCTTTGTAAATAAAGATCTGACTTTCTTTTTCCTCGTTGATGGTATTGAATACGTGCATCAGCGTATCGTTCGATTCAATCCTGATTTCCTGCGCAACAGGTGTATCTTTTTTCGGCTCCATCGTTTTCATAACCCGGTCTGACGTTTAGTGTGCGTCAAAGGTAACGTGATGCGTCCGGCATTTGAAAGCCTGAATTCGGCCCGCGACACAAATTGTCATCGTTGTATAGCCCGTTTTTTTTATTGCCCGGAATTCACACAGATCGTATTTTTTCCAATCATTCTTATATCTTGGCAACGCTTTGATCTATGCAGCTAACCTATAACAACCCCCAAACCGTAAAAGCCTGGTGTATGTACGACTGGGCGAACTCGGTGTATAACCTGGTCATCACCACAACATTTTTCCCGATTTATTTTTTGGCTGTCACGAAAGACGATGTGCCATTCCTCGGGCGGGTATTCAAAAATTCAGCGCTATACGATTATGCGCTGGCCTTTGCATACCTGTTCATTGCCTTGCTGTTGCCCATTCTTTCATCGATTGCCGACAGCCAGGGGAATAAGAAACGCTTCATGCAGTTTTTTACCTACGTGGGCGGACTGGCGTGTATCGGGATGTTCTGGTTCCGGGGCGATAACGTGGGCTGGGGAATTACATGTTTCATTCTTGCCGTAATCGGATACGCAGGCGGGCTGGTATTTTACAATTCCTATCTCCCGGAAATCGCTGCGCCTGAAGACCGCGACAAGATCAGCGCACGCGGCTATGCGATGGGCTACGCGGGCAGTGTGATTCTGCAGATGGTTGGTTTCGCGCTTGTATTGTATTTCAATTCACAGGCAGAAGCGCAATCGAACAATGAATTAAAACTGATGGGCCCGCTCGTAACGTTCTTCCTGGTAGGTCTTTGGTGGATTGGCTTCGCGCAGGTCACGTTCCGGAAACTTCCCGCGAACAAACCTTCTGCTGAAAAATTCAGTTATGGATTTCTTACAGCCGGTTTTATTGAATTAGGAAAAGTGTGGCGGCAGGTTCGCAAACTTACAGTACTGAAATGGTATCTGGTGGCATTCTTCTTTTACAACATGGGCGTTCAAACCGTGATGCTCGCGGCCACCATTTTTGGAAGCAAGATGCTTGGTCTCCCAACCGACAAACTCATTATCACGGTGGTGCTCATTCAGCTTGTGGCGATTGCGGGAGCCTTCCTGATGTCGAAACTGTCGGAGCGCTTTGGCAACCTGCATGTATTGATGGGCGTGGTGTTGTTCTGGATTTTACTATGTGTCGCGGCATATGAAATGGCATCGTTAAAAGAATCCGGACATAACGTTGAGTTTTACTTTTATGGCCTTGCGGTAGCGGTGGGTCTCGTGATGGGTGGAATCCAGTCGTTGAGTCGCAGTACGTACAGCAAACTGATGCCTGTCACGAACGACACGGCTTCCTTCTTCAGCTTTTACGATGTAACGGAGAAGATTGCCATCGTAATCGGTGTGTTCACGTTTGGATATATCGATGAGTTGCTCGGGATGAAGCACTCGGTGCTTTCGCTGATTGTATTCTTTGTGTTGGGATTTACAGCTCTTTCCATCACGTACCGGCATCAACGGAAAGCGAACGCAGCTACCCGTTAACGGGCCCGGTCACGTTTCGAAAAGCGGAAATTGTATTTGTACCGATATCCGCCTGCGTACGAAAGTTTCAGGTGGAAGTACATGGTCTTGCTGTTGTTTGAAAACACCGTTTTGTTCAGCGAGTTTTTCGCCACTTTTAGAAAAGGCAATCCCCAATCGGTCACCAGTTGAATATCATAGGGTTTCCCTTTGTTGTCGACTGAAAACTTGAGCGACATGTAGTTATCTCCCCGTTGGTAGTAATCTTTTCGGGCTGACTTTAAATCGGAGTTAATGATATAGTTCATTTTCTGCCGCAGGTCGAAACTGAATTCACGTAAATCGCTGGGATACCGGTTGAAGAAGTACTGTTGCGATTCGCTGCAACTTTCGCGTTCAAACGTTTCAATGCTGGTCAGGTAATTACCCAAAAAAAATGTATTCAAGCGGGCAATCGCACCCCGGGTTCTCATGTGCCGTTTCGACACGTTGCTTGTTTTAACAAGTTTGCCTTCATGGTATTTTTCCATGTAGTACGCCTGCTTGTTCCGGTCGGGAATAATCCATTTTCCCACCGGCTTGCCATCTACAATTTCACCGGCCGCCATGATTCCGTTGTCGTTGCTCGTGATCATGGGCAGATTTTCAAATTCAGGGATGCCGCGCACCAGTCCGTAAAAGGAACCCTTGCCGTTGTCCACCTGCACGTTGCCGTTGGGATCAACAAACCTCACCATCAGCATGGTGGAGTCCGTTGCGCTCAGGATTCGTTCGAGTAAACCGTTGGGGTAGTAATATTCCCAATTGCCGACAGGCTTGTTGTTTTCGTAATACCCACGACAAAAGATCACGCCATGCGGGTAATACACTTCAAAGTATCCGTGCTTCAATCCGGCCTGGTAAACACCCCTCCCTAAAAGTTTATTATCAACACCGTGGTCCTCGAAGTAGCCGTTAAAATCTCCGTTATCGGTTACGCGGATTCTCCGAACATAATCGTAGCAGTCCTTTTCAGTAAACATGTAGTCCTTGTTGAAATACAAGGCTACACTGTCGTCCTGAATAAGTTCGTAGTAAACAATAGATGTTTGTGCTGCGAGTTTTTCAGGGCAGAGAGCGATGGCGATTGTGCAAAAGAAAAGAACCCGGAGCAGCCGCATGCTTAATACCTCAGGTGTTTCACCGTTATTCCGTTGTTAATCAATTGCTTCAGCGAGTCAATGCCGATCTTTAAATGTTGGTCCACATAATTTTTTGTTACAGAAACATCACTCACGTCAGTCTTAACTCCTTCCGGCACCATAGGGGAGTCGGATACCAGCAATAACGCGCCAGCGGGAATTTTGTTAAAGAATGCTGTGGTAAAAATTGTTGCGGTTTCCATGTCAATCGCCTGCGCGCGAATTTTCCGCAGGTATTCTTTAAACTCTTCGTCCCATTCCCATACGCGCCTGTTGGTGGTATACACGGTACCGGTCCAATAGTCCTGGTTGTAATCACGAATCGTAGTCGAGATTGCTTTCTGTAACGCAAACGAAGGGAGAGACGGTACTTCCGCCGGGAAGTAGTCGGACGATGTTCCTTCGCCCCGAATCGCGGCAATCGGCAGGATCAGATCGCCAACGCTGTTTTTCTTTTTCAAACCTCCGCACTTGCCGAGGAACAGAACACCTTTCGGTTGGATGGCGCTCAGGCAGTCCATCACGGTTGCTGCATTCGGGCTGCCCATCCCGAAGTTAATGATGGTGATGCCTTCGGCTGTCGCGCTGCGCATCGGTTTATCTAACCCAATTACCGGTACGTTATGCCAGTCGGCAAACATGTGCACGTAATTGTCAAAGTTTGTGAGGAGAACGTATTCGCCAAACTTGTTCAGAGGCTGGCCGGTGTAGCGGGGGAGCCAGTTCTCTACGATTTCCTTTTTTGTCTTCATGTTTAGTTACTTTACAGAATGGTTAAGCTGGATTTGCCGGGGTTCGACTATCAGGTCAGTAAAGCGGAAGGCAAAATATGGATTTTTGATATTATTCGAAAGAAGCGGGTTGTGCTTACGCCCGAGGAATGGGTACGCCAGCACATCATACATTTCTTCATCAATCAATTGAAGTATCCCAAATCGTTGATCAAAATCGAAAGTGGTTTAACCTATAACCGGCTTCAGAAACGGTCGGATGTGATCGTCTGCGACCGGGAGGGCAAACCCTGGCTGCTGATGGAGTGCAAGTCGCCCGAATTGCCGTTAAACCAAAATGTGATCATGCAGGCAGCGGTGTATAATCAGAATATCCGCGCGAAGTACATTTCGGTTTCGAACGGGATGAAACACGTGTGCTATGAAGTGAACGAAGATGTTTCCGAAACCGGGTTGTTGAAAAGCTTCCCGGAGTACCCATAAACAAAAAGGTCCCGTTGCGCGGGACCTTCGTAATAATCTATTTTCAGTGTTACTGGAGAAACTTGCTAACGTCACTCAACGGCAGGTTGAATGTATCGGCAACGCCTTTGTACACCACTTCACCTTTGATCACGTTCAAACCTTTTCTCAGGTCAGCACTTTCCTGGCAGGCTTTCTTCCATCCGAGGTTAGCCAGACGAATCGCGTACGGCAGTGTTGCATTGGTTAATGCGAGGGTAGATGTATACGGAACCGCGCCAGGCATGTTGGCCACGCAGTAGTGCACAACATCGTCAATGATAAAGGTCGGATTTTCGTGAGTAGTCGGTTTACAGGTTTCAATACAGCCACCCTGATCAACAGCAACGTCAACCAGAACTGTTCCCGGGCGCATGGTTTTGAGCATGTCGCGTGTCACCAGCATGGGTGCTTTTGCTCCCGGAATCAACACCGCACCAATAATCAAATCATGATCGCGTACCATTTCGCGGATACTGTATTCGTTCGACACCATCGTGTGAACATTTTTGGGCATGACGTCATCGAGGTAACGCAAACGGTTCAGGTTTACATCCATGATCGTTACGTCAGCGCCCATACCGGCTGCAATCTTGGCTGCATTGGCACCCACAATTCCGCCTCCGAGTACAAGAACTTTGGCAGGTTTTACTCCCGGTACACCACCCAACAAAATACCCCGGCCTTTCAAAGGCTTCTCGAGATACTTGGCACCTTCCTGAATCGCCATTCGGCCGGCTACTTCCGACATCGGAATCAGCAACGGCAGGCTTCTGTCTTCACGTTCAACGGTTTCGTAGGCCAAACAAACTGCTCCGGAGGCAATCATCGCCTTTGTGAGGGGTTCGTATGATGCAAAGTGGAAGTACGTGAATACGAGTTGATCTTTTTTGATGAGTTTGTACTCTTGTTCAATCGGTTCCTTCACTTTAATAATCATTTCCGCCAGACTGAAAACTTCTTCAGCCGTTGCGATAATTTTGGCGCCCGCTTTTACGTATTCTTCATCGCTGAAACCGCTGTCGGCACCTGCATTTTTCTGAACATGAACGGTGTGGCCCCGCTTAACGAGTTCCTGCGCACCGGCAGGGGTTAAGGCAACGCGGTTTTCATTGTTTTTTATCTCTTTCGGAACGCCAATAATCATAGAACAATCGTTTTAAACAGGCTGCAAAGATAATTGGCATTTGGGAATAGTCAACCGGAAATGCAGACCCGCTCCCTGCTATTATATTAGAGGTAATTGGCTATTTTTGGGGCTGTGGGATTTCTGTTTCACGTAATCTAACGTACAGTGAGCACGACAAAAGAAACGAAAGTAAAGTTTTCGCAAACGAAGGTGAAGGAGATCCTCGCAGATTACCGGCTTGCCTGGGAAAGTCGCGAAGCAAGTTTGCTCGGCCGGAAGGAGGTTTTCATGGGAAAGGCCAAGTTTGGAATCTTCGGTGACGGTAAGGAGGTTGCGCAGATTGCGATGGCTAAAGTGTTTAAGAACGGAGACTTCCGTTCGGGCTATTACCGCGATCAAACGTTCATGTTTGCCATCGGCCAGTTAACTGTCCAGCAGTTCTTCGCTCAATTATATGCGCACACCGACATCGAGGCTGAGCCGGCATCGGCCGGAAGGCTGATGACGGGCCACTACGCCACCCGGTTGGTGAACGAAGACGGGCAGCTCAACGATCTTACGCAATCCAAAAACAGCAGCGCGGATATTTCACCCACGGCTGCACAGATGCCCCGCCTGGTAGGCCTCGCATATGCCTCTAAATTATTCCGTCAGAATCCGGACTTGAAGCAATTCAAGAACCTTTCGGTTAACGGAAATGAAATTGCGTTCGGAACCATCGGGAATGCGTCAACATCCGAAGGGATGTTCTTCGAAGCGATTAACGCAGCAGGTGTATTGCAGGTGCCCATGTTTGTTTCCGTTTGGGATGACGCGTATGGAATTTCCGTTCCGGCTGAATATCATACCACCAAGAGTAACATCTCGAAAGTACTGGAGGGTTTCAGACGAAACGCTGCCGAAAAAGGCTACGAAATATTCAACGCGAAAGGATGGGATTACCCGGGCTTGGTCGCGACCTACCAAAAAGCAGAGAAAGTTTGCCGCGAAGAACATGTTCCCGTATTACTTCATGTAGATGAAGTAACGCAGCCTCAGGGTCACTCAACGTCCGGTTCACACGAGCGATATAAATCAAAAGAACGTCTTCAGTGGGAAGCAGAACATGATTGTTTGTTGAAGATGCGCGAGTGGATCATCAACGAAGTACTGGTGTTGCCCGAGGAGGTAGATGAAATTGAGAAAGAAGCACGGCAATCGGCCCGCGATGCGAAAGACCGCGCGTGGAAGGCGTTCAACACGGATATTCAGAAAGACCTGAAGTCATTGATGAAAATTCTGGAGCGTGCAATCGAAGAAAGCCGTCACAACGATGAGCTTACCGAAATCAAGGAAACCTTGCGCACCGCCATCAATCCAATCCGGATGGATTGTGTACGCACGGCTAAACGAAGCGTTCGGTTACTGCGCGATGAAGATATTGCGGCACGCCAGGAATTAATCGATTGGATTAAAGACATTGAAACGAAAAATCACGACCGGTATAGTTCAAACCTCTACAGTGAGTCGGATCAATCGGCATTAAAGGTAGAGGAGATTGCCCCGCAGTATTCAGACGCTTCCAGCCAGGTGGATGGTCGCGAACTGTTACAGGCATGCTTCACGGCAGCACTGACGCGCGACCCGAGAGTTTTTGCGTTCGGTGAAGACGTAGGTAAAATCGGGGATGTAAATCAGGGCTTTGCCGGATTGCAGGCGAAGTTTGGTGAGTTAAGAGTAACCGATACGGGTATTCGTGAGTGTACCATCCTCGGTCAGGGCATCGGAACAGCATTGCGCGGCTTGCGCCCGATTGCAGAGATACAATACCTCGACTACCTGTTGTATGCGCTTCAGATTATGAGCGATGATCTCGCGTGCCTGCAGTATCGTACAAAAGGTGGTCAAAAAGCTCCGGTGATCATTCGCACACGCGGACACCGGCTGGAAGGGGTGTGGCATGCCGGTTCTCCGATCGGGATGATGCTGCATAGTTTGCGCGGAATTTATATTCTCGTTCCCCGGAACATGACACAGGCAGCAGGTTTTTATAACACCATGCTGAAGTCTGACGATACCGCCATTATCATTGAGTGTTTGAACGGCTATCGTTTGAAAGAACAACTCCCGGATAACGTGGGCGAGTTTACTGTTCCGTTAGGGAAGCCTGAAATTCTAAAAGAAGGTGATGATGTAACCCTTGTTACTTACGGATCGATGTGTCGCATTGTGATGCAGGCCGCGGCTGATCTGGAAGCGTATGGAATTTCCTGTGAGGTGATTGACGTGCAAACGTTATTGCCGTTCGATTTGCATCACGTCATTGCGGATTCGGTAAAGAAAACAAATCGCGTGGTGTTTACGGACGAAGACGTTCCGGGCGGAGCTACTGCATTTATGATGCAGAAAGTTCTGGAAGAACAGCAGGCGTTTCAGTACCTCGACTCGGCTCCGCTCACGATTCCGGCAAAGGAACATCGCCCGGCATACGCATCAGACGGAGATTATTTTACCAAGCCCAACGCGGAGGAAATCTTTGATAAGGTTTACAACATGATGCGCGAGGTAAATCCGAATAAATTTCCTTCGATCTATTAATGCTGATCGCGTTTGAGTAACATCTTCCCAATACAAACCAAGGTCAGTCGCGCGCAGCGTGAAGAGCTGTTAAATCAAAAGCCGTTGCTGATTTGGTTTACGGGGCTTTCAGGTTCCGGTAAGTCTACTCTGGCTGTTCAACTGGAGGCTGTTCTTCATAGTAAAGGCTATAAGACTTACCTGCTTGACGGAGATAACATCCGCGCAGGCATTAATAAAGACCTTTCGTTTACCGATACCGACCGGATTGAAAACATCCGCAGGATTGGTGAAGTCGCTAACCTGATGCTCGATTCAGGCATGGTGGTATTGTCGGCCTTTATTTCGCCTTTCCAGGCCGACCGTGATCAGGTGAAAAAGATTGTCGGGGCGGAAAGCTACTTTGAGGTATTTGTGGATACTCCATTGGAGGTTTGCGAGCAGCGCGATGTGAAGGGACTATACAAGAAAGCCCGGGCGGGAGAGATTAAAAATTTTACCGGAATCGATTCCGCTTATGAAATTCCGGCAAGCCCGGATATTATCATTCAAACGCACATTCTAAGTGTGAATGATTCATTAGATTTGTTGTTCAGCGCAGTGGAGAAGAAGATTGCGCTGCGTAAATCATGAGTCAGTATTACCTAAGTCACTTAAAAGAACTCGAGTCGGAAGCCATTTTCGTAATCCGTGAAGTGGTGGCGCAATTTGAAAAGCCTGCCTTATTGTTTTCAGGCGGAAAGGATTCGATTGTTCTCGCGTACTTATCGCGAAAAGCATTTTACCCAGCGCGCATTCCGTTCCCGCTGGTGCACATTGATACCGGGCATAATTTTCCGGAGACCATCGAGTACCGCGACTGGCTTGTGAACGAGTTAGGGGTTAAGCTGATTGTGGGGTCAGTTCAGGAGAGCATTGATAAGGGCAGGGCAAAGGAAGAGACCGGCTACAACGCAAGCCGAAACTCACTTCAAACGGTCACGCTGCTGGACACGATTGAGCAATACAAGTTCGATGCAGCCATGGGTGGTGCGCGAAGAGACGAAGAAAAAGCGCGCGCAAAAGAGCGATTCTTTTCGCATCGCGATGAGTTCGGGCAATGGGACCCGAAGAATCAACGCCCGGAGTTGTGGAATTTGTTTAACGGTCGCAAACATCAGGGTGAGCACTTCCGGGTATTCCCGATTTCAAACTGGACCGAGATGGATGTGTGGCAATACATTCAGTCGGAGCGAATTCCGATTCCAAAATTATACTATGCACATCAGCGCGAAGTGATTGAACGCGATGGCGCGATTCTGTCAACATCACCTTGGTTGAAGTTGAAGCCAACGGAAATCCCATCGGTGCGAACGGTGCGTTTCAGAACCTGTGGCGATATGCCGATTACGGGTGCAGTTGAATCGACAGCCGATACGATCGAAAAAATTATTGAGGAAGTTGCTGCTTCCCGTAAAACGGAGCGTGGAACGCGGGCCGATGACAAGCGCTCGGAAACAGCAATGGAGGACCGTAAAAAATCAGGATATTTTTAGGTATGAATCAACTACTAAGATTTACAACAGCCGGAAGTGTTGATGATGGCAAGAGTACCCTGATCGGGCGGTTATTATATGACAGCAAGTCAATTTTTGAAGATCAGCTTGAGGCCGTGGAAGCATCCAGTGCGAAAAAGGGGTTCGACTATGTAGACCTTTCGTTGCTGACAGACGGGTTGAAGTCGGAGCGCGAGCAGGGGATTACGATTGACGTAGCCTATCGGTATTTTGCTACTCCGAAACGCAAGTTTATCATTGCCGATACTCCGGGGCATATTCAATACACCCGCAACATGGTAACGGGCGCATCAACCGCAAACCTGGCGTTGATTCTGATCGATGCGCGCAAAGGACTGGTTGAGCAAACGTATCGCCATTCCTTCATCGCTTCGTTGTTGAAGATTCCGCATGTGATTGTGTGTATCAACAAAATGGATTTGGTGGAGTACCAGGAGGAAGTGTTTGAGAAAATCGTGGACGATTACAAGGCATTTTCATCCAAACTTGAAATTCATGATATTCAGTTTGTTCCGATCAGTGCGTTGGCGGGCGACAATGTTGTGAATCGTTCTGAGAACATGGATTGGTATCAGGGAGCCACCTTGCTGCACATGCTGGAAACGGTTCACATTGAAAGCGACCATAATCATATCGACAGCCGGTTCCCGGTTCAATACGTGGTGCGGCCGCAAACACAATCCCATCAGGACTTCCGCGGGTATGCCGGTAGAATATCGGGTGGAATTTTCCGTGCGGGGGATGACATACTTGTTCTTCCTTCCGGGTTTACTTCGAAGATCAAATCAATCCAGATCGGTGAGGAGGTAATTGATCAGGCGTTTGCACCGATGTCGGTCACCATGACGCTGGAGGATGAAATTGATATCAGTCGTGGCGACATCATTGCCAAGCCGAACAACCATCCGCAGTCGGAACAGGATGTTGATGTAATGCTGTGCTGGATGAATCAACGCCCGGTGAATCTGAACACCAAGTTCTTTGTTCGTCATACAACAAAAGAAGTGAAAGGTGTGTTAAAGGAAATTCAATACAAGCTGGATATCAACAGTCTGCAGCGAGTGGAAAATGTTGATCAGCTTACCATGAACGAGATTGCGCGGGTGAAGATCAGAACCGCGCAACCGCTGGCATTCGACAGCTACCGGAAGAACCGAATCACCGGAAGCATCATTCTGGTGGATGAAGGAACGAACGAAACGGTAGCGGCCGGCATGATCGTATAGCTATGGATCAGAACACATTGCAGGAACTGCTTAAGGTTGCTATCCGTGCGGCAGAAGTAGCATCGG
Organism: Cyclobacteriaceae bacterium; assembly: GCA_016786495.1. Classification (GTDB taxonomy): domain Bacteria; phylum Bacteroidota; class Bacteroidia; order Cytophagales; family Cyclobacteriaceae; genus UBA2336. The sequence goes on from JAEUUJ010000075.1 coordinate 61,611, forward strand.
ATAAAATTCTGGAAGTATACAATAGTTCTGATTTCCAGGTAAACCTGAAGGATGATCAGTCGCCCTTAACGCTGGCGGATAAAAGATCACATGAGGCAATTGAAGCACTGCTGCGCGACACGGGTCTTCCGATTTTGAGCGAGGAGGGGAAGAGCATTCCCTATGATATGCGTAAGGAGTGGAAGTACTTCTGGTTGATTGATCCGCTTGACGGCACAAAAGAATTTATCAAGCGCAACGGAGAGTTTACGGTAAACATCGCACTGATTGAAGGACAAACACCGATCCTTGGGGTGGTTGCTGTTCCGGTAACCGGAGATGTGTATTACTCATCTCGCGGAGCAGGGGCGTTCCTGAAGCGTCCGGATTTTATATCACCCATTTCTAAACGAACACCGGCGGATTTGTCGAGGAAGGGTTTGCGGATTGTGGCTTCGCGTTCGCATATGAATGAAGAAACAGAAGCCTTCATTCAAAAGCTCGATTCGCCTGAGTTGATTTCGGCAGGAAGCAGTTTGAAGTTTATGTTGTTGGTCACGGGTAATGCCGATGTGTATCCGCGATTCGCCCCCACGATGGAGTGGGATACGGCTGCTGCGCATGCAGTAGTACAAGAGGCCGGATTGACGGTAGTGGAAACAACAACGCAGGCTCCGTTAGTGTATAACAAGGAGAATCTGCTGAATCCCTATTTCATGTGCCGATAGCCTGCACTTTACAAATCCATCTTATTTCGTTTTATTTACAGGTTATTTACCAAAATCAGAAGCTTTTATGCGGTTTTGCTTTTTGCTTGCGTGTTTCCTGGGATTGTTGAGCGCGTGTGTCCCTAATAAGAAATATGTTTATCTGCAAAAAAACGATGTTAATAAAAAGAATCTGCCTAAGGATACCGCTGTTCGGAGCTATAATTTGTCGGAATTTGATTATAGGATTCAACCCAATGATGCGTTGTTTATCCGTTTTGCGAGCATCACCCCGGAGGAATTCGACTTTCTTTCACAAATTGATGATAGAACGGGCGGAGGTGGTACGGGAAATAATGCATTTATCATTAACAGCGAGTTGGTAAATGAGGATGGTTATATCCGATTTCCCGAAATAGGTACCGTTAAAGTTTCCGGGATGACAATTTTTCAAATTCAGGACACTCTGCAGGCTCTTGCCAACCAGTATCTGGAGTCGCCAATTGTCAGGGTTCGTTTGGTTAACTTCCGATTCACGGTATTGGGAGAGGTTCCGCTTGAGGGGACTCATGTTACGCTCAACAATCGTGTTACGTTGCCCGAAGCACTTGGGTTGGCTGGCGGACTGGGTGAACTTGCTGACCGTGAGAACATAAAAATTATTCGTCAGAGAGATGGCATAGCCCAGGTAGCGTATGTCAATTTGCTAGATGAGAACCTGGTAAATTCTCCATACTACTATATTAACCAAGGTGATGTGTTTATTGTTCCTGCGTTAAAACAAAGGCCTTTCCGGAAGTATTTCGGGCCTAACTTGGCTTTGTTTGTTTCATCCATATCCATCCTGCTGCTGACCGTTAATCTAATTAAATAGACTCACGTTGGAAAATTCTTTTTCGTTTAATGAATTTAATAACCAAACTCAGCAACAAACCGGGCTGGTTATTGAGTATAAAAGGATTCTTTATCGCGTTTTATATTATTGGTATGTCATTGCCCTTAGTTTAGTTGTCGGATTAACCATCGCATTTTTAGTTAACCGTTACACTACGCGGATTTATCCGATTACCGCATCTATTATTATCCGTGAGTCGCAGGAACGGGCAGATGCACGATTTATTTATAACAATCCGCTGGCAAATCCATACCGTAATTTTTTCAATGAGCCGTATATGATCAAGTCAATACCGCTTGTTGAGAGTGTGGTAAAAGACTTGAATTTTAATGTGATTATTCAAAAGGAAGGCAACTTTAAAACTTCCGAACAGTATCGCCTCTTACCAATTCAACTTATCGTTGAAGATCCACGGGAGCGGGCCGATTTTATATTAGAGATTATTGATGAAACTAGTTTCGCTTGCTATTCAGACTTGGGGGCAGCCTCTACGGGCAGTGTTTTTAAATTTGGAGCATCCGCTATCTGTGCAAAGACCAATTTTGTAGCTTCTAAATTAGGAAGTCTCGAACGATTTGTGGGTGCTCGCTACAACATTCATATTCTTCCAGTGGAGACTGTAGCGCTAGCTTATATCAATAAGCTAAATGTGACTTGGGCTGAACAGGGAGCGTCTGTTATTAATATGGCTGTAAATGGATCGATTCCTCAAAAGGAAGTTGACTTTCTTAACCAATTGGTGTTGCGTTACCAGCAATCCGATATGGATAAAAAGAATCAAGCTGCTTCACGGTCTATCGACTTTATAGATTCACAACTCAAACTCATTGGAGACTCACTGGCATATTTTGAATGGGAATTGCAAAACTTTAAGAAAAAGAATGTAGTAACGGATTTAACCGCTGAGTCTTTAAGGCTTTACGAGCAGATTCAAATGTTGGAGCAGCAGCGCATCAAACTTATTACAGCAACGAACTACTACTCCTATTTGGAAGAGTACCTCACGTCAGAGTCTACTTATGATAAGGCAATTTTACCAACCAGTATCGGTATCACGGACGCGATTTTGAATGGGTTAGTTACGGGTTTGATTGACGCTCAGTCTGAACTCAATGCGTTGCCTCCAAAAAAAACGCTCGAAAATCCATCTGTGATAAGCCGGGCGACCGGTTTGAAACAGCGCATTGCCGAACTTAAATCTCAGATACTCGAAAGCGTTAAAAACCTTCGGGCGACAGATTTGATCCTGGATCGGGATTTGATAACCCAGGTTCGTAACCTGGAGCGTAAGCTTCAAACGTTGCCGGAGGCTGAACGACGGTTAGTCAACATTCGACGGAATTACTCGCTGAATGAGAATTTGTTTGTGTTTCTGGAACAAAAGCGTGCGGAAGCTGGCATATCCAAGGCATCGACAACTTCTGATATCACAATTGTTAACCCGCCAAGAGCAGGGAGCACGATCACACCCAAGACCACCCAAAACTATATTCTTTTCGGTGGAGTAGGACTGATTTTTCCGTTCGTGTTCTTTTTGATTGTTGAGTTGCTTAACAATAAAGTCCAATCTAGGGAGGATATTGAGCGGGTAACGTCAATCCCCTTTATTGGAGGGATAGGTCACAAACAGGAAGACTCAAATCTGGTTGTCAACGAAAAGCCAAAATCAGCATTGGCTGAGTCGTTCCGGGCGCTGCGATCTAATTTGAACTATTTCACCGAAGGAAAGGATAAAAAGGTGTTCATGATTACATCTTCGCTTAGCGGGGAAGGCAAGACATTTACGACTATTAATCTTGCATGTGTGTTTGCGCTCTCTGGGAAAAAGACTATAATTATCGGAGCTGACTTACGAAAGCCAAAGATTTATTCAGATTTTGGTTTGCATAATGATAAAGGTCTTAGTACCTACCTTTCGGGATTAACTCCGCTAGCAGAAGTGTTGCAGCAGACCGAGATCGATAATCTTAGTTTAATTAGCGGAGGTCCCGTTCCCCCTAATCCAAGTGAGTTGATTCTGACCCCGCACATGGAAAGCTTAATTGAAGTTTTAAAAAAGGATTTCGACTTTATTCTGCTAGACACTCCACCCATGGCGCTAATTACAGACGGGATGGTTTTGTCAAAATTTGCAGACCATACCCTGTACGTGGTGCGTCAGGATTATACACCGCGAAGTATGCTTAAGATCACCGATGAATTTTACCGTTCAGGCAAATTTAAGAACATTAGCCTTGTGTTGAACGATATTAAGAAAACGGGTCCCGGATACGGCTATGGCTACTACGGTTACGGTTACTATAACTACGGGTACGGGTATAGTTACTACGGACAACGAAAAAAAAGCGAGGGATATTATTCGGAAGATTGATTGTTGGATCATGCAGTTAAACGGTAAGAAGGTTGTTGTCACAGGTGCTGATGGATTCATCGGAAGTCACTTAACGGAGCGTTTGGTTGCAGAGGGCTGCAGCGTAAAAGCGTTTTGCTTTTATAATTCGTTTAATTCGTGGGGTTGGCTTGATTCTTTGGACAAATCGGTGCTCCGTAACATTGAAGTATTTACCGGCGATGTACGCGATCCTAACGGCGTTCGTACCGCATTGAAAGGCGAAGACATCGTGTTTCATTTGGCAGCCTTAATTGCAATACCGTTTAGCTATCACTCGCCTGACAGTTATATCGATACCAACGTTAAAGGAACACTGAATGTCTTACAGGCGTGTAAGGATTTTGGTACCGAACGGCTGTTGGTTACCTCAACCTCCGAAGTGTATGGCACTGCACATTACGTCCCCATCGATGAGAAACACCCAAAACAGCCTCAATCGCCTTATTCGGCTTCGAAGATTGGGGCTGATAGTATTGCGGAATCTTTCTATCGAAGTTTTAACCTTCCTGTTACAACAGTTCGGCCGTTTAATACGTACGGGCCAAGGCAATCTGCGCGGGCGGTTATCCCAACTATTATCACGCAACTTTTGAGCGGACAAAAAGAAATCAAGTTGGGCGACATCACACCAACGCGAGACCTGCTCTTTGTTAAGGATACGGTGGATGCTTTTTTAACAATCGCTAAGTCGGATGCATTAACCGGACAGGAAGTCAACGTTGCTACCCAATCCGAAATCTCCGTTGGAGAGTTGGCTCAAAAGATCATCTCTAAAATTAATCCAGGTGCTACTATTCTGGCTGACACCGAACGTCTCCGACCAGTGAAAAGTGAGGTATTTCGACTTTTCGGATCTCGGGAAAAACTTGAGGGCTTAACCGGTTGGAAGCCAGCGTACTCCCTTGATTGCGGGCTTGATGAAACAATCGCATGGTTCTCGAAGAAGGAAAATCTGGCGAGCTATAAAGCAGATATCTACAATTTATAAGTGATAAGATGCCGAACATTGTCGTACTGGCAACAATCTTTCCCGGCAATCTTCCATTTTTCGGGCAATTCCTGAAATCACTGGAGGAACAAACCTTCCGTGATTTCGATTTGTTAATTGCGAACGACGGCGTCTCTGATCTGGCGATCCACACACCTATTTCCTTTGAGGTAATTAGGGCAACGGGAAGTCCACTTCGGGTAAGAATTCAATTAATGGAACAAGCTGTTATTCGCGGTTACAGCAAATTTGTATTTGCCGACACGGATGATGAATCAGCGCCAAACCGAGTTGAGATGGTGAATGAATTGCTCAATCACTATCCGGTCGTTTGTAACGACCTCGACATTATAAACGCTTCCGGGCTGTTACTGCAGGCGAGTTACTGGAAACAACGCGTTCCGGATCGGACGCTCATAGATTCGCTGTTTCTGGCTGATAAAAATTGTGTAGGTTTTGGAAGCGTTGCCCTAACGGCCATGGCATTTGAACGAACGCGCACATTTAAGCAACCTGAATTACCTGCTCCTGACTGGTATTTTTTTTACCTGCTGAGTGTTTCGTGCAGCGTTCTGTTTACCACTGAATGTTCAACGCGCTACCGGCAGCATGGTAACAACACAATAGGGGTAGGAAATATAACCCCTGAGCGTTTACGGGTTATTGTAAAGGCAAAGTTGGCTCATTATCATGCACTCTCAGAAGCCGGTTATCCGCACCATCAGGAGGAAGAAAAAACCAGGCTTCTGCAAAAGTTGTTACAGGACAACAATGAATTCACTAATCGCGCTGTAGGACACCTCAAAACGCTAAATATTAACTACTTTTGGTGGGAAGAAACCAATTTTCTGAATGGCTCAAATTAAATTAACTCCTAAGCGAACGGTAGCCGACTTTAGTGAACCCTATATTATTGCTGAGTTGGGCTCTAATCACAACGGAGATATGGTGCTTGCTAAAAGACTGATTCAGCAAGCGAAAGAGGCTGGAGCAGACTGCGTTAAATTTCAAAGCTGGTCTAAAGACACGATTTTCTCCCGTAAGACCTATGAAGATAACTACTTCATAGCCGATGACTACCGGGACCGAACGGACTATACACTCGAATCAATCGTTGATGCATACTCCATTTCAGAAGAAGAATTGCTGCAGATGAAAGCGTTCTCAGATTCGCTGGGAATTGATTGTACATCAACACCTTTTTCAAAAAATGAGGTCGATTTTCTGGTGGGGGTGATGAAGGCCCCCTTCATTAAGGTTGCCTCTATGGATTTGAATAACTACCCTTTTCTGGATTACATTGCCCGAAAAGGTAAGCCTGTCGTTATTTCAACGGGACTTAGTGAGTTGTTTGAGATTGACAAAGCGATCCGAACAATAGAAAATGCAGGTAATGATCAAATTGTCATTTTGCATTGTGTTTCAATTTACCCTCCCAAGGATGAGCAGGTAAATCTTAATAATATTGATACGTTGCGCACGCTTTATCCCGGCTATCCGATAGGATTCAGTGATCACACATTAGGCGTGTCAGTTCCGATCGCATCTACCGTAAAGGGTGTTTGCTTGATCGAGAAACATTTTACACTCGATAAAAATATGGAGGGCTGGGACCATAAGGTGTCTGCCACTGCCGATGAAATGGCGCTGATCGTTAGCGAAACAAAACGCGTTCACAAGGCGCTTGGTACTACGCGCATACAAGTTCAGGAAAAGGCCGACCGGGTAGAATCTTTCCGAAGAAGTATCGTTACCACGCGTAACATTAAAGCCGGGGAAGTTATCAGGCGCGAAGATCTTGATTTCAAGCGTCCGGCAACCGGTCTGCCTCCGGAAGCTTTTGAAAGCACGATTGGCCGCACAGCCCGTGTTGACATAGAGTTTGACAAACCGATCACGAAAGATCAACTTGTGTAATGTTAGCGATAATTCCTGCCCGAGGCGGTAGCAAAACCTTGCCGCGTAAAAATGTTCTTCCCATGATGGGTGAACCATTGATTGCTCATTCTATTCGTGCAGCGCTGGGAAGTAAACATATAACCGAAGTGGTAGTATCCACCGATGACCAGGAAATTGCAAATACAGCCATCGAAGCCGGTGCTACTGTTCCTTTCATGAGACCGGCAGAACTAGCGCAGGATTCAAGTCTGGCGATGGACGCCTATCTGTACACCATTGAACGCCTGCAGGCATTGAATCCTGAAAAAGATTACGACTCGTTTGTTGTTATGTTGCCAACCTCACCGTTGAGAACGTCTTCGGATATTGATGCTGCAATCGATCTGTTTCGGTTACGAAAAGCCGATTCAGTTGTTTCGTACGCGGAGCAACCTCATCCTATTCAGTGGTCTACCCGTATTGATGCAGATGGAAAATTCTTGGATTTAAGGAACGATCTGAAAAACCGGCAGGACTATCAAACATATTATTATCCGGTAGGTGCCGTTTATGTTTTTAAACTCGAGTTGCTCCGCCAGCGAAAATATTATTCTGAAAACTCGTTTGCATACGTGATTCCAAAAAGCCGGGCGGTTGAAATTGATACTGAAGAAGATTTTATGTATGCGGAAACGTTAATGCGACTGCAGCGTCAGGTATGAAGGTGTTAATCATCGGCCTGGGTTCTATTGCGGGCAAGCACGTTGAGGCCCTTAAGAAAATAAACGCTGGCGTAGAGTTTTTTGCGCTTCGAGCACGAATGGCCGCCTCGCTGCCTGGCGTTAAAGATATTTATAAGATATCAGACATACCCTCAGACATAAGTTTCATAGTCATTTCCAATCCTACGTCAATGCATGCTGACGCGATTGAAAAAATCCTTCATCTAAAAAAGCCATTGTTTATTGAAAAGCCTTTTGCGTCTTCATTGCCTGATGCTGAACGCGTGAGCCGTATTATCGCCAAAGAGCAGATACTAGCTTATCTGGCTTATCCGCTTCGATTTCATCCGGTCCTTCAGGAATTAAAAAGGTTGCTTGAAAAGGAAACAAGTGCCATACAGGAAGTAAGTATTTATAATGGAAGTTATCTTCCTGGCTGGCGTAAAAATGTGGACTATCGTACGAGTTATAGTGCTGACTCTGAATTGGGCGGAGGGGTTCATCTTGACATGAGTCATGAAATAGATCTTGCGTACTGGCTGTTTGGCAAGCCCGACACAGCAAAAGCGCTGCTGAGGAAGCGATCTTTGCTTGACATTAAAAGCTATGATTTTGCAAACTATCGGCTTTACTATTCTGGATTTTTGCTATCTGTTACACTAAATTACTACCGCAAAATGGCAAGGCGTACCATTGAGGTGGTTTTCGAAGATAAAGTTATTCTCGCAGATATTCTCGCGGGCTCCATTAAGGTAAATGATAAGATTAGCTACAAATTTATCGGGAACATGGAAGAAATGTATGAACACCAACTTCGGTATTTTATGCAAGCTGTAGCGGCAGGAGTAGTACCGATGAATAACCTGGATGAAGCGTTGCAGGTAATGAATCTAATATTCTGTGAACATGAAACTGAAGGGTAAAGTTATTGTCGTCACGGGCGGTTCCGGCCTGATCGGGAAGGCAATCGTTGAATTCCTGACCAACGAAGGTGCGGTGTGTATCAATGCAGACATTTCGCTGAAAGGGAAAGAATCACCGACCGCGATGTATGTTGATATTAACGATGCTGCATCTATTCAGGGGGTGATCGACCGCGTCACAGGCACATACGGGAGACTTGATGGCCTGGTGAATAATGCGTATCCAAAGCCAGCAGGCTATGGATCAAAGTCGTTTCAGCAAACGCCTCACGCACTTTGGATGGACTTTGTGAACACTAACCTGAATGGGTATTATTTATGTGCTTATTACGCGCTTGAGAAAATGCGTTCGCTCGGTATTCCGGGTTCACTTGTAAATGTTGCTTCAATCTATGGCATGATTGCCCCGGACTTTAGTTTGTATGAGGGTACTGAAATGAATTTCCCGGGAGAATATACTGTCGTGAAAGGCGGAATAATAAATTTCACGAAATATTTGGCTGCCGTATACGGCCCGTCAGGTATACGCGTTAACTCCGTATCCCCCGGAGGAATTGCAAACAATCAACATCCAGAATTTGTGAAACGCTATTCGAAAAAAGTAATGATGGGTCGCATGGGCGAGGCAAACGAAGTTGCATCGTGTATCTCTTTTCTATTATCGGATGATGCGTCTTACATCTCAGCGCATAATTTAGTTATTGACGGAGGATTATCGGCAGCATGAAGCCACTCATACTATACGAGACAACCACGTTTGCAGAGGCGGTTCAATTGCTGGATACGAACGGTTCCGGTTTTTTACCGGTTGTGGACGAAGCCGGAAAGTTGTACGGCATCATTACGGACGGTGACATTCGCAGGGCAGTGCTACACGATAAGCGACACCTAAAGGATATTATCAACACCAAGCCTGTTGTTGCTCAAACGAGTGAGTCGCGCAGATCGATTGTCAACCGCCTGTTCGAACTTAAACGCAGGCATATGCCTGTAGTTGATGCGTCAGGGAGATATGTTGAAGTTATTGTTCTCAACGACTTTGCTAAACGCGAACTTACGAATCGCGTAGTGATCATGGCTGGAGGTTTAGGAAGCAGGTTGGGGGAACTTACCCGGCACATACCCAAGCCCATGCTCAATGTTAACGGCAAGCCAATTCTTCAAAAAATCATTGAGTCATTCCGGGCCGCGGGTTTTGGATCATTCACGCTATGCCTTAACTATAAACCCGATGTAATTCAGGATTATTTTCGTGACGGGTCAACTTTCGGAGTTTCGATTGACTACACAATCGAGGAGAAGCGTCTCGGCACAGCGGGAGCCCTTTGTTTGGTTGAAAAAAGTAAATTGACCGAATCTTTTCTGGTAACGAACGCGGACATCATTACGTCTCTTAATTATGCTGATTTTCTCGACGCGCATAATAAGTCGGGAGCAATTGCCACGGTATGCTTGAAACAATACTCAATGCAAATGCCATATGCCAGCATTGTTACTGACGATCAGGGAAATCTGATAAGCCTGGAGGAGAAACCACTTGTCCCGTTCGATATCAATGCGGGTATCTATGCGTTTTCGCCAGCAGCACTTAAATACGTTCCTCAGGAAGAGTTTTTTGATATGACTTCGCTTTTGCTGATGCTTAAAGACGACAGGCAAAAGATTAACACGTTCCGCATGGATGAGTATTGGATTGATATCGGTCGCCCAGTCGATTTTGATCGGGCCAGTCAGGAATATCTTTGATTGCATCCTTCATGGCACAGCGGGGAAAGCAGGAATTGTTCGACGTACTTCTTCAAGTTGAAGCATGCTTTGATGTGTTGTCGTGGCAGGTACGGGGCATCATGTTATGGCCATTTATTCGTCACAAGATTTCTTATGAATATTTGAATATCAAGCAAATTTCGATTCCTGCATCACGCCGTATTTTGAGAAAATTCGTACTTGTATGGAAGGGTTTTTATGAGCTTTTCAGATTGATTATGTGTGCACTTTTCGCTCGGGAGAACGAATATCTTTTTCTCTCTAAAGCGACATATCGCACTTACCTTGAGGGCAAGTCAATGGACCGTTTTTGCGATTCGCTTCTTGAGTTAACAGGCGGTGATGTCCGGAAGAAGTCGATAATATTGGAAAGCGGATCTGATCTTCAGTATCGTAAGCCAAGATTCAATCCCCAAACAGTAATGGGCATTCAGGGTGCGTTGTATCTTCTGGGAATTTTTGCAGGGTTAAAGACCAGAATTTACAAACCTGCATATTCCCTGCAGGGTTACGCTGATTTTCAACGAACACTTTCAGAGAAGCTTGATGTTCAACTTGGCTTTAATGAGACTTCGATTCAAAAGCAATTCAACCGGATTTTGGTCCTAGCAGATTTTTGGACGTGGTACCTCCGGCGCACAAAAATTAGGAAGGTATTCCTGGTTTGTTTTCATGAAGAGTACGGTTATGCCATGTGTCTTGCCGGAGCGCGTTTGGGTATTGATTCGATTGATATTCAACATGGCGTGGAAGGTAAATTTCATCCTGTCTATTCTCCGTATGCCAAGATTCCAGCAAACGGATTTGAACTCCTCCCCAAAAATTTTTGGGTTTGGGATCACATAAGCTTTGAAAACATTGAGGCCTGGAAACATCCTTTTCATAAACCGTTTCTAGGTAAGAATGTGTGGTTAAAATATTGCCAATTTACTGATATCAAGACCTCGGTCGTTATTGGGAAACCGATGGTTTTGTTTTCGATGCAACCCCTTGACGACCCGTTGCCTGACATGCTGTTAAGGACAATTCAAAAAACTTGCGATCGCTACGAGTGGTTCCTCCGGCTGCACCCGCGGCAGTTTAGTGAACACGGACAGTTGTTGGAACGTCTTGATAAATTTGGCTTGCGGAATGACGTGGAGATTACTAAAGGAAGTCAGGAGCCATTGCCGGTTCTGCTCAGGTTGGCAGCTGTGCACGCTACCCTATGGTCAAGTGTGGTTTTCGAGGCTTATGATATGGGCGTGCCTTCTATTGTTATGCATCCCACCGGCAGGCTCATGTATTCAACAGCTGAATACGAGGAGGATTTCGTGCACTATGTCGCTTCAACTGAACAGGCGATTGAGATGATCGATTCACTCTCGTCCAAGAAGAAAACGCAAAATGAGGGTGATCAGGAATATTTGGGAGACATCCGAAAATTTGTATTAAGTTGATTTCCTACTGGTCGCTTATCGCCACGGTACTAATAATAAGAGGTTATGTATTTTTCGTCTATTAACAGTACCTTTGTCTAAAGTACCAACTTATGCAAGAGCTTGAAATTTTGAAATCGGTAGCGGAGGAGGGGAAAAATAACGCCATCGACTTGGTTAAAAGACGGTTGAGTAATACACTATCAGAAAACCTTGAGGTTTTATACCGTCAAATTAAAGAGCGAGGTTTTGCTATAGTCCCGGGTTTTCTTTCAGCGCAGGATTGTGAGACGATTAAAGCGTGGATGGAACACACACTGTCCACTAATCCCAAAATTTGGAAGGATTCAGTTGAATCTGATCACCGCATTTTTTTTGCAAATACTGCATCGCCACAGGTCAATGCATTTTATACCCATGAAATGATAACCAACGTGCTGTCAACGTATGAGAAAACAACTGAGCATGCAGGGTTTACTCTTGCAAATAAAGTCGTGTATAAGGCAAATAATCCCGGTTCAGGTGGAGGGTGGCATCGGGATTTTGTCAAGCGAAAGCAAACAAAAGCAATTGTATACTTAAATGATGTTTCTGAAAAGAATGGGCCGTTTCAGTTTATCGCGGGAACACATCTTTTCAAAAAAATTGTGCATTACCAGCGCGAGTTTGGTTTCAAGTATAATCAATTTCGGTTCGCTGATTTAGATATTGAAAAGATCGTAAGTCGCTATCCGGAGTTATTATATACTGCTACTGGAAAGGCCGGAAGCTTAATCCTCGTTGATACGCGAGGTATACACCGCGGAAAACCGATCGAGGAAGGAATCCGGTACGCCCTCACAAATTACTACTGGTTCAAAGGTTCAATTCCGGCACACATTAGAAAACTCAATCCATTCACCTAGTCTGTACCATATTTCTAAATGATCAAAAAAATCGTCAGCAAGCTGAAGCCCCGCATATACACGCAGGCAAAAATAAAGCTTAAACGTTTTTTGGGCTATTCAGTTCCAACAGAATACCAGGAACGAAGATCTCCCAAAGTAAAATTTGAAATGATGTATAACAGTCTGGATAATATAGCAGATTGTAAAACTTTATTGGATATTGGATGTAATGCAGGCAAGGTAACAGCTGCATTTGCGGAAAAAGGCATATTTGCTGTTGGTATTGATATTAACCCACGGATAATAAACTTCCCTGGAAATAAAAGACCAATCATTGGTTATTTTCCGTTCAATGATCAATCGATTCATGTAGTTCCTGATTTCGACATCATCCTGCTTCTATCCGTTCACCACCAATGGGTGCATGATCAGGGCGATGCTTACACGCAAAACTTGATAGCGCAGTTAGTGCACAAAGCCCAACGCTATATGTTTATCGAATTTGCAACGCTGAATGAAAAATATGGATATGAGCAGCCGAGATTTGATGAGGATGATGAAAATTCGCAAAAAAAATATTATCACGACTGGCTAACAGAATGTGCAGGGCGTTATGCTTCTCTATTTGGTAAAGCTGATTTCGATTTTTCTTATGTTGGGAAGAATAGAGAAAGGGCTGGTGTTGAGGAATTTCGTCATACGTACCTAATCAAGAAACAAGACAGATAATTGCATTGATCGAGTACAACGAAATTAAAAAACGCATACATTTTTTAAAGCGTGACCTGCTGAATAAAGTCAGGTATGGAAATTCTGCACCTCGATTTGGCCAGATTATTTACGTTGATCCTCGAAAATGTAATAGCTATCTGGTGTCTGAATGGAATCGCAAGCATTCCGGAGATGTGCAATCAGGAGATTGGGATATTAGCGTTAGGCCGCTTGAAGAGCATCCTAAGTATCAGTACTGCGTTCAACATTGGGTGCATGGGGTTAGCTGGCGTGATGCCGGAGCGTATGATTTCTTGAAAGGCCTGATTGAGGCGCGAGGAGAAGCTGTTGACGGATGCTTTACTGAACAGGATATTCTAGACCGGTATGACGAATTGGATCGGGTATTTGAATATGTCTCCAGAACGAGGCAACTGTCACCGAGAAAGGAAATCAATCCTGATAATTTTCGTGAGACGGGTGGGATATACTTCCATATTAATAGAAGTGGCATCCCAATCTTCGGTGGCGGGGGTGTGCATCGTTTCTCCATGAGTAAAATCCTAAATTTCACATGCGTTCCAGCACAATTGGGAGTTGTTCATGCTGACGCTGTTAAAGATTGGCAAAAGCTCAAGAATCTCCCTGAATGATTAAAAAACTCGTCTCTCATTCATTTATTTATGGAATAGGTCCGCAGATACCGAAATTTGCCGGCCTGTTGATCTATCCGATTATCAGCCAAGATTTAACACCGCGTGATTTTGGATTATACGGTATTGTAATTGCTTACGCGCAAGCCTTTCTTTATTTAAAAACACTAGGGACTGAGGTTGTACTATCTAACTCGTTCTTCAAGCATCCTAATACTTACCGGCTTTACTGGCGCCACATAAATGGAATGTTGCACGTATGGGCATTCCTATTATCTATTTTTTTGGCGGGTATTATCTTGGTCGCTCTGAAGGACGACCCTTACGGAACCGAGGTTGCTGTTTTAAACGCCCTGCCTTTGTTCTTGTTCTCTACGACAGAAAATCTATTCTTTCGGTACTATCAGCTCCAACAAAAGCCGGTGCCTATAACGGTTCGCGTTGTAGTAACTGGTTTAATTAACATCGTTCTGACATTTGTAACTATACATACGTTAAAACTGGGATATCGCGGATGGTTCTATGCGTCTTTCGGAGCATCTCTTGTAGGGTTCCTCTGGATGATTTATCCCCTTTATATAAAAGTAAATTTTACTCCGATCTTATCCCTTCGATGGAAATTTTTGAAGCGAACACTATCTATATCACTACCAGTTCTTCCACACTTTTATGGCAATTATCTGTTAGGAACATCCGATCGAGTGGTGATGGATGTTATCAATGTCGAGGCTCAGGAAATAGGCCGGTACAATGCAGCAAACATCTTCAGTAACTATGCGATGATCGTTGCAACGGCAACCAGAAAAGCAGTTGGCCCTATGCTTCAATTGCTTTACTCTAGAAATGAATGGAACAAAGCAAAATTGCTGGTTTTTTATTGGCAAATTGCTTTTTTAGCAGGTACTACATTTTTATGCATTTGGCTAAAGGAAATCGTTCCATTCTTTATACGCACAAAAGGAATTGGCGAGTTGCATGGGATGGCAATATGGATCGTTATGGCCGTAAACTATATTCCTATGTATGGTGGGGCTAATAGTCAACTCTATTTCATGGAACGGACTAAGGAGCTTTGGAAACGAGCATTTGTTGCGTTCGCTGTAAACATTGTGTTAAATCTGACCCTTATTCCAATTTATGGTGTATATGTAGCTGCCATAAATACATTTGTCGCATACATGTTTTTAGGATATTCCAGCTACTTTTTACCAGTTTATCGACAGAAAAAGAAGATGCAACTCTATCCATGGATGTGGCTTTCGCTAACCCTTGCCTGCACCCTGCTGTCATTGGTTGTGGGAGAACTTTCATGGATATATAAAACTGCCGTTAGTCTGGCACTTGTCGGTGTCTTGTTATTTTTCGTGTTGCGGTTTTTTCATATTATGCGTGCCAAAACCCGTAAACCGACATGGTAAGCGTTGTTATTCCGTCCCACAACCGCAAACGCGATCTCGATGTCGCCCTGCAATCCGTAATGATGCAGTCGCTACAGCCCCTCGAGGTTATCGTGGTCGATGATGGTTCAACCGATGGTACGCAGACCTATTTGCAACAGCATTACCTGGGAGTGAAAGTTATTCGAAATGAAAAGCCCCTCGGAGGTGCAGTTGCCCGCAATCAGGGCGCGCGCAATGCAAAGGGTGAGTATGTGGCTTTTTTGGATAGTGATGATCGATGGCTCCCGGACCATCTAAAACGTAAAGTTGCCTTTCTGGAAGAACAGCAGGCGGATGGAGTATACTGTACTTTTTATAACCAGGTAGGGCAATCCGAGCCGGTTGCGGTCACATTCAACGCAGCAAACTTGAAGCGGGGCAACCTCGGGTCACTCATTCTGGGTAACCAACGGTTTGATGCCCGGACCTCTACATTTGTCTTTCGGACCAATTCTTTTCTGAAGATGGGTTTCGATGAGAAAATGAAAAAACATCAGGACTGGGATCTTGCGATCAACTTCGATAAGAAATTCGATTTTCGTTTTATGGACGACCGAACAGTAGTGTTGAGCGTGAATCCGGAGGCAGTCAGAATGAGCAACAACCTGAACCATGAAGCCTCACTATATTTTATGTCGAAAAACGAGCAGCAGGTGAGTGCTGATAGTCTTTTTATTTTTTGCCTTAAAATGCTTCACCGGGCGGAACGTAAGGGCGAGACCCGTGAAATTCGAAGACAGTATATCCGGTTTGCCGGACGGTTGAAACACAAGTTAAGCGCAAAACTTAGGGTTATCTATTACCTCGTTCGGTCAGGTATTTTTTCAGCAACATTCTTTTATAAGCTTAAGAAGGCCGCACGATAGATTCATCGATTTGATTATCTTTGCAATCTTAAATACAAGTAGCACAATTCTATGAAAAAGTCCGTTTTTCAGCCTAAATGGGAAAATACAGGTCTCAGTAAATACCGGTTCGAGCAGTTAAAGGACTTGTTTGCAGGAAAGAAAGTTCTTGACGTTGGTTGTGCGGGGGGGTATGGTCGTCCTAACTGGATGCATGAATCAATTTCGAAAATTGCTTCGTACGCGAAAGGCATTGATATAAGTCAACATGTGATACAAGATGCCACCGCCAAAGGGTTCAACGTTGAATATGGCGATGCGCAAAACTTTAGCCTTAACGACACATTTGAAGTTATTCATGCCGGAGAGCTGATTGAGCATCTTGATAACTTTCATGGATTCCTTCAATCGTCAAAAAAACATTTGGCACCGAATGGGATTCTCGTTCTCACAACTCCGAATGCGATGCGTATGAATAATGTTATTTACTCTATGCTTGGCGGCCTGGAAGTTAATGCAGAGCATACGTGCTGGTTTTGCGAGGTAACGCTTCGGCAGTTGCTGGAACGCAACGGGTATAAAATAGAAAGGATGGATTACATCCGTCATCAGCCGAAGTCTGCAATACGCAAATTTATTTCGGCCGTAGTTAGAAAGTTAGTGCCGGAACGCGTAGCGTGGAATAACATTTTGGTGGTCGCAAAAGCAGCGTAATCACAATGCCCGGACTAAGAGTTCTACACATCATAAAAAGTCTGGGACGGGGAGGCGCAGAGACACTGCTAGCCGAGACCATCCGGTTGACAGATTCATCGCGTTTTCAGATTCATGTGATCTATTTCCTTCCATGGAAGGATCAAATGGTTTCCGCAATCCGGCAGTCCGGTGCGAAGGTAACGTGCTTTTCCGCTACAAATAACCTGCTTATCCTATTGCAGGCTTTTAACTTGCAGAAATACTGCAGGCAACATAAAATTGATGTAATACACTGCCACCTTCCGTGGGCAGGTTTTGTCGGACGACTGCTTTTTCGAACATTACGTATTCCAGTCATTTATACCGAGCATAATCTGCAGGAGCGTTACCACTTCTTCACAAGGTTTCTGAATCGAGTAACCTTCAACAGTCAGTCGTGTGCGATTGCTGTGTCCGATGATGTTGGCCAGTCCATCCGGAAAAACATTAAACCTGTTGTGAATGTTGTGACCATTCCCAATGGAGTGAATACTGCAAAGTTTGTTCGCGACCTTGAGCGGGGAGAAGCTTTGCGGGAAGAACTTTCGATTCCTGAATCAGCTACCGTGATCGGAACCATTGCGGTCTTCCGGTTTCAGAAACGACTAACTGAATGGATTGAACTAGCTCAATCGCTTTACAGCAAACATCCAACTCTATATTTTATGATTGTTGGCGCGGGTCCGCTTGAAAAACAACTGAAAGAGTTCGCTGCTACAACCGCGTTAAAATCGCGATTGATTTTTCCTGGCTTGCAAACAGATGTGATACCGTGGCTTTCTGCCATGGATATTTACATGATGACATCAAAGTTTGAGGGTCTTCCGATTGCACTGTTGGAAGCCATGAGTATGGAGTGCGCGGTTGTGACAACCGATGCGGGCGGTATCAAAGAGGTGATCAGAAATGGTGCAGATGGTTTAATGTGTCAGGTCGATGAATATCATCAACTTGAGGTTTATATTGAAAGCTTAATTCAGGATCGTGGCCGTATTCCTGAATTTGGAAAAGCTGCCCGGAAACGGATTCTCCAGCAGTTTAGTCTAGAAAAAATGATCAGGCGCGTAGAACAAGTATATTTGCAGGTTACTGAAACTCACTCCTTTTGATAATACGAAACGCTATCGCAAATGATATTCCGGGTATTGTCGCTTTACTGAAAATTAGCCTCGGAGAATCGCTGATGCCCAAATCGGAATCGTTTTGGAATTGGAAGCATAACGACAACCCATTCGGCCCATCACCTGTCCTAGTCGCACTTGAGAATGATGAGATAATCGGCTTACGGGCTTTTATGCGTTGGGAGTGGCGCATAAACGACACCATTATGAAAGCAGTCCGCGCAGTGGACACTGCAACACATCCCAATCATCAGGGAAAAGGGATTTTTAAGAAATTAACACTGGCGGTGGTGGACGAGTGTAGAAGCGAAGGTGTTCATTTTATATTCAACACACCGAATGCCCAAAGTATGCCAGGTTATGTCAAGATGGGGTGGATGAAACTGGGAAAAATGCGTGTTCAGGTTAGTCCCGTGTTTCCACTTGGAAGCTCGGCTGATTTTTCCTGCCATCTTCATGAGATCAATAATCATGTCGCAGAGACTATTATAAACAAGTGTCGTACTCCATTTCTCATGCAAACGAATTATTCTTCCAAATATTTGCAATGGCGTTATGGAAGAAATCCAAATGCTACCTATCGCGCGTTGGTGTTAGAGGGTGCTTACCTGATAATATTCCGGATCAAAACTGGAAGGGTCCGGGAATTTCGGGTAACTGATTTCTTCTGCGTGCCAGAAGCAGAGAGAGAAGCTGCCTCGCGCCTGCAAAATCTTGCCCGCAAGGTACACTCCTCTGTTGTAACGATGGCATCACAGTCGAACCCTTTTTTCATCCACCCGTCTCTCAAAATCGGTCCGCAAGTAACAGTGCGAAACTTAAACCTGAGCAATTTTCAAAACGATATTAACTTTACGCACTGGCGTCCTTCATTGGGTGATTTAGAATTGTTTTAATGGTACAGGGCTTTTTTGTTTTGCTGTTGACACTGATTGCGGGCGGACTTCTCTGCAGGCAATGGCACCTTAACATGCCTTCTCTAAACCTCAATTTCATGAGGTTCATGTTATTTTATCACTTCCTACTTTCCTTTGCCTACTTTATTTATGTACTAAACAATCCTTCCGATTCAAAACTGTATTATGCAATTGTAGATACACAGCAGTATGGAACGAGTTGGTTTGACTATTACGGAACCAGTACATTTTTTGTCCATTTTCTTGCATATCCTTTTGTGAACTACGTGGGGCTTACCTATGAAAGCACAATGGTAATATTTGCTTTTTTTGGGTTTATCGGCTTTTTGTTCGCGTATTCTTTTATTTCTGAGAATATCAAAGTGCCCACAAAAATTCTGGGAGTAAATGGTATCATGTTGGTTTTGCTGTTGCCGAATTGCCATTTCTGGACTTCATCGCTGGGCAAGGGTTCAGTCATCTTCCTGGGAATGATGATGTTGTTCTGGGGTATCAGTAATATCAGAACCCGGTTTCCATTTATTATCGTGGCCAGCCTCCTCATGTATCATGTAAGGCCTCATATATTTTTTGTGGCAGTGGCTGCTATTGCGCTCGGCTTCTCGCTGGCGCGTGGCCGAACACCGGTTGCATATCGTGCATTAATTATTCTTTTGTCGCTTTCACTGCTGATTTATTTGTATCAGGACATTCTATCGATTACCGGACTTGACGACGAATCGCTGCTTGACCCATTTATTTCTCACCGAGCAAAAGAGCTTAGTAAAGCCACCTCCGGTATCGACATCGCTAACTATAACTTTTTCCAGAAGATATTCGCCTTCTTGTTCCGCCCGTTATTTTTTGATGCGCCCGGGCTATTGGGAATAATTGTTTCGTTCGAGAATCTACTATACCTGGTCTTATTTTTTAATTTTTTTAAACCGTCATTTATCCGGTATTTTCTAAAGTCAGACCCGCTCGTGAAAAGCGCATTCTTTGCGTTTGCAAGTGTTAGCGTAGCTCTGGCGCAGATATCTGGTAATCTCGGTCTGGCTATGCGACAGAAGAGTCAGGTTATGATTCTGATCTTTTTTGTGCTATTAAAGTTTCAAGAACAGGCTGTAATGGCGCGGTTCACGAATTGGGTAAGAGCCCGTAAGCGGGCACAGGTAAAATGAAAGGTACGTTTACCATATCGCTGGATTTTGAGCTGCATTGGGGAGGCTTTGAGAAATGGGACGCAGAAGAGTACCGCACCTACTTCTTAAATACCCGAAAGGCTATTCCTGAGATGTTAAAGCTCTTTGCCGGGTTTGACGTGCACGTAACCTGGGCAACGGTCGGTATCTTGTTTTATGATTCGATTGAACAGCTTAACGAAAACATCCCCGATCAAAAACCATCATACCGGGAACTTCAATTGTCGGTATATGAATATATTCGCACCCATGGAATAGGTACAACTGAGGAAGTTGATCCGCTTCACTTTGCGCGAAGTTTGGTTAAACAAATTGCATCAACGCCGAATCAGGAAATTGGCTCGCATACCTTCGGTCACTATTACTGTAACGAAGAAGGTCAGACTATTGACCAGTTCTTCGCTGATTTGCAGGCAGCCCAGCGTAGCGCGCAAACGATCGGCAGAAGATTGTCTGCCCTGGTTTTCCCGAGAAATCAATTTAATGATGAGTACCTTAAGGCATGTTATGATGCAGGATTCCGGGCAGTTCGATCGAACCCCCAGGATTGGTTTTGGAATATTCAAACACGCCAGGAGACTTTTTGGAAACGTTTAAATCGCGGGCTCGATGCTTATTTTCCGATTGGCAACAAGAATACTTTTCCGCTTAGCAGCCTTACAGTACGCAAAGGTTTTCCGGTGTGTATTCCGGCAAGCCGGCTGTTACGACCTTACCGTCCCCAAGAAGTCATTTTGAATACCTTCAAAATTAGCCGAATCAAGTCGGAGATGACACGCGCTGCAAAATCAGGTGAGTGTTATCACTTGTGGTGGCATCCGCATAATTTTGGTCACTTTCCGGTTGAAAACCTGCGTGACCTGAAAGTTATTTTGGAGCATTTTGCTTACTGCCGCGACAAATACGGAATGGAAAGTTGCTCGATGACTGAAATTGCCGAGAGGCTTTTGCATGAACCGGTATAAACTTTTACGCGTTACAACGGTACCCGTTTCGCTCAAGTTGCTTTTGGCAGGTCAACCTGAGTTTTTCGGCCGCAACGGTTTCGAGGTTCTCACCGCAAGTGCAGATGGACCGGAACGAAAAGATTTACTAAACGAAGGTGTCAGGCACGCGATTGTGCCCATGACCCGTAAAATTACTCCGCTCCGTGACATCTACGCGCTTATCAAAATGGTTGGTGTTATCCGCTCGTTCAAGCCAGACATCATTCATACGCATACACCTAAGGCTGGATTGATTGGAATGCTCGCATCCTGGATTTGCGGGGTAAAAGTCAGGATGCACACAGTAGCCGGGCTGCCCCTCATGGAGTCGACCGGCATCAAAAGGAAACTGTTGATCTTAACAGAGCGAATAACATATGCGTGTGCCACGCGTGTTTACCCCAACTCTACGGGGCTAAAGACTTTTATCAATCAAAACATCTCTGACTCCGGAAAAATCTACGTGCTGGGGCACGGAAGTACAAATGGAATTGATGTATCGTACTTCAAACAATCCGATGAACTGCTTGTCAAAGCCCGTTATATCCGCAAGGAACATAAAATTCCACCGGACGCGTTTGTCTTTTGCTTTGTTGGAAGAATTGTAAACGACAAAGGTATCCGTGAAATTATTGGGGCGTTTAAGAGATTGCAGGCAGAGGAAACCAAGCCGGTCTATATTACACTTGTCGGCAACTTTGAACAAAACTTAAATCCGCTGGATGAAGCGGATATGCAATTTTTACGAACTGGCAGCGGAATCATCCTGACAGGATTTAAAGAGGATGTTCGGCCATATATACTGGCCGCAGACGCATTTCTATTTCCAAGTTATCGGGAAGGGTTTCCGAATGTTGTTCTTCAGGCCTGTGCGTTAGAGCGGTGCTGCATTGTTTCCGATATTAATGGATGCAACGAAATTATCCGGCATCAGCAAACGGGCTTGCTCATCAGGCCAAAAGATGTTCAGGCCGTGTTTGAAGCTATGCGGTATGTGCTCGACAAAAAGCCTGAGGCCGCCCAACTCGCAAAATATTCGCGCCAATTTGTAACCAAGAATTTCGATCAGCAGGCCGTGTGGAGCGCACTTTTGATTGAATATAAAACGCTGCTTGAAGTCGGGTGAAAAGCGTACCTTGCAAAAGTTTCTAAACTTGTGTACAAGCAGATTGTTAAACCGCTTCTGGATTGCTTAACAGCCCTGATTGTTCTGATTGTGGCATCGCCCGTTATTTTACTTTGCGTGATTGCCCTTGCATGGGTTAATGATGGTAAAGTGTGGTTTATCCAACCCAGACCTGGAAAAAATGGACGTGTGTTCAAAATTGTGAAATTCCGAACCATGGCCGATCTCCGGGATCCGCACGGAAATTTGTTGCCCGACAAGGATCGTATGACGACAGTCGGTACGTTTGTACGGAAGACTTCGCTGGATGAAATTCCTCAATTGTTCAACGTATTGACAGGTGACATGTCGATTGTCGGGCCGCGGCCGCTACTGGTTGAATACCTGCCGTTGTACAGTGCGGAACAGTCTCGCAGGCATGGTGTGAAACCCGGAATAACGGGTTGGGCTCAGGTAAACGGTCGTAATGCCATTAGCTGGGACAAAAAGTTCGAGTATGATGTATGGTATACCGATCACGTCTCCTTTGCTTTGGATATAAAAATCTTACTTTTAACGGTGTTGAGGGTTTTAAAAGCTGACGGTATCAGCAGTGGCACTTCGGTAACAATGGAAAAATTCCGTGGCAACAAATAACACAATTATATTACAGGGTGGGGGCGATCATGCAAGGGTAGTGATCGATTGTTTACAGGCATCCGGAAAAACTGTTATTGGTATATTCGATCCGAAATATTCGGGCGAGCTTATGGGTGTTAAGCAACTTGGGCACTATCAGGCGGATGTTAGCCCGGAGGCTCAGGTTGTTGTGGCAATTGGTGATAATGCGATTCGAAAAAAAGTTGTTTTACTGACCAGGCACTCTTTCGGTACAGCAATTCACCCCTCTGTGATCTTTTCAACGTACTCAAGCGTAGGCATCGGTAGTATGTTAATGCACGGTGCAATCATCCAGGCAAAGACACATATCGGAAATCATGTGATCATTAATACGGGAGCAAAGGTGGATCATGATTGCGTTGTAGCTGACTATGTTCATATTGCTCCCGGTGCTGTTCTGTGCGGAAGTGTAAAGGTGGGTGAGGGTGCGTTCATTGGAGCGGGAGCAGTCATTATTCCGGGTAAGAAAATTGGTGCATGGTCAGTAGTAGGAGCCGGGTCTGTGGTAATCGATGATATCCCGGCCCATACCATTGCGGTTGGAAATCCGGCCAGAGTTATAAAATCTTGTGAATCATGAACGCGGATCCGATATACATTTTTGGCGCGGGCGGCTTGGGGCTCGAGATAAAGGCCCTGTTAGGCCGACTGCCGCAGTGGCGTCTCGAGGGTTTTTACGATGACGGACGCATTAGTAGTAGAACCGTCCATGGATTGCCGGTGTATGGAGGAATAGATGCTCTCCTGGAAGTTCGCTTACAGACCGATGTATATGTCGTTATTGCAATAGGCGACCCGGTTCAAAAGGCCCGTGTGAGCGCCCGGCTTTCCCAAGCAAAACACATTCATTACCCTGTAATTATTGATCCAAATGCTGTACTGCTTGACGTCAGCTCAATCAAGCTTGGAGAGGGAAGTATTATCTCTGCCGGGTGTGTGTTAACGGCTAACATCTCGATTGGCAGACATGCGCTGATAAACTTAAATACAACTATCGGCCATGACACGGTTATCGGAGATCATTGTTCAGTAATGCCAGGGGTGAACATTGCAGGAAACGTTTCAATTGAAGATGTAGTTCTTGTTGGAAGTGGTGCAAATGTGATCAACAGTGTAACCCTTGGCAGTCACGCCCGGATAGGTGCCGGGGCCGTTGTTACGAAAAATGTGGCCCCGCGAAAAACTGTAGTTGGAGTCCCGGCTCGTGAATTCCCGACGTCATGAATCTGGCTGAGTTTAAACCGACCATCTTTTTCCTGCTTCGCTTTCTGGCGTTTTACCTGGCTGCTAACCTGATTTATGGACTTCTGGTTGTTCAGTTTATGCCAGGACCTGACCCTGCCACAGTTTTGGCAACCGACCAAACAGCCTTTTTTTTGGACATTTTCGGGTGGCCAAATCAGGTCGTGGTTCAAGTGCTGAAACCTACTGCTACCATTTACTACCAGGGTAAAGCAATAGTTGCTGTCTACGAAGGGTGTAATGGAATAAATGTCATGATCATTTTCGTGACATTTCTGGTAGCTTTTGGACCGAGACAGAAGGCGCTTATCTGGTTTATTCCGTTTGGACTCACGATCATCCACGTCGTGAATCTGCTTCGAATAGGCTTGCTTTTTTTGGTTGCCCTTTATCGGCCATCGTACTTATATTTTAGTCATAAATATTTCCTTACAGCAATTCTGTACGGAGTAGTGCTTATTCTGTGGCTTGTTTGGGTTCGATATTTCTCAAAGCGCTGATCATCGTGGATAAAAAGAAGTTAGGTAGAATAGTAATTGGTGGCGCTGCAATCCTTGTGCTGCTGATCTTTTTCATCCGTCAGCGATTCGATTTTGCGGGACTATTAATCGACACCGATAATCAGCTCACGCGATTTCTGATTAATCGAACGATCAGATTTTTTATTAACGACATGTTCGCGATTCTCCTGATCTATGCGTTGTTCGCTGAACGTAAGTATGTCGTTTTTGCACTTTGGGTCCAACTGCTCGGAATCATCTTTCTGTTAATACCGTACTTCATTTTAAAAATTAATTTCCCGTCCTATAACGGCCCCTTGATTAACTTCCTGCACCGCATTATCCTCAATCCAACCCTGATAATTTTACTGATTCCTGCGTTTTACTACCAGCAGAGGCTCAAAAGACCCGCTGACAGGGACGTAGAAGACTAGTATATTTACGGCTATGAGCAACATGCAAAAAATATGGCTTTCGTCCCCCCACATGGGCGAACACGAAATGAAATTTGTTCAGGATGCCTTCGAAACCAACTGGATTTCACCGGTGGGCCCTCATATTCAGGCATTTGAGCGGGAGTTGGCAGCCTACAATGGAATAGGTCATGTCGCTGCCCTCGGGTCAGGAACGGCTGCTATTCACCTTGCTCTGATTGTATTGGGAGTATCGCGGGGTGACGAAGTAATCTGTTCAAGTTTTACATTTTCAGCCTCATGTAATCCCATCGTTTATCAGGGTGCTACACCCGTTTTTGTCGATTCCGAAGAAGAAACATGGAATATGGATCCGGTGCTCCTGGAGAACGCCATCAACGACCGGCTAGCGGTTGCTGGCAAACTGCCAAAAGCGATCATAGTCGTCCATTTGTACGGTATGCCGGCCCGAATAACAGAAATCATGGCCATCGCGAAGAAATATTCGATCCCAGTCGTGGAAGACGCGGCCGAGGCGATCGGATCAAACATTGAAGGAAAGAAACTGGGGACCTTCGGTGACCTTGGTATCTTCTCTTTCAACGGAAACAAAATAATCACGACAAGTGGAGGAGGTGCACTGGTTTCTGACAACCGGGAATGGATAGAAAAAGCTCGTTTTTTAGCCACGCAGGCACGTGATGCCGCCCCCCATTATCAACATTCAGAAATTGGGTATAACTATCGCCTGAGCAACATTTGTGCAGGGATCGGGCGCGGGCAGTTAATGGTTTTAGACGACCGTGTCAAAAGCAGGCGAGATGTTTTCGGATTTTACAAAAGTACCTTTTCCAAAATGTCTTCTATCCGGTTCACTTCGGAACCCAAGGGCTACTTCAGTAATCGATGGCTTACAACTATACTGCTAGAATGTCCTGATAGTCAATTATTTAGAGAGATTTTGAGATTGGCCTTAGAGCGGGAAAATATTGAGAGCCGTCCGCTTTGGAAACCGATGCATCTACAACCGGTTTTTAAGGATTGTCCTGCGTACGTCAATGGAGTCGCAGAGAAGCTGTTTAACTCGGGTCTTTGCCTTCCCTCTGGATCTAACCTGACTGTCAGCGAGTTGCAGCGGGTAGCCGAAGTAATACTAGCCTCAATGGTTACAATCGCAGATAAGTCAATATCAATCGAATAACCTTTCAAAAAGGGCTGGATTTTACTAATTTTAAAGATTAAAGTAGGAGGTATGCATCTGAAGAAACTGATTTTGGCCGTTTTTGCAATTTCTGGCATTACAGCGAGCTCTTACGCCCAGGTTATTCAGTCATCGGGCCTGGGGTCAGGCAATTGGAATGATCCGTTGTCATGGCTACCGAATACTGTGCCAACCAACTCAAATTCGTCCTCGATCGTCATTTTACCAGGGCACACAATCAACGTGAATGCCAATTTCACGGTCGATCAGTTGATCATTAATGGTACGCTTAACGTAAATGCCGGAACGGTTTTTACAATTGCCAATGGTTCCGGAGTGGACATTACACTAACGACAGGAACGCTAACTGTTGCAGGAACGCTTGTGGGAAATGACGGGTATACATCGCTTGGCTTTACAGCACTCAACACGTCTTTTTCTTCCGGCTCAACCTATAGACATCTTTACGGGGCTACGGAAGGTTCTGTGCCGGTTGCTTCCTGGAATGCGAACTCCACACTTGAGATTGCTGGGTTTACGTCAACCGTTAACGCAACAAATGCTGGTAACTGGTCGCAAAATTTTGGAAACGTAATCTACAATTGCCCTCAAGGACCTAATACGGTAGTAAGCTTTGAAGGTTTACTGACTTCGGTACAAGGCAATTTCACCGCCCTCAGCACGGGGACCAATACAAACAACCGGATGAATCTTTCTTCATCGCAGAACGCTACGGTAACGATCGGTGGAAACTTTTTGATTTCGGGCACTGCACGCGTCTACCTGTCAATATCAGCGACCAATTTTGTGTTCAATGTGGGCGGCAACTTCACGGTTTCGTCCGCCTACACGCCAGCTTGTTACCTCACCCTGACCGGAACAACCACGGCCGATGTGACCGGAGGTTTTACTGTAGCCGCTGGTAACACGCTGGGGTTCACAAATTCAAGTACCGCGGTTGCTGACGTAAACTTGACTGGAGATTTTACGTTGGCAGGGACCGCCAGCATTAAGTCTGGTTCGCACGGCTTTATCAACTTCACTGGAGCAACCACAAAAAACTATGTCAATACGGGAGCGATCTCAGGTCCTTTGGGTATGAACATTCTGGCGAATGCTACCGTAAATTTTGGGACTAATATTTTTTCAGGAACCGGCAACTTCATTGTTTCCGGAACGATACAATTAGGGGCACTGGATCCCGCAGGCGCATATCAGAGTGGTGCCGCGGGTGGAAATATCCGGAACACAGGAAGCAGAACTTTCAATTCCGGCAGTGTCTTAGCGTATAATGGGGTCGGAGCTCAAACAATCGGTCTTCATCCTTCAGTTGCAGGACTTACGATTGCCAATGCATCCGGTGTAAGTCTGACGGGTAGTCTCACAATCTCCGGTGACATGACTTTTCAGTCAGGTACATTAGTATTGGGTGCATTTTCCCTTACGCTATCCGGCAATGTGAATACAGTTTCGGGAAATGTTCAGTCAACCGCTGCATCAGGCTTATTGATTACAGGAGCAGGAACTTTTAATTCGATAGCATTCTCATCATCCCCGGCAACGATCGGTACATTAAACCTGAATCGTTCAGGAATTGTGGTAGCATTATCGACAGACCTCACCGTGGCCACGGCATTGACCCTTTCATCTAATAGCGTATTAAATATCTCCGGACGTTCACTTACGATCTCTGGAAGTTATTCGGCCAGTTCGGCAGCGCGAATCGCCAGCAGCGCAACATCCAACCTGGCGGTGAATGGAGTTGGAGCTATCGCTGTTTTTAGATTCCGGACAGGTAACAGTAATTTGAATAACTGGACGATTGACAAGCCTTCATCTACCGTTACGCTTGGCACCTCATTGAATCTCTTCGGTACACTTACTATTCAATCCACGGGAACAACCTTCGCAGCCGGGTCTGGTCTTTCCTTGCAGTCCTCAAATGATAACCCTTCGGTGGATGCCACCATCGCAACGATTCCTACTGGCTCCGCAGTGACAGGCTCGATCACTGTCAATCGGTACATGAGTGCTGAAGGGGATTTGAACAGGTATATTTCATCTCCGATTTCAAATGCATCGGTTGCATCGCTACAGGACGACTTTCCGGTAACCGGAACGGCCGGTAGCTTTGTAGGTCAAAGTAATCCGTGTACCGGTTGTAGCGCAGCTTTTTCATTAAAGTACTATGACGAAGCAGCGACAGGAGTTTGGACAAATACTTATCGCAGATATCCGCTTTCAACAAATACCGAAACATTACAAGTGGGGCGCGGATACGTCGCATATATGTGGAATGGGGAGAATCAGATAACCTGGGATGTGACTGGCCCAATCAATCAAGGAACGATTGCGCTTCCGGTGACGCGTACGCTTTCTTCTCCGGCTCTACCGAATGACGATGGTTGGAATCTGGTTGGTAACCCATATCCTTCCACCATCCGCTGGGACGATGCCGTAGGCTGGACCATGAGCAATATCGCACCGATCGTATATGTGCCTGATAACGGAGCGGGCGGTGTATTTCGATCATGGAATCCGGTCGATAATACGGGTGATCTCACCGGGGGGTTGATTGCCACAGGGCAAGCTTTCTGGGTATTTGCCTCCGGAGCATCTCCTTCCTTGAGCATCCATGAAACCGCGAAGGTGGCTTCGGGATCTGGCGCATTTTATCGCGAGCGATCTGCATCCGAACATCTCGTTGTGTCATTGGAAAAACAGGGTTTGAACGTGAAGGATAACTCGTTTCTTCTGTTAAATTCGGATGCGACAGATGGGTTTGATCAACTCTATGAAGTTCCCAAACTCCAGAACGAGAGCTTTGATGTTGGCTTAAAGGATGTAAGTAGTAACCGGCTCGGGCGACTTGCGATGCGGGAAATGAGTTCTGATGCGGTTATACCGCTATCGGTAAGGGTTTCTGAGGCGGGTGACTACACTCTTTCCTTTACCCCAAAAAACAACTTCAGGTACTCAGAATCGCTGAAATTGCTTGATAAGTTGACAGGTGCCGTCACCTCAATGACTGAGACCTATTCATTTAAAACAGGCGCTGAAGGCAAGATTGACAACCGGTTTGTGTTGACATTTAATTCAGAACGAGCGTCTCTTGAAAATACTGTCTCTGTATATCCGAATCCAGCGATCGACCGGATCGAGGTAACCACCCAGGAGCCAGCTCACGTTGTATTGATGAGTGCGGTTGGGCAAATGTTGGAAGATTCTCATACCCGTGAAACCGAAGGGGTAAATCGCTATACATTTGAAATGCAGCGGTTTAATAAAGGTATTTACTATATTCAAGTTCGTGTAGGTGCGCAATCAGTCACCCGCAAGATTATTAAGCAATAAAACATTTTGCGATGAAGCGCTTATTATTTGGTTCGTTATTCTTCCTGATCTTGTGCAGTGCTGTTGCACAGCCTGGCCAAGGACCTCCACCAGACCCGGGCACTCCTGTCCCAATTACAGGTCTTGAAATCCTTGTTGCACTTGGCGCAGGACTCGGCATTTATAAAATCAGATCGGCAAAAAATAAACCGTAACGTTGAGATATTTTTCTTATCTGATTCGAAGACTCACCATTCTTCCAAGGTGGATTATTATTGTTATTGACGCGTCAGTCCTTTTCTTCTCTGCAATCACTGGTTACCTGCTTAGGTTCAACTTTGATCTTACTGAGATTCGTCATTTCAATCCAATACTGGGAGTCCTGATCATTACATTTTCTGGTATTGTTTCTTCGCTGATAACACGCAGCTATGCTGGTATTGTCCGGTACACAAGCGTGGATGATGCGATTAATATTCTCTATACTTCATTTATCAACCTGGGTGGAATCTGCTTTATTAATCTTGTGTACTACTACAATAACGGTAGAAATCTGATTCCGTTTTCAGTTGTGGTGATCTCATTTTTTGTTTCATTTCTTTTTCTCCTTTACTATCGGCTTGTTGTCAAGAATATCTACGCCTACTACAAGGGCGAGACAGGCGACAAGATGAGTGTACTGATTTATGGAGCCGGGCAGTCTGGGGTAATCGCCAAACAGGTGATTGACGCGGACCCGAGAAGCAACTATCGTGTAGTCGGCTTCATAGAGGATGATCATCGAAAAATCGGAAACGAGATAAATGGTTGTAAGATTTTTGACTCCAGGGATTTTGACACAGTAGTAAAGAACTTTTCTGTTAAGGAGCTTATCATATCAATTCGAGAACTTCCCCTTCCTCGGAAGAATGATATAGTTGAGCGCTCTCTGGCAAATCAGGTTAAGGTCCGGGTGGTTCCGGCATTTGAGAAATGGGTGAAGGGTGAATTTAAGCTCACTCAAATCAAAGAGGTTAATATCGAAGATTTGCTTGGCCGCGAAGCCATTAAAATGGATGATGAGCAGGTGATGCATGAACTCCATCAGAAGGTTATCTGTATCACAGGGGCCGCCGGGTCGATTGGAAGTGAGCTGGCCAGACAGGTAATTCTGTACGAACCCTCCGTTGTTGTGTTGGTTGATCAAGCGGAAACTCCGCTCTATGAAATCGAGCGTGAACTGAAACAAAAGGGTGGCGCAGTACCGATTAGGATTTTTGTGGCAGATATTTGCAACAGAGACCGGATGGGTTACATCTTTAAAGCCTTCCGACCGGATCTCATTCTGCACGCTGCTGCCTATAAGCATGTTCCTATGATGGAGAGTAATCCCTCGGAGGCCGCTTTGTGCAACATATTGGGTACCAAAGTCTTAGCCGACCTCGCGGTCGAGAATAAGGTGGGTCGTTTTGTGATGATTTCAACTGACAAGGCAGTCAATCCCACCAGCGTAATGGGCTGCTCCAAACGTATCGCTGAAATTTATGTTCAGTCGTTGAACAATCATCTCCAAAACGGTGGGAATAGTCATACATTATTTGTCACCACTCGATTCGGAAATGTATTAGGTTCTAACGGTTCTGTTATACCTTTGTTTAGAAAACAAATTGCGGAGGGGGGGCCGGTAACCGTTACTCATCCTGAGATCACCCGTTATTTCATGACAATTCCTGAAGCTTGTCGGTTAGTGTTAGAGGCAGGGGCAATGGGCCGTGGAGGCGAGATTTATATTTTTGACATGGGCAAGCCGATCCGAATACATGATCTGGCTAAGAAAATGATTCAACTTTCCGGGTTAACAATTGGAAAGGATATTGATATTGTGTTTACGGGCTTGCGGGATGGAGAGAAGTTGTATGAGGAACTCCTAAATGATCATGAAAATACGCTCCCTACCCATCACGAAAAAATTCTGAAAGCGAAAGTATCTGAGCATCCCTATCACGAAACCGATAATTTCCTGGCGCTATTAGCCGATTTAATCCACGACAAGAATGAATTAAAAATGGTTGCGCTGATGAAGGAGATCGTTCCGGAATTTAAGAGCAACTACTCAAGGTTTGAAATACTTGATGACGCTGGCGCCTAACGTCAGCGTTTGTATTGCTTGCGTTTCTGATTGTATAATTTGCGCTGAGAGCTTCCGAAATCGACTGGCAGGTAATACTGAACCTTTACATTCAACAAGATATAGCCGTCATTAGTTTCTGGGTTTCCTCTTCTTCCAAGTCCGGGTACGATGGGATAATCCGGATCGCGTTCGCGTCTTCTGTCTGAAAGGGCTCTCGAAAGATCACTCTTTAACGAAGCCGGATCAGGATAGCGTGTAATGCTGACGTCATCCAGATAATCTGAGAAGGTGAGCCGGTATCCACCCTCCACAATAATGTTGAAGAACGGGCCGTACTTTATCTTAACCCCAAGTCCAAAAGGGATTACCGGAATAACCCTGCTGTATTTCGTGCCTTCCGTTTCCAGTGGCGCAAGGGCAACCACATCACCCTGGTAGCGTGTTTTAGGGTTGAAATACAATAGGCCGATCCCTGCAAAGCCGTAGAGGTTTAAAATCGGCCGCTGGTAAAAACGTACTCCATTTGGCAGCAGGTAAACTGCACCGGTAGCAGAGAGTTCAAAATTGTTCGAGAAGAAATTAAGGTTTCGTTCAACGCGGTCGCTGTTGGCTTTCGCATCGTCTCCCGCGATCATAAACCAAGTCAGCTCGGTACGGGCGCTGATGCGGTTAAAGAAGTAGTATTCAGCCCCCAGTACCAGGTTGGGCCGTATTTTTCCAAGCGACCCCGGGTTCACCAATTCTCCGAAGTAATTGGCAGAGCCTGAACCAACAGTTACCATCAGGCTTCGTTCTCTGCGAATAGCATAAAAACTCTGCCCAAAGCTCAGCTCAGTGACTAAAACCAAAAAGAGGACTGCAATGGGTAAAAACCTCATCTTCACGTGTAATAAGCAGACAATTTAGGAAATATTAGCCTGATTAAAAACCGTAGTTTTTCAGGCTAAAACTTCTTTTACCTTTTGGGCCGCGTCTTTCAAAACAATGGCCGAAAACACCTTTAAACCCGATTGTTCGATGATTTTAGCGCCTTCTTCGGCATTCGTGCCCTGAAGACGAACGATGATCGGTACCCGGATATCTCCAATCTTTTTATAGGCCTCCACAACCCCGTTTGCCACCCGGTCGCACCGCACGATACCCCCGAAAATATTGATCAGGATGGCTTTTACGTTGGGGTCTTTCAGGATAATCCGGAAGCCTGCTTCTACCGTTTCCGCGTTCGCGCCACCACCCACGTCCAGGAAGTTTGCGGGTTCACCGCCGGAAAGCTTAATAATATCCATGGTGGCCATCGCCAGACCGGCACCGTTCACCATGCAGCCTACGTTTCCGTCAAGCTTCACATAGTTAAGTCCGGCTTTTCCGGCTTCCACTTCCAACGGATCTTCTTCGGTGATGTCGCGAAGTTCTGCCAGATCTTTGTGGCGGTACAATGCATTATCGTCAAGGTTAACTTTTGAATCGACTGCGAGAATCTTGTTGTCGGATGTCTTCAGCAGCGGGTTAATTTCGAACATAGACGCATCAAGGCCGAGGTAGGCATTATAGAGCGAGTGAATAAACTTCACGCCTTCTTTAAACGCGTTACCTTCCCAACCCAGGGCAAACGCCACTTTCCGGGCCTGGAATGGCTGCAAGCCAACCATCGGGTCAACCCACTCTTTAATGATCTTTTCAGGGTGATTTTCAGCTACTTCCTCGATGTTCATACCACCTTCTGTGGAGGCCATGATCACCGGACAGCCCTTCGAGCGATCCAGCAGGATGCTCATGTAATATTCTTTCGGTTCCGATTCGCCCGGATAGTAAACGTCTTCGGCAATCAAAACTTTGTTAACCTTTTTTCCTTCTGGTCCGGTTTGAAGTGTCACCAGCGTTCCACCCAAAATGCCCTTTACTTTTTCAGGTACTTCGGCCAGGCTTTTTGCCAATACCACACCTTTCGATCCGGTTTCCTTTACGGTACCTTTTCCACGGCCACCGGCATGGATCTGCGATTTTACCACGAACCATTTTGTTCCGGTTTCTGCCTGCAGTTCTTTGGCTGCATTAATCGCGCTGTCGAGCGTGTCGGCAACAATACCGCGCTGAATGGCTACACCGTACTTTTTAAGAATTTCTTTACCCTGGTATTCGTGGATGTTCATGGAGGTTGTATTTTGTTGTGAAACTACCGTATTTAAACCTTTATTTCATGTGATAATCGCTATTTTTTGATGCTCACATGGAACCTCCAAATATAAATTATTGGATTGAAAAGTCAGTTTAGTCGATTTCAAATTACACGACCGTGAACGAAACAATGGTAAAAGCCTCCGGTATCCGAAAATCATACGGTTCGCTTAACGTGCTGAAAGGCATTGAGATGGAGGTAAAAAAGGGCGAGGTAATTTCCATTGTCGGGGCTTCCGGTGCGGGCAAAAGTACGTTGCTCCATATTTTGGGTACGCTCGATACCCCCGATACCGGCACATTGTCGATCGGGCACGAAACAATCTCATCGAAATCAGCCAAAGCGCTGGCTTCGTTTCGAAATCATTCAATCGGATTTGTTTTTCAATTTCATAACCTGCTGCCGGAATTCACGGCACTGGAGAATGTGATGATACCCGGATTGATTGCCCGCAAGAACGAGGCCGATGTGCGGAAAAAAGCAGTTTCTGTCATGGAATTGCTTGGTATTGCGCACCGGCTCGATCATAAACCTTCTGAATTGTCGGGTGGGGAACAGCAGCGAACGGCAGTTGCGCGGGCGTTGATCAACGATCCGGCACTGGTGCTGGCCGATGAACCGAGCGGAAACCTGGATTCCAAAAATGCTCAGGAATTGCATCAGCTTTTTTTTGATCTGCGGAAGCAATTAAATCAGACGTTCATTATTGTAACGCACAACCAGCAGTTTGCCGGTTTGGCCGACCGTAAACTTGAGATCAAAGACGGGGTGATTATCTAACCAGGAACGTAAAGGCATTCCTGCCGGCATGCCTGTTCAACGTGGCCAGTGAGCGAATGTTCAAAATGGTTTTAACGCGAGTTAATGCGCGAGTACTTCCTCGGCCACATCTTCAACTTCCACGAGACCGCGGTCGTTGATAGCAGTTAACCGAACTTTTTTAATCTCATTGATCAGGATGGGATCGTACTTGGCCGTTACCCGGATGTAGTTCTCGGTAAAGCCGTGCATCATGCCGTTCTCAATATCGTTTTCGAAAAGAACCCGGTGTTCTTTACCCAAGTGTTCTTCGTAAAACTTCCTGCGTTTTTTATCCGAAAGAATGTGAAGCATTTTGGAACGCTCGGCCCGGTCTTTCGGATTCACCGAACCGCTCATCGTGGCCGCGAGGGTGTTGTCGCGCTCGGAATACGTAAACACATGGAGGTATGAGATATTCAGTTCGTTGAGGAACTGGTAAGTCTCCAGAAAATCTTCTTTGGTTTCTCCCGGAAACCCAACAATCACATCAACGCCAATACATGCATGCGGCATCACGGATTTTATTTTCTCCACGCGGCTCGCATAAAGTTCACGCTGGTAACGCCTGCGCATCAGCTTCAAGATTTTGTTCGAACCCGATTGAAGCGGAATATGAAAATGCGGTACGAATCGTTTTGACTGCCCGACAAACTCAATGATATCATCCGACAAGAGGTTCGGTTCGATAGACGAAATCCGGAAACGATCGATGTGCTCAACCTGATCGAGTGCTTTCACCAGGTCTGCGAATCGTTCCACCCGCTGGCCGTTTTGAATGCCGAAGTCTCCGGTGTTCACGCCCGTCAACACAACTTCCCGTACCTCGGTACCCGCGATTTCATTCGCGGTTTTCACAATGTTAATAATACTGTCGCTGCGGCTCGATCCGCGCGCCAGCGGAATCGTGCAAAACGAACAGGAATAGTCGCAACCGTCCTGCACTTTCAGAAACGTGCGCGTACGGTCATGAATGGAGTAGGAGGTGTTGAACGTATTGGCAGCTTCAACTTCTGAGGCGTGTACTTCCGGCTGCGGTTTGCGAACAAAACCATCCAGCAATTCAACCAGTCTGAATTTTTCAGCAGCGCCAAGTACCGCATCTACACCCGGGATTTCTGAAATCTCTTTCGGTTTCAGCTGTGCGTAACAGCCGATGATCGCCACGTAGGCGTCAGGAGAAATGGCCCGCGCTTCGCGCACAATCTTATGACATTTCTTGTCGGCATTTTCGGTTACCGAGCAGGTGTTGATAATGAAGATGTCCGGGGTGTCGGTAAAATCGGCTTTTACATAGCCCTTCTGTTCAAACATCCGCGAAATCGTGGAAGTTTCTGAGTAGTTGAGCTTGCAGCCCAGGGTGTAAAACGCGACTTTTTTCATTCCGAACCGCAAAGATAATGAGGATTTTGATGATTTCCGGAGTAAGCGGATTCATGCAATTCCTTTTCATTTTGCTGCCCATGAAAGCATTATCCGACTAACCTTCTGTGATAGTTTATCTGCCCAAGATGATACCCCAGGTGTGCTGCCAGATGCGTGAAGAAATGCATGTTCGTCATCGGATAATCGAATACCTTCTCAGGATATTCACCTGCGAGTTGGGACGGATCAAAATTTTGAAGCGTATCGTTAACGGCTTTGCGCGTGTTTTGAATTTCTTCTAATAACGCTGTTCTTGGAACTCCTCTCGCGGCAAATTCATGCTCCCGATTTCGGTTATAGCCGGTCTTGCCAAGCACGGCTCCGAAAAAGTGCTGCAGGTTTCCGCAAAGGTGCAGGCATAGGTTTCCTGCTGAATTTTTTATTCCGCCCGTTATCATCCAGATGCTTTCTTCATTTGAATACTGACTGATTTCATCGCCCAGTTTTTTGAGGTCGCGGTCGATGAGCTTCGCAATGGATTCGAGGAATTGTTGTTCGATCATACCGACTTCAAGTACTGTTCAACACCTTTGATTTTTTCATCCAGCTTTTTCGTAGCCGCGTCAAAATCGTTTTTCGAAGCAAGCTTTGTGTTAACGCTGATGTAAAATTTGATCTTCGGTTCAGTGCCGGATGGCCGAACCGACACTTTGGTGCCGTCTTCGAGGTAGAACTGGATCACATCTGACTTTGGGAAATCGAGTTTTGTTACCTTTCCTGACGTCAAGTCTTTTTCCGTGAGTGTCTGGTAGTCCAGCAAACGTGTTACGGCCGAGTTGTTGATGGTGGCCGGTGGGTTGTTCCGGAATTTTTCCATCATCTCTTTGATTTCCTGCTCGCCCTGCTGGCCCTTCTTCGTGACGTTGATCAGCGCTTCTTTGTAATACGCATGCTCGGCATACATCTCAATTAGCCAGTCGTAGAGCGATTTATTCTCATCGGCCGCACTGGCGGCCATTGCTGCGAAAAACGCGCAGGCCGAAACTGCATCTTTGTCGCGTACGAAGTCACCTGCCATGTAGCCATAACTTTCTTCACCCGCTGCGATGAATTTTTTCTTGCCTTCGAGGTTGCGCATCAGTTCCGCGATATATTTAAACCCGGTGAGCGTATTGTAACATTCGATATTATAATTTTTTGCCATCAGGTCAACCAGTTCTGATGTAACTATGGTTTTGGCAATGTATGCGTTCGACCGGTCGTTCAGGCCTGCCTGCTGGTCAGGAAGGCTTTTCATGATGAACCACATCATCAGGCTGAAGGCCTGGTTGCCATTCAAAAGAATAAACTCGTTTTGGGCGTTGCGAACTCCGATGCCCACGCGGTCGGTGTCAGGGTCGGTTGCCATGACCATTGTGGCGCCAACGGCTTTACCTTTCGCAATAACCATTTCCATAGCCGAGCGCTCCTCCGGGTTTGGTGACGCCACCGTTGGGAAATTGCCATCGGGTGTTTTTTGCTCGTCCACTACCTGAATGTTCGTAAAGCCGATTTGTTTCAGGCATTCCGGAACCATGGTGATACCCGCACCGTGAATGCTGGTGTACACCAACGGAATGTTATGCTGTCGTTTGATCTTATCCTGATTCGGGATGATCTTCTTTACTTCTGTATAATATGCCTGCTCAACTTCAGGTCCGATCGTATGAATTTTCGATGAGTCGGCATGAAACTTCACCTGTTCGAAGGAAGTAATGGCGTTTACTTCGCGGATGATGTTTTTATCGTGAGGCGGAACCACCTGGGCACCGTCATTCCAGTATGCCTTGTAGCCGTTGTATTCTTTCGGGTTGTGCGAAGCTGTAATCACAACACCCGAATCACATTTCAGGTACCGGATGGCAAAGGACAGGAGCGGGGTGGGCCGCAACTCGGCAAATTTGTAAACCTCGATGCCGTTCGCAGAAAAGACATCGGCTACAATTTGGGTGAAGTACGGGCTGTTATTGCGACTGTCGTGCGCCAATGCCACTTTAATGGTTTTGCCGGGATACGTCTTCAGCAGGTAGTTCGCCAGCCCCTGGGTAGCAACGCCCACCGTGTACTTGTTCATGGTGTTGGAACCTACGCCCATGATGCCCCGAAGGCCACCCGTACCGAATTCCAGGTCTTTGTAAAAATTATCGACAAGTTCTTTGGTATCAGAGTTATTCAAAAGGGCCTGTACTTTTTGTTTGGTATCCGAATCAATTACCGGACTATCAAGCCATTGCTGTGCTTTTGCTTTTACGTTTTGAAGAAGATCGCTCATGTGAAAGAATAATTGAACAGTAAAGGTACAAAGAGTTCAGAATAGCCGAATCCATCGGGCAACCGTAATGGAACGTTATCGGCCTAATCGTATTTTCCAGGCCAAGTCAATCCCGAGGTAATGCTCGTATTCTAATGGGTCGGGTGTATTGAACCGGAAAAAAGTTGGGCGATAAATTACCCCGACGTTAAACGATCGGCCTGTTTTTACATACGATGTAAAGATTAACCCGGCTGCTGTGTGCTGTTCCCGTTGTTGTTTTCGCTGGGGAAATGAGTCGTCTTGCCAACCCGGGTTATAACCCCACGAATTTTGCGCAACCGTCAGCCCATATCCGAAAGTAAATTGACGTACCGCATGATTGTTGGAGATGCTGGCGAATAATGTGTGCATGTCGTCTCCATCCAAATCGCTGATCGGTAGGGGTAATGGCGTGGGTAGATTAGCTGCCAAGTCGGTGGTCACGCTTAAAAACTGTTTTTCGCGATAGTAGTAATCCAATCCTATCGCCAAACCAAAGCAGCCAACGGAGAATTGATTTCCCTGGCCTTTCGGTTTAAAGTAGAATGCATTTACGTGCGGTAAGGAAAGGTGAAGATACAGTTTGTTTTTGCGGCTACGCTGGTCATATCGATACGTCCGGTTCGATGATTCACCCGAATTGATAAATACGTGTGAACGGTAGGAATAGCGTTTCGGGTTGTCCCAATCAGCAAGGAAGCCAATTCCCCAGGTGTAGACGTTTGCGTAAAAGTTTATCGAGTTGCGCGACCGCAGGCTGAGTGTTTTGACGGTGTCGTTCCGGATCACCGAAAATGCGACCGGTTGCTTCTGGCGCTTTACTACTATATACGCCTTATTGTTAACCGTGAAGGTTGTATCACCTTCAAAAACAATTTGGGAAGGTTTTGTTGTGTGGATGTTAATCTCGCGGGTATGGGAATTCAGAATGCCCGCGCATCCGCTGAGCAGCAGACACAATACAATTACCGCAAGGGCAACGGTTGAGCGCATTACAAATTTCCGCGCAACGCCTGTTCACGTTCAATCGATTCGAACAATGCTTTGAAGTTCCCCTTGCCGAACGACTTCGCACCGTTGCGCTCGATGATTTCAAAAAACACGGTAGGCCGATCCTGTACGGGCTTCGTGAAGATTTGCAGCAGGTAGCCTTCTTCATCGCGGTCGATCAGAATGTTGAGCTTGCGCAACTCTTCCAGGCTCTCGTTGATTTTACCAACACGATCGGTAACGTCATCGTAGTACACATCCGGTACCTTCAGGAACTCAACGCCTCTTTTGCGAAGTTCACCAACGGTGTGAATGATGTCGTCTGTAGCGATGGCAATGTGCTGCACACCCGCGGAGTGATAGAAGTCGAGGTATTCTTCGATCTGAGATTTTTTCTTGCCTTGTGCGGGTTCGTTGATCGGGAATTTAATGTAGCCGTTTCCGTTCGACACCACCTTCGACATCAATGCACTGTATTCGGTTGAGATATCTTCATCGTCAAAGGTCACCAGCAGCTTGAAGCCCATCACGTCTTCATAAAACTTCACCCACTGGTTCATCTTTCCGAGTTCCACGTTGCCAACGCAGTGATCGATATACTTTAAGCCAATCGGTTCAATCTGCATATTGCTCTTGGCGGCCCGGTATCCCGGAAGGAATGCGCCTTTATAATTTTTGCGTTCCACGAACGTGTGAAGGGTTTCACCATATGTTTTGATGGAGGCAACGACCACTTCGCCAAACTCATCTTTTAAGGTTTGAGGCTTGGACGCAGGTTCTGCACCCCGACTGGTTGTTTCGTAGAACGATTTTGCGGCATCGTCAACCCACAAGGCCAGCACTTTCACGCCATCGCCATGTTTTTTAACGTGTTCGCTGATTTCTGAATCCTTCACGAGGGAGGTGGTGAGCACGAGCCTGATTTTATTTTGCTTCAGTACGTAGGATGCACGATCACGAACTCCGGTTTCGGGTCCGGCATAAGCCACCAGTTCAAATCCGAACGCATATTGATAAAACACAGCAGCCTGCTTGGCATTGCCCACATAAAATTCGATGTAGTCGGTTCCGTTGAGCGGTAAGAAATCTTCAGCCATACGCGTGTGGTTTGTCCGGTAAAATTAAGGGTTGCCTTTCAATCCATAAAGGCCAATACGCTTTAGTTTTGCCGTATTCTTTTCTTATTCGATGTTTTCTTTAATATTTGTGAAAATTCGCATTCATGGACATTAAGGCATTAGACAAGGCGCTTCAGGAGATTATTAAGCAGAAAACCGAACTTGGGAAACTGGATTACAACAACCCGAAGTATGACGAGCTGGAGGAGAAACTGCACGACCTTGAAGATGATTTTCAGGATGAGTATGGCGAATACCTGGAAACTGCTATCCAAAAGGTCCACGATCAGTACTGTCCGGATAACGATGTGCTTCTTCCGATCGCATACCTTGGCGAAGGTGCTGCTATTGACCTGGAGAAACTTCCGGGCCGCGAAGCCAAGTTATTGTTGGCCGCTAATCCAACACGCCTGGTGTTGAAAATCGGGAAAGACAAACAGGAAACTGTTTGGACCGCAGGCTAAATCAGAAACCCAATTTTTTACGGACTCTTTTCAATGTTTCGTGCGCAATCACACGTGCACGGTCTTCACCTTCTTTTAATTTCTTATCCAACTCAAAAGGATTGTTGAAGTAGAAGTTAAAGGCTTCCCGTTCTTTGCTGAATTTTTGCACGATCAATTCGTAAAGTTCCTGTTTGGCGTGGCCGTAGCCGAAATTCCCTGCAAGGTATTTCTTCCGCAATTCAGCCGTTTGTTCCGGTGTAGCTACGAGACTGTATAATGCAAACGTATTGTCTTTATCGGGGTTCTTGGGTTCTTCCAGCGGAGTACTGTCGGAGACAATGCTCTTGATCTGTTTCAGCAATTCTTTTTCCGGCAGGAAAATATCTACAATGTTGCCGTACGACTTGCTCATCTTCTGGCCGTCCGTTCCCGGGATGGTCATCACTTCTTCTGCAATCTGCGCTTCAGGTACGACAAACGTGTCGCCGTATTGGTTGTTAAAGGTAGTCGCGATGTCGCGCGCAATCTCTACATGCTGACGCTGATCTTTTCCAACCGGAACAATTTCCGCGTCATACAAGATGATGTCGGCCGTCATGAGAACCGGATAGGTGAATAATCCTGCGTTCACGTCTGAAAGCCGGTCGGATTTATCTTTGAATGAATGCGCATTCGCCAGCATAGGGTAGGGCGCAAAACAGTTGAGATACCATGTGAGTTCACACACTTCCGGAATCTGCGATTGACGATACAGGCAGTTCTTTTCGGTATCGAAGCCGAATGCGAGCCATGCCGCTGCTACAGCCCGTACATTTTGAATGCGCGTTTCGGCATCCTTGATGGTGGTCAGTGAATGCAGATCGGCAATGAAAAAGAATGAGTCGTTACCGGGTTTCCGGGAAAGATTGATGGCTGGAATAATGGCACCCAGCAGGTTACCGAGGTGAGGCCTGCCGCTGCTTTGTATTCCGGTTAAGATCCGTGTCATGCCGGCAAATATAATCGGGAATTGCCGGATTGATAAGACGAACGCACGCTAAAGATTGATTTATTGCGTTATTTTGCAAACAGTTTACATGCTTGTATGAGAAAGGCGGGATTGATCATTTGCTTATTTTTTTCACTCACCTCGTGGGCTCAGGTTAGCCGGCCACTTCAGTTTAAAGAGGAGTCGTTTGATTTTGGAAACGTAGTTGAAAAAGACGGGCCGGTAACGCACGTATTTGAATTTACCAACACCTATAACAAGCCGGTCAAAATTCTCCATGTAAAACCATCGTGCAATTGCACCGCTCCCGATTGGTCGCGGGAGGAAATTGCTCCGGGCAAAACAGGATTTGTGAAGGCAGAATTTAATCCCAAGGGGCGGCCCGGATTTTTTACCAAGACACTCACCGTGACCGCGGATGCGGAATCAAATCCGTTTGTCTTGCAAATCAAAGGCACGGTTGAGACCGGCCACGAGAAGAAAATTGCCGGATTAAAAAAGTCGCGGGGAAACTGGCAGGTGAAATCGACTTCGTTAAACCTTGGCAAAGTATATATCAAAAACGAATACGTGGTGCGTGAGTTTCAGGTGGTGAATTCGGGAAAGAAGGTAATCAACTACCTGGGTAGTTATGACGGTCCCGCGTACATCCGGGTGAATGTTGAGCCGCGAGCATTGCAGCCCGGTGAAAGTGGAATTATCCGCATCGGGTACAATGGCAAACTCCGGAATGCCTACGGACTTCAATC
This sequence comes from Cyclobacteriaceae bacterium, assembly GCA_016786495.1. Lineage (GTDB taxonomy): Bacteria > Bacteroidota > Bacteroidia > Cytophagales > Cyclobacteriaceae > UBA2336. Next base: position 104,302 of record JAEUUJ010000075.1, read on the forward strand.
CGATAACGTAGTGATTTATACCGATGATGAGAGTGTTCCTGCCAAGTCGTTCGATGTGTTTGCCACGCTGGAAGATTTTTTCTCGGAACTGACACCGCAGGAAGCAGCCAAGGCACCCAGGCTTTTGTTGAATCAGACTTCGATGGATTTTGGCCGTGTCAGTCAGGATAAATCGGTCACGCGCGAAGTAACGGTATCAAACCTTGGCCAGACTCCGCTTGAACTCCGGTCGGTGCAGGGAAATTGCACGTGTGTTGTTACTGAAACCGATAAGCAAACGATTAAAGCAGGGCAGAGTGCTACCATTCGCATATCCTTTCATCCGCAAGGCAGAAAAGGCACTCAGCAAAAAGCCGTTACGATTTATTCCAACGATCCGAAAGATCCGGTTCAGCGCATCATCTTCACCGCCTACGCGGAAGATTGACGTTGATTTATGTTGCCCGCTTGCGTTTAGCACCCTTTTCCGCTGGTGAATTTCCGGACTTAAACATCACATCCCGGTACTCCCATGCGAGCCGCACAAGAAAAGCGATGATAATAATCCAGAAGACAACGAATACGATTCCCGGTACCCCCTGTGTACTGTCGTAAGGAGCGGCAAAGTGACTCCTTCCCTGAGCCAGAAAAAAAGCCTGATTAAACAAACGCCTGAATGCCGGTAATCTCTTTACCCAGGATTAGCAGGTGGATGTCGTGTGTTCCTTCATAAGTAACAACCGATTCCAGGTTCGCCATGTGGCGCATGATTGGATACTCGCCTGTGATGCCCATACCTCCGTGTATCTGGCGCGCTTCACGCGCGATCTCCAGCGCAACGGCAACGTTGTTACGTTTCGCGAGAGAGATTTGTGCCGTAGTAGCTTTGCCTTCGTTCATTAATGTTCCGAGGCGCCAGTTGAGTAGCTGAGCTTTCGTGATCTCGGTTAACATTTCGGAAAGTTTCTTTTGTACGAGCTGAAAGGATGCAATCGGTTTGCCGAACTGAATGCGTTCGAGTGCATAGCGTCTGGCAGAATCATAACAATCCATCGCAGCACCAATGGCACCCCAGGCGATTCCGTAGCGCGCAGAATCAAGGCACATCATCGGTGCACCCAGGCCGCTTTTGCCTGGAAGGAGATTTTCTTTCGGAACTTTCACGTTATCGAACACAAGTTCTCCGGTCGCGCTCGCTCGCAGCGACCATTTACCGTGGGTTTCAGGAGTTGTGAAGCCGGGCATGCCGCGCTCAACAATCAATCCGTGAATGCGGCCTTCTTCGTTCTTCGCCCACACCACCGCCACATCTGCACGCGGGGAGTTTGAGATCCACATCTTGGCGCCATTCAACAGGTAGTGGTCGCCCATGTCTTTAAAGTTTGTTACCATGCCGGATGGATTTGAACCATGATCGGGTTCAGTCAATCCGAAGCAACCCAGCCATTCGCCTGACGCAAGCTTGGGAAGATATTTTTTACGTTGTTGTTCGTTTCCGAATTTATAGATCGGGTACATGACGAGCGAGCCTTGAACGGAAGCAGTGGATCGCATACCGGAATCACCGCGTTCAATCTCCTGCATGATAATGCCGTAAGAAATGTAGTCCATTCCGCCACAGCCATATTCCACGGGCAGGGTAGGTCCGAACGCACCCACTTCACCGAATTTTCGTACAATCTCATACGGGAAATGCGCACGTTGCGCCCAGTCTTCGATATAGGGACTGATCTCGCGCTTGACGAAGTCGCGAACTGAACTGCGCACCAGCTTATGCTCTTCCGTTAACAAACTATCAATGGCATAGAAATCCGGACTTTCGTACAAATCCTGCTTTAATGATTTTTTGGCTTTTACTTCTGCGTTGGACGTATGGGAAGACATAAGAATTTTAGTTACTTGCGGGGCAAATTTAGTGAACTATACCGATTGAAATGTGCCGAAAGGCAATTATTGTTAACTAAGCTATGAATAAGCCATCCGGTCAAACTGATTTACAGGAACAGCTTCGGAAGCTGCAGGAAAAATATGCCGTTATGGGCCAGGATTTATCGTCATACCTGGATGGCTTGTTGTATTCCGACTATTTGACCTATTGGGATTACATTCACCTCGACACACTGCTCAGCCTTCAAAATCCGAAGACCAGTTTTCCGGACGAACGGGTTTTTATCACCTATCATCAAATCACCGAATTATATTTCAGTTTGATCTTATGGGAACTCAAACAGGTCACTGAAAATCCGGAGCCGTCTGAGAAATTTTTCATCGACCGGTTAGACCGGATTATCCGGTATTTCCGCCACCTCGAAGATTCATTCGATGTGATGATCATCGGTATGGAAAAAGAACAATTCCTGAAGTTCCGGATGGCGTTGTTGCCAGCCAGCGGATTTCAGTCGGCACAATACCGGCTTATCGAACTTCATTCAACTGACCTGGTCAATCTTGTAACTCCCGCAGTTCGTTCTTCCGTTGATCATAATAACCTTGATGAACAACTGGATAAACTATACTGGCGCAGCGGGGCAACCGAACTTTCCTCGGGAAAGAAGACGTTAACACTTCAGCAGTTCGAACGCAAATACAACGAGGAGTTTAAACAGGTTGCGCTGAATCACAAGAACAATAACCTGCGATCGATCTATCAAAAATATTTCTCCGGTAATGAAAACGTAATCAAACGCCTGCGCGAATTTGATACACTCGCGAATGTGCTTTGGCCGCTGGCTCACATGCGTTCCGCGGGTCATTATCTTCATAAAGATCCGGAAGATATCCGCGCCACAGGTGGTACAAACTGGCAGAAGTATTTGCCACCGCGGTACCAGAAGATTATTTTCTTTCCTGAACTCTGGAGCGATGAAGAGAAACTTCAGTGGGGAATTGCAGCCTTTAAAAAGGCAGCGCAGCCATAAACTGCAAGTTATTAGTCGTCAATAATTTGTATTTTTAACCAGTAATCCCGGTTTGTGAAAAAGGTACTGGTTTTGGTCATCTTCGGCTGCTTGGCTCAGCACGCTGTGTTCGGACAGGGGTTCACCCGCCAGACCTATCACGATGCAGCCAAAAAATACATCAAAGAAGTTTACAAGGTTAAGGATACGATCAGGAACGTGCTTCACGGTCCGTACATATCGTATTTCATGAACGGTAACATTGAGTCGAAAGGAAATTTTTCGAACAATGAAACCAACGGTGTGTGGGAATTCTTTTACGAGACCGGAAACCTCAAGATGCGCGGCATTCTCAAACAGAGCGCGAACTACGGTGTATGGGAATACTTCTATGAAAGCGGTCAGAAAAGTATGGAGGGAACAATCAACGGAAGGAACCGTGAAGGTGTGTGGACCATGTACTTCGAAAACGGAAAGGTTAAGGAAGCGGGAGAATATCTGAACAACAAGCGCAACGGACTTTGGCGTTCGTATTATGAAGACGGCACAACCGTGCGGGGCGAGATAACCTATTCCGATGATTTTGGCCGGTACACGGAATATGATCAGGCCGGAAAAGTACTGAGCGAAGGACCCAAGATGGGAACTCGCCAGGTCGGACACTGGCGTTATTATTCTCCGCTTGACGGCACACTGCAAAGCGAAGGCGATTTTGAAAATAACAGGCGTAACGGAGACTGGACGAATTACTATCCGAGTGGCAACATCGCTTCCAAAGGCCGGTACGAAAATGATGTTCCTGCCGGAAAATGGGAGTACTTTTTTGAAGACGGCAAGGTGAGTGCCTCCGGTCAATACCTGGGCGGTCAGCGCGAAGGTTACTGGAGTGCGTACGGAAGTACAGGCGAGAAGGAAAGCGATGCCACCTATGTTAATGGTACCGGTGAATACCGCGAGTATTATAAAAGCGGTAAACTGAAGGCGAAGGGGCTCATTGTGGATAATCATCGCCATGGTCATTGGGAGTATTATTTCGAGGATGGTAAACTGGAAGGTGAAGCTGACTATGAAAATGGAAAAGGCACGTATCGCGGATATTATTCCGATGGCACATTGCAAACGAAAGGGCAGGTGGAGGATGAAAAACGCGTGGGCACGTGGGAGATTTATGAACGTGACGGAAAGTTGTCGGGGTACTACAAACCTTTTTATTCCGAGAAGAATCTCGGCAATGAGGTTGCCGAGCTTGCTAAAAAAGAATCCACTGTTAAGCGTGTGAAGGGTAAGGGCTTCGGGTATTTCGATGCCCGCTCTAATGAATTCCGGGGTGTGATACTCGCAGGTAATCCCGTGCTGATGTTTGCCGGAAAGTTTCCGATGGGTGCTGAGTTTTATTCGCAGGAGCGATTGGGTCACGAGTTTGAGTTTATCGGAATTCGCGATCCCTTCTTTGAGACCGACAGGCGCGTGGCACCCGATAAACCTTTTCAGCGTGGATATGCGATTGCCATCAAACAAAAGTTTTACAACGAAGAGCGGGTGGGGATGTGGTATTTCGGTCACGAGATCAGATTCACGAACCTCGGCCATTTTATGAACGTGCTGATGCCGCAAGTGCCGATGAACACCATCACCATTAGCGCCACCGATCAGCGGATTGAATACGGAGTGTTGTTAGGCTACCGGTTAATGCAGCGCAACGATAAAAAGGGGTTTACGATTGATATGTTTGTATCGGGCGATGCCGGTTACCGGTCAGTTGATATGCGGGAAGAATATCAGCAAAATTTTAAGGATGTGGAACGATCTAAATTTGTTACCAGTTTACATTTTGGATTGAATATCGGATACGTTTTTTCAAACAAATAAAACAAGTCTTAAAAGGATAAAAACCTTTCAGGCTATGCAAACAAAAGAAATCATCTTATCGCCCGAAGAGGCCTTCAGCGAAGCGTTATTTTACCCTTCCCTGTATACGAAGTCAGGCATCCCGCAAGGAGGCCATACCTGGATCAAGCCTGTTAAACGTTCCATTGATGCGCGTGCCCGGCAGGTAATTGTACGCGTGTTGTGTGAGTTCTATCCGGCAGCACAGCAACCTGCAACCATCCGGTACACGAGGCCAGAAAACAAGGTTGAAGACGCGAGACGGGTAATCATTGTGGGTTCCGGACCCGCAGGTTTGTTTGCCGCCTTACGGCTGATTGAACACGGCATCAAGCCAGTTGTGCTTGAACGCGGAAACGATGTTCAGGGCCGCAGGCGTGACCTGGCTGCCATCAACAAAGAACACCACGTTAATCCCGAATCAAACTATTGCTTTGGGGAAGGCGGAGCCGGAACGTATTCTGATGGTAAACTTTATACACGCTCCAAAAAGCGGGGCGACATCCATCGCATTCTTGAAATTCTGGTAGCGCATGGCGCGAAAGATGAAATCCTGTTTGATGCTCATCCGCACATTGGAACCAACAAGTTGCCCAAGCTGGTGGCAGCGTTGCGCGAAACCATCCGGAATGCGGGCGGTGAAGTTCATTTCAATACCCGGGTTACGGATTTGTTGATTGATCGCGACACGATTACCGGGGTTGTAACGGCCAGCGGTGATGCGTTGAAGGGAGAAGCAGTTATTCTGGCCACGGGCCATTCGGCACGGGATATTTTCGAATTGCTCTACCGAAAGGAGATACAAATCGAAGCCAAGCCGTTCGCGTTGGGGGTTCGCGTAGAACATCCTCAGCAGCTAATAGATCAGATTCAATACCATTGCGAAGTAAGTCGCGGAGATTATTTGCCTGCATCATCGTATGCGCTTGTGCATCAGGCCGAAGTTCAAAAAACGCAGCGGGGTGTTTTCTCATTCTGCATGTGCCCTGGAGGGTTTATCGTCCCATCGGCGACAGCTCCCGGTGAGGTGGTTGTTAATGGTATGAGTCCGTCAAGACGTGATTCCAAATTCGCCAACTCCGGAATTGTTGTGGCGGTTGATCCAAAAGACTTCAAAGAATACGAAAAATTTGGACCGCTGGCTGCGATGTATTTCCAGCGCGAAATTGAGCAACGGGCGTGCCGAATAGCCGGAGGAACACAGGTAGCGCCTGCGCAACGGCTCATGGATTTTTTAAACAAGAAGGTTTCTTCATCCTTGCCTGACACTTCGTATCAACCCGGTTTAACCGCGGTGGAGATGCGTGAGGTGTTACCGGTTTTTCTTTCGGAAGCACTGAAGCAGGGGTTTAAAAGTTTTGGCGAAAAAATGAAAGGCTACCTCACCAACGAAGCACAGATTGTGGGTGTGGAAAGCAGAACATCTTCGCCTGTGCGAATCCCGCGCGACAAAGACACACTCGAGCATCCGGAAATTAAAATGCTGTTTCCGTGCGGAGAAGGGGCGGGCTATGCGGGGGGTATCGTTTCGGCCGCGATGGACGGAGAACGTTGTGCAGAGGCTGCCCTGCATAAAATCATGAAGGCATAAAAAAAGCCCTTCAACCGAAGGGCTTTTTAAATTTGGTAACGGACTGATTATTTCGATAACCAGGCCTTCCGCGCAGCAAGTTGTTCCGGAGTTGCATTTTCATCGAATGCAATCACGAATTTCTTTAAACGCTCAACTTTCTTCACAGGCGCTTTCAACTCAACAGGCTTGTTTTCGCCCGCCTCGTTCTGGCGAAGTACTGTGTAGCTCAGCGTGCCGCCTTCTTTCAGGCTTTGTTGCTGTTTCTGAATGAATGTACCCAGGTCAGGGCCGAGATCAGGAAGGTCTTCACCGTTGATTTTTGTGAGGATATCTCCGTCCTTGAATCCAAGCGCTTTACCCTGATCGTTCACGGCATTGGCATTGCCAATCGCGATCTTCGGTTTGCCATCCAATTGTGCAATCGTGATGGCTGCGTTTTCGAGACCCAGTGTCAGGTCCAGAGTTTTCAATTCCGGGGCAAACTTTACACCGACCAGGCTAAACACTTCCTGTAACGGCAACACTTCACCACCACCCACATAGCGCTTCAGGAATTCGCCAATTTCAGGATAGGTAAGGGCTGTGATTTCTGCAAACAACTGATCGTCCTGGAAGGCTTTTGACTTACCGAACTTCTTGCCGAGGTCGGCCACCAGGTTCTGCATGCCGTATTTGCCATTCGACAATTTTCTCAGCTTGATATCGAGACACATGCTTATCAAAGCACCCTTCTGGTATACGTTATAGTACTGATCCTTGTATTGATCGAGCGTGAACTTGCTGATTTCAGTAAACGGAACCGTATCGAGAAACTGCGAAGCGGTAACCATTTTCTGGCGGAGTACATTCAGGTATTCTTCCGGACTGATCAAACCGTATTTAACCTGTACGCTTCCGGCAAAATATTCGGTACAGCCTTCATACAGCCACAGGTGCTTCGACATTTTCGGATCGTTGAAATCGAAGTTGTGAATTTCTTCTGAATGAATAGTCAGCGGAGTTACGATGTGGAAGAACTCGTGCGCCACGAAGTCACGCATTTGCTGGTTCATCTCTTCGATGGTTGCTTCCGGCATGTAGTAGAAAGAAGAGTACGAGTGCTCCAGCGCACCGTATGACGTAACCGGCTGGTCGGTGAAGTAGAAAATAAATGCATACTTATCAACCGGCAGTTTACCGCCCAAAAATTCTTTCTGAGCCTGCAGCACTTCGCTCACGCTTTCCGCGATTTGTTTGGCAGTGATTTTGGCGTTAGGTGAATAAGAGCCGATCAATACTTCAGTGTTCCCAACCTTAATCACCGCAGTGTCAGGTTTGCTGTACATCAGCGGTGAGTCGATTAGGCGATCATAATTTTCGGTTGTATAAACGTCAACGCGCTTATCGGCAGCAGCCGGATCTTTCTCCTTGTTGAGTTTGCCCAACGGTTCGCCGGTTTTATCAGCAATCAAACCAGTTGATCCGTAGAAATCTTTAGAACGAATGATGTTGAAGGTGAATGGCATATTCTTCATGCCTTCAAAGTATCCGAAGAATCCGCTCGTATTGAGCACGATGTTTTTACCGGCCTCGATGTTTGTACCGGCAGGCTGGAAGATCGGATCGGCAGTAAGTTCTGTATCGTACGTGTCGTCAACGGTGTACGTTACCTTCACGAGTTTAGAAGCATTTTTAATTTTCCAGGCGTTGTCATTGATGTGTTCAACCGGAAGTGCTGTTCCTTTTTTATCGAACGCTTTCAGGTTTGACACGAACCGGCCGTAGTCGGCAATCGAGTACGTTCCCGGAACTATTTTAGGCAGATAGAAGGTTATTTCTTCGGCTTTGATGGGAGGAACCGAAAGCTCAACGTTGATTTTATCATCAACAATTTTGGTCAAATCGACCGTGTACTGGTAAGCTGCTGATCCCTTTTTGGACTGTGCGAATCCCGTTAGGGAAACAGACACCAGCAGGACAAATAAGAGTTTAATGCGCATAATTGATTTTTTAGGATTGCAAGATAAGTCGTTTGCGGGAGGCAGAGAGTTACATTTTTTTATAAAAAGCCCGAACCGCCCAAATTTCGCCTAAATTAACGTTCCTGCGAGGCGAATGGTTTAATATTTGGGGTTGATCGGTCTCCGGAACGGTTAAAATGCAGAAAGAAAATACATAAAAGGAATGAAGAAGACATTGGTAGTAGGGGCAACGGCAAATCCAAGCCGGTATGCGTATCTGGCGTCACACATGCTGAGCGACTATGGGCATGAGTTTGTGCCGATCGGCATCAAGAAGGAAACGGTACTGGGGAAGGAAATCCTGAACCTGCGTGAGAAACCGGCCATTGAAGGAATTGATACCATAACACTTTATATCGGGCCGCAAAATCAACCCGAGTGGTATGCCTACCTGTTGAGTTTAAAACCGAAGCGGATCATATTTAATCCCGGTACGGAAAACGGTGAGTTCGAAAAAATGGCGGAGGAACAGAACGTAGAGGTGGTGGAGGGGTGCACGCTCGTGATGCTCCGTTCGAATCAATTTTAAAGTCCTTCGTCATCGTCCGCAGGCTGATCGCTTTGTGCGGAGTAGTAGATGATGCGTGTTCCCTGCTTGCGCAAACGCTCAAACAATGCAGCGTTCTCTTTTTCTTTGTTCATTAAGCTGCTTGAAAGAATCAGGGTTTGCAGCGGAGCCTCTGCGATTTCATCGGGTACGCGTTTGATAAAGTTTTGCGATGCATCGAGGTAATCGATCTTTCCGGCACGCCAGGTAGTGGCGGGAATGGTGTGAAAGAAATTGTCGTTTACCCAAAGCACGCGGAGTTTATCGAGTTTATCCATGGAGGCCGGAAGTGTATCCATCCGGTTATTGTACACATACACCTCTTCCAGGTTTTTCAACTGCCCGATTTCATCCGGTAACCGGTAAAGCTTGTTATTGGCGAGGTAAAGAATCTTAAGTTGTTGCAGGTTTTTTATTTCCGGGCTAACGGCCTCGATCTGATTGTCGAACAAATCAATCACCTCCAGTTTGGTAAGCTTGTACACCGGGGCGGGAATTTCCGACAGCATATTCCCGTAAAAAGAGATGAACTCCAGATCGTTAAGCTTACCCAATCCGGGCTTTACTTTTTTTACCGGATTGCTGTTAAACGACAGCGCCTTCAGGTTGGGAAATTTCCGGCTGATCGAATTAGGCACCTTGGTGACCTTGTTCGCCCGAAGATCCAGGTGCGTTACAGTTTTGCTTCCCTTATATCCCCTGAGCGTGATGTTGTTATTGACAACGTTCACGATGGTGAGTTGCGGGTTATGCCTGACATTCGGAAGCCGTACAGCCATGGAACGGTTCAGGTTAAGCGAGTCGAGTGATTTAAAATTTCCGTATGATTTCGGAAGCTTGTCGGGATGATGCCCGGCAATGCGGAGATAGTTCACATGATCATTCTTTCCTAAAATCAGCCGTTTGTCGGGAATGTTGTTGTATACGTAGATGGAACTTAAGTTGGTGAGTAAATTCAAGTCATCCTGCAAGGCATTGATTCGCGTGTTCACCAGTTCAAGCTCTTCGAGGTTTTTGCATCGCAGAACCTCAGCAGGCACAACGGCCGACCGTACATTCGAAATGCTGAGTTTTTTAATGCTGTCGGGGTGGACTTTACCGGATTTCAAATCCGCATACGGGGTGAAACTTTTTCTCGGATTGTACACATAAATCCAGGTTGCCTTCCGCAACAGGGGTAGCTCGGCCTGGTTCAGGCTGTCGAAAACGCGGCTTTTTGTTTGAATGTCTGCGTCCGGGTAGCGTTCATCGAAGGTGGCTCTCATTTCGCGGATTTTGGCCAACTGAACCGAATCTGCTTTCGATTTGAAAACAGGTTGCTGCCCCGACTGGCCGAAAACACAAGCCGCGGGAGTGACAAAAATCAGGAGTGCGAGAGCTCGGAACATGCCTTAAATCAGGCGTTAAATATAACCAGCATTACAATAATTCGTGTACCTTGAAGCAAACAACCTCCCGTAATTCTATGGCCTCAAAAAAGAACCCGATCGAAACGAAAAATTTCCGCATTAAACCGGATTCAAAAATTAACCTTGATAAAATCAGCACCAAGCCTTCGGGCCCGGAGCTTTCGAAGGAAGATGCTAAAAGTATGCTGGAAGCAAGCCGCACGCGCCTGGCTGAAATTCAGGATGTATTTTATGCGCACAATCAATATGCGGTACTCATCATCTTCCAGGCAATGGATGCAGCCGGAAAAGACGGTGCCGTAAAACATATCATGTCTGGTTTCAATCCGCTGGGCGTAAAGGTTTACAGTTTTAAAGCACCGAACTCAACGGAGCTTGATCACATTTATTTCTGGCGGCACCAGCTTGCGTTGCCCGCACGCGGGGAGATCGCGATTCACAACCGGTCGCACTACGAGAACGTACTGGTTACACGGGTCCATCCCGAATATGTGCTGAATGAAAACATCCCCGGCATTGACGATATCAAAAAGGTAAATAAGGATTTCTGGAACGATCGCTTCAAGCAGATCAGGCGGTTCGAGAAGAACCTGCACAAAAACGGTACGATTGTGCTGAAGTTCTTCCTGCACCTCTCGAAAAAGGAGCAGAAGAAGCGTTTCCTCGAGCGCATTGACAACCCGGGCAAGAACTGGAAGTTCTCGCTTTCGGACATGAAAGAACGGGGCTTTTGGGACGATTATCAGAAGGCATACAGCGAAGCAATTTCCGAGACATCTACCAAGCAGTCGCCCTGGTTCGTGGTGCCGGCCGATGACAAGCGTTATGCCCGTTTGGCGATCGCCTCAATCATTACCGAGGAGTTTGAGAAGCTCAAACTTCACTATCCGAAAGTGAGTGAGAAGCAAAAAGCTGAACTGCAAAAGGCCAAGGCTCAACTGCTGGCAGAAGACGGTAAAAAACCGGGAGAAAAGACGGCTCAAACGACCTCAAAAGACACAAAAAAATAACGCTAAAATCATTTCAGGAATTATCCGTGAAAATGGCGGAAATGAGGCGAAAAACCTTATTTTTGTCGGTTTGTAAAATAGCGTAAATGAGTCAGGCAAAGGACAAGAAGCAGGCAAGTTATTCAGCCAGTAATATCACGGTTTTAGAGGGTTTGGAAGCGGTTCGGAAACGGCCCGCGATGTACATCGGAGATGTCGGAGTAAAAGGTCTTCACCACCTGATTTGGGAAGTAGTTGATAACTCGATTGACGAGGCACTTGCAGGGTATTGCGATACCATCAAAGTAACAGTCAATGAAGACAACTCCGTTACGGTAGAGGACAACGGTCGTGGAATCCCGACCGACATGCACGAGAAAGAAAAGCGTTCTGCGCTGGAGGTTGTAATGACAGTACTCCATGCGGGCGGTAAGTTCGATAAGGACACCTATAAAGTATCGGGCGGGTTGCACGGAGTGGGTGTATCGTGCGTGAACGCACTATCCTCTGTTCTTCACACCACGGTTTATCGCGAAGGTCAGATCTTCGAACAGGAATACCATCGCGGGATTCCGCAATACCCGGTTCGGGTGATCGGTAAATCCGACCGTACCGGCACCACGCAGCATTTCAAGCCAGACGAAGAAATCTTCACACTTACAACCGAATACAACTACGAGACGATCGCTTCACGTTTGCGTGAGCTATCGTTTTTGAATCCGGGAATCACCATTTACCTGACAGACGTTCGCGAGAAAGATGAAGCCGGCAACGCACGGTCAGATAAGTTTTTGTCGGAAGGTGGTTTGCGCGAGTTTGTCGAGTACATCGATTCAACCCGCGAGAAACTGATTCCGTCACCCATCTACATTGAAAACGAAAAAAGCGATATTCCTGTACAGGTTGCGCTTAGCTATAACACCTCCTTTAGCGAGAACCTGGTTTCGTATGTGAACAACATCAACACACACGAAGGCGGTACACACGTGGCTGGTTTCAGGCGCGCCTTAACGCGTACGCTGAAAAACTACGCAGACAAATCGGGCTTGCTTGAAAAGGTTAAGATTGAAATTAACGGAGAAGACTTCCGTGAGGGATTAACAGCGGTGATTTCCGTAAAGGTGGCTGAACCACAGTTCGAAGGTCAGACCAAAACCAAACTCGGTAACTCCGATGCAATGGGTTCGGTGGATACGGCTGTAGGAGAGGTGCTGAACAACTACCTCGAGGAACATCCGCGTGAAGCGAAATTGATCGTGAGCAAAGTTGTGCTGGCGGCACAGGCACGTCACGCAGCGCGTAAGGCACGTGAAATGGTGCAGCGCAAGAACGTGTTGAGCGGAACCGGTTTGCCGGGTAAACTGGCCGACTGTTCCAGCACCGACCCGGGAATCTGTGAACTGTATCTCGTGGAGGGTGACTCGGCCGGTGGTTCTGCGAAGCAGGGCCGCGACAGGAACTTTCAGGCAATTCTGCCGTTGCGCGGAAAGATTCTGAACGTGGAGAAGGCACAGGAACATAAGATTTACGAGAACGAAGAAATCAAGAATATGATTACTGCGCTGGGCGTAAGCTTCGGAACGCAGGAAGACAGCAAGGCACTGAACATGACCAAGCTGCGCTACCATAAGGTGATCATCATGACCGATGCCGATGTGGATGGAAGTCACATCCGTACCTTGATCCTGACTTTCTTCTATCGGTACATGCGTGCGCTGATTGAAAACGGATACATCTACATTGCGTTACCGCCTTTGTACCTCGTGAAGAAGGGCAAGCAGGAGCGGTATTGCTGGACTGAAGAAGAACGCAACGCCATCGTTCAGGAATTGGGCGAAGGAAAAGAAGATTCGGTAAGCATTCAGCGATACAAAGGTTTGGGTGAGATGAATCCCGAACAATTGTGGACAACCACCATGGATCCTTCGAAGCGTACGCTGAAACAGGTGAGCATCGAATCGGCTGCCGAGGCAGACCACTTGTTCTCGATGCTGATGGGTGACGAGGTTGCTCCGCGAAGAGATTTCATTGAAAAGAACGCGCGCTATGCCCGCGTTGATGTGTAGCATTTTTTGGGTTTGATTTTTCTATGAGCGATACTTCTGTAACCGTTGACAAGGCTAATCAGCAGATTGCAGACAGTAATTATATCAGTCGCGATTTAAGCTGGTTACAATTTAACTACCGCGTACTGGATCAGTCGCGGCACACCGACCGCAGCATTTTCGACCGGTTGAAATTTTTGTCGATTACGTCTTCGAATCTCGATGAGTTTTGCACCATTCGTTTGGGGAGTTTATACAACTACCTCGATTACGGAAAAGAACGTTTCGACTACAACGGTCTGCGGGAAGAACCGTTCCGTAAACTGTTGCTGGAAGAGATCCGGAAGTTCGTTAACGATCAGAACGATCATTATCTAAGAAACCTAAGACCTTACTTTGAAGAGAATGGATTCTCCATTACTTCGTTTAAGGATCTTTCACCCGACAGCATGCACCGTGCGAACGAATATTTTACACGCACGATCTTCCCGATGCTGACTCCGATGGTGTTCGACAACTATCACACCTTTCCAATCCTGATGAACAACAGGTTGCTGCTCGGCGTGGTAACGAAAAACCCGGCTGATCCGAACAATAACCTGAAGGTGTCGTTCATTCAGATTCCTCAAAATCTGCCGCGATTCTTCGAATTGAATGAGGGGGATTTGATCCGGTTTGTGACGATCGAAGACATCATCAAAAACAATGTCGATCAGCTTTTCCGGAATGTGGAGATTGAAACCGTGAACCTGTTCCGGATTAACCGGAATGGCGACTTTGCGCTGGATGAGAGCGATGACATTGAAACCAACTTCCTGGAAGAACTCAAGCGGAAATTGAAAACCAGACGCACGGGACGTGTGGTTCGGCTGGAGGTAGGAGAGAATCCCGACCCGTGGATGATGCGTTTGTTGAAAATCCAGTGGGACTTGGACGAGAGCAATATCTTCCATGTTCCGCAAGACAGCATCATCGATTTTACCGGGTTGATGCAAATCATCGGTCACAAAGAGTTTAAGAGCAAACGATTTTCACCACCGCCTCCGATCAAGCCATTGAATTTTCCGGAACACGGAAATGCTGATTTGTTTGAGGTACTGAAAGAACGCGATATTCTTTTGCACCATCCGTACAATTCGATGGAGCCGGTGCTGGAGTTGCTCGAAAAGGCTGCTGACGATCCGTATGTGCTCTCAATCAAGATTACGATTTACCGCCTTGCGAAAGAATCGCGGGTGACCGCGGCTTTGCTGAAAGCAGCGGAGAATGGTAAGCACGTGTCGGTGTTGTTCGAAGTGAAAGCACGCTTTGATGAAGAAAACAATATGCGCGAAGCACAACGTCTGCAACGGGCAGGGTGCTTTGTGATTTACGGGGTAAACAGTTTGAAGACGCACACCAAACTGATGCTGATTGTGCGCAAGGAAGAAGATGATAAAGTCTATCGCTACGTTCATCTTTCCAGCGGAAACTACAATGAGTCGACATCCCGGTTGTATGTTGATATCGGTTTGCTGACTACCCGCGAGGTGTATGGTAACGATGTGTCGGAGTTCTTTAATGTAATTACCGGCCACTCGCAACCCTCTGCGTATCGCAACCTGATCACGTCTCCGCGCGACATGCGCATTCAATTGTGTAATCTGGTCCGCAAGGAAGCTGACAATGCCCGCAATGGCGTTGCTTCCGGTATCGTAATTAAACTTAATTCGTTACAGGATAAAGAATTCATTGACGAATTGTACAAGGCATCTCAGGCGGGTGTTAAAATCAAATTGATTATCCGGGGTATGTGCTGCATTCGCCCGGGACGGCCAGGGCTGAGCGACAACATTGAAGTGATTTCTATCGTGGGCGAATTCCTGGAACACTCGCGTATTTATTATTTCCATAATGCCGGTAATCCGAAGATTTATATCGGAAGTGCCGATGCCATGGTGCGAAGTTTCGACAGGCGCATTGAATCGTTATTCCAGTTGGAAGAAGACGTGTTGAAAAAACAGGCGATGAACAACCTGCGGTACAACCTGAAGGATAATGTGAATGCGTATGTGATGAATGAGGATGGAACCTATACGCTAAAGCACGCCAATGGTGAACCACCATTCAACATCCACAAGGAGTTCTTCAGTATCAGCAAAGATAAAGTTACAGACGTAGAGCTCTTCTAACTTACGAAGGTAGAATTACGATTTACGAATTGCTCTGTCATCGAACCGTCACGCTAACTTCTATCTTCTAACTCCTGCCTTCTGACTATTTCTGTGGTGCATTCACAAACTGGTGTTCGAACGCGGAGGACTTTTTGTTCACGTGTTTCTCGAACAGGTGCAGCAGCATACCGTCTTTTAAGCCTACTTCCGGAACCAGAATGTATTTGGCATTGGCCCACTCCATCACGCGCATGTAAATGTCACTGGCTGGTACGATTACATCGGCACGGTCGGGGTTCATTTGTAGTTTATAGATCCGGTCTTCAATCGAATGTGCTTCGATCATTGCTTTTGTTTCCTGGATTTTCTTCAGCGACATCAGCCGGTGCGGTTTCAGGGCAGCGAGTTCAAAGATCTTGCTGATGTTACCACCCGTTCCGACAGCCGTTACCTTTCCGTATTCGCGCTTCACGTTTTCCTTTACCCAGTTCTCCATGTCGGCCCAGATCTGGGGTTGATCCTGATGTTCCAGAATCCTAACGGAACCGATTTTGAACGACTTCGTGCTGATTTTCTGACCTTTTGCAAACAGGTTGAGTTCGGTACTACCGCCACCCACATCAATGTGGATATAGGTATCCTGCGTGAGGTATGAACCAATCGCCTTGTTTACGAGCTCAGCCTCCAGGTCGCCATCGATAACCTGTATTTCAATGCCGAATTCCTTCTTCACATCTTCCACCAGTTGCTTTCCGTTCTCGGATTCCCGCATGGCTGACGTAGCGCAAAACATGTAGTCGTCTACCTCGTACAGCTCAATCAGCAGCTTGTAGGCGTGCATGAGCTTTTTAAAGCGGGCAATGCTCTGATCGCTGATTCGGCCGGTCGCAAACACATCGTGACCCAACCGAAGGGGAAAGCGAACGTATTCGAGCTTCTTAAACAGGATTCGTTTTTGATTGTCGAGTATACTGGATACCTGGAAGCGGATGGCGTTGGAGCCGATATCGATAGCAGCAAATTTCATCGTGGTAAAATTACTCCATTGTTTTTTCTTTTTAACCCTCAATTGTTTTTCTTTGCGTTAACTTATCCAGAAAGACCGAGGGTTTGGGCCCAAAGACGTCTTAGCATCCTATCCTGACGGTCCACGTCAGCATGTTGTGCTAAATCCCATCCTGGTGCTGTCATCAGGAAAAGATAAGTAACCCACATTCTCAGGGGCTCTCTGGATAACGAGTGAATAGAGAGCACATATGGCAAAAATCGAAGACATTTTACGCGAGCGAATTATGATCCTGGACGGGGCCATGGGCACCATGATTCAGCGTCATACGCTGGAAGAGGCCGATTTCCGGGGAGAAATCCTGAAAGATCATCCGCATCCCCTGAAGGGAAACAATGACTTGCTAAGCATTACCCGCCCGGACATCATTAAGGATATTCATCGCCAGTATTTCGAGGCCGGGGCGGATATTATAGAGACCAACACCTTCGGCAGCACAACCGTTGCCCAGGCCGACTATCACCTGGAACACCTGGTTTATCAGATTAACTACGAGGCGGCTAAGATTGCCCGCGAAGTTGCCGATGAATTCACCCGGAAGGAACCAAACAAGCCCCGGTTTGTTGCAGGATCTATGGGGCCAACCACCAAGCTGGCTTCTATGTCGCCCGATGTGAACAATCCGGGCTTCCGTGCAATCAGTTTCGATGAACTGGTTGTTGCGTTTAAGGAACAAGCGAAAGGTCTATTGGATGGCGGTGTCGATTTGTTATTACCCGAAACAATCACCGATACCTTAAATGTTAAGGCTGCATTGTTTGCGATTCAGGAATTATTTGAAGAAACCGGCAAACAAGTTCCGGTAATGGTTTCCGGAACGATCACCGATGCCAGCGGAAGAATTTTATCCGGACAAACCGCTGAGGCGTTTTTGATTTCGGTGTCGCACGTGCCGTTGTTAAGTATCGGGTTGAATTGCGCGATGGGTGCATCTGCCCTAAGGCCATACCTGAAAGTGCTAAGCGACAAGGCTCCCTTCTTCATCAGTGCTTACCCGAATGCAGGATTGCCGAATGAATTCGGGCAGTACGATCAGACCGCGATCGAAATGGGAAACGAAGTAGAAGAATACCTGAAGGAAGGACTTGTGAATATTTTGGGCGGTTGTTGCGGATCAACACCTGATCACATCAAACGTCTGGCTGAGATTGCTGCAAAGTATAAACCGCGGGTAATCCATCATCAGGCAGCTATGGTTGAGGAATAAACATTTACACTTCGAATTTCAATCCGTATCCGATAAGCAATCGACCGACAACCATGGACTATCGACCCTTACAATTAAGTGGCCTTGAAGCAGTAACCGTTACCCCGAATTCTAATTTCGTGAACATCGGTGAGCGTACCAACGTAACCGGTTCGGCAAAATTCCTGAAACTCATCAAGGAAGATAAGTTCGATGAGGCGCTGGAGGTGGCGCTCGACCAGGTGCGGGGTGGCGCGCAGGTGATTGACGTGAACATGGACGAAGGTATGCTTGATTCGCAGTCGGCCATGGTGAAGTACCTGAACCTGATGGCCTCGGAGCCTGAGATTGCGGCAATTCCTGTGATGGTGGATTCATCCAAATGGGAAGTGATTGAGGCAGGTCTGAAATGCCTGCAGGGTAAGGGTATCGTTAACTCCATCAGCTTAAAAGGAGGGAAGGAAGAGTTTGTTCGTCAGGCGAAGCTCGTGAAGCGCTATGGTGCCGCCACCGTGGTGATGGCGTTTGATGAACAAGGTCAGGCGGATACCTATCAGCGAAGGATTGATATTTGTAAACGTGCCTACGACATCCTGGTGAATGAAGTGAAGTTCGCACCGCAGGATATTATTTTCGATCCGAATATTTTCCCGGTTGCTACCGGAATAGAGGAACACCGAAACTATGCCCTTGATTTTTTCAAGGCGACAAAATGGATTCGGGAAAACCTGCCGCATGCGCACGTTAGTGGTGGTGTAAGTAACGTATCGTTCAGCTTCCGCGGAAATCAGAAGGTTCGCGAAGCGATGCATTCTGCATTCCTTTACCATGCAATCCAGCACGGAATGGATATGGGTATTGTTAACCCGACCATGCTGGAAGTTTACGATGAGATTCCGAAAGACTTGCTCGAACATGTGGAAGATGTTCTGCTCAACAGGCGGGATGATGCTACCGAGCGCCTGCTTGCTTTTGCTGAAAACGTAAAAGGCTCTGCCAAAAAGAAAGAACAGGATGATGAATGGCGCACCGGAACCGTGGAAGAGCGCATCACACACTCGTTGGTAAAAGGCGTGATCGATTATATCGATGCGGATACAGAAGAAGCCCGTCAGAAATATGGAAAGCCGCTGAACGTAATTGAAGGTCCGCTGATGGCGGGTATGAACGTGGTGGGTGATCTGTTTGGTGCGGGTAAGATGTTTTTGCCACAGGTAGTGAAAAGTGCACGGGTGATGAAGAAGTCGGTGGCCTACCTCACACCTTATCTCGAAGAAGAGAAGCGACTCAGCGGTAATGCCGGTCAGGCGGCTGCCAAGATATTACTTGCCACGGTAAAAGGCGATGTTCACGACATCGGGAAGAATATTGTGGGTGTGGTGCTGGCGTGTAACAACTACGATGTAGTCGACTTGGGTGTAATGGTGCCAACCGAAAAGATTATTGAAGCTGCTAAACGCGAAAAGGTTGATGTGGTAGGACTAAGTGGTTTGATCACACCTTCACTCGATGAAATGGTTACGGTAGCGAAAGAAATGCAGCGCGAGAAGCTTGATCTGCCCCTGTTGATTGGCGGAGCAACAACGTCACGCATCCATACGGCAGTTAAAATCGATCCCGTGTATGATGGTCCGGTGGTGCACGTACTCGATGCCTCACGCTCTGTACCGGTAGCGAGCGAATTAATCAGCAAACAAACCCGCGGCAGTTTTCAAACCAAGATCAAGCAGGAGTACAAGCTGCTGCGCGAAGATCACGAGAACCGCAGACAAGCAA
The DNA here is from genome assembly GCA_016786495.1 of Cyclobacteriaceae bacterium. Lineage (GTDB taxonomy): Bacteria > Bacteroidota > Bacteroidia > Cytophagales > Cyclobacteriaceae > UBA2336. The sequence continues at coordinate 123,809 of JAEUUJ010000075.1, forward strand.
AAAATTATATCCCTTTAACGGAGGCGCGTGCCAACAAAACAAAGATCGACTGGGCGGCCACGAACTATTCGAAACCACAATTCCTCGGACGGAAAGAGTTTGTGAACTATCCGCTGGATGAACTCCGCAAGTACATCGACTGGACACCTTTCTTTCAAACGTGGATGCTCGCGGGTCGCTACCCCGGAATTCTGAATGATGAGGTGGTAGGCGTGGAAGCTACCAGGCTGTTCAACGATGCGAACAAAATGCTCGATGAAATTGTCAAGAGCCGTTCATTGCAGGCAAATGGCGTAGTGGCATTCTTTGATGCGGTGAATGATGGCGATGATGTGAAGCTTTTCAAAAGAGATCAGACGGAGTCGTTTGCCTCGTTTCATTTCCTGCGTCAGCAAAATAAGAAGGCGCAGAACCTTCCTAATTTTTGTCTTTCGGATTTTGTTTCACCGGAAAAAGGAAAGGATCACCTCGGCATGTTTGCCGTAACGGCCGGCATTGGGTTAGAGAAACTGATTGAGCGATACAAAGCACAGCATGACGACTATTCGGAGATCATGGCAAAAGCGTTAGCCGATCGTCTGGCAGAAGCATTCGCGGAGTGTTTACACGAGCGCGTGCGCAAAGAGCTGTGGGGCTATGCGAAAACCGAGCATCTTTCAAAAGATGACCTGATTGATGAGAAGTATGACGGTATTCGTCCTGCACCAGGATATCCGGCTTGTCCGGACCATACCGAGAAGAAGTTGTTGTTTGAATTGCTCGATGCGAATAAAGTCGGCATTACGTTAACCGAGTCGTACGCGATGTATCCCGGAGCGGCTGTGAGCGGATTTTACTTCTCTCATCCGGATTCAAAATATTTCGGCCTCGGTAAAATTGAGAAAGACCAGGTAGAAGATTATGCGAAGCGGAAGGGAATGAGTGTGGAAGAGGTGGAGAAATGGTTGTCACCCAACCTATCTTATAATTAGGTAATTAGTTGATTTGAAAATTTGATCATTGAATGCTGCGGCTTAATAATTCTCAAATCTTCAAATTGTTACATTTTCAAATTGATACATGAAAGTAGTCGATCACCTGAAAAACGCCAACGGTAAAACGTTGTTCACGATGGAAATTCTTCCGCCCCTCAAAGGCGAGAACATCAAGAGTCTGTTTAACAACATCGATCCGTTAATGGAGTTTAAACCTCCCTTTATTGATGTTACCTACCATCGCGAAGAATATGTCTTTAAAAAGAAAGACGGTGGCCTCTTGGAAAAACTTACGACCCGCAAACGTCCCGGAACGGTTGGTATCTGTGCGGCCATTCAAAACCACTATAAGGTGGATACGGTACCGCACATCATCTGCGGTGGGTTCAGTCGCGAAGAAACAGAAAATGCCCTGATCGATTTGAATTTCCTGGGAATTGACAATGTGCTCGTGTTACAGGGTGATGCGATTAAAACCGAGGCAAAATTTATTCCCGAACCGGATGGTTTTTGCTATGCATCAGAATTGCTGGAGCATGTGGTAAACATGAACAAAGGTGTGTACCTCGATGAAGAGCTTCACGAGCCATCGCCTAC
>JAEUUJ010000087.1 GCA_016786495.1 Cyclobacteriaceae bacterium
CCCATTGATCTGCAATGAATCGCGGTAGTCGCAATACCCGTCAAGCGCATAAGACCAATTAACGGCCAGACCATTGGTAACGGTGGCCTTGGATGGAATAAAGCCAATTCCATTGTTAACCTTTCGCAACTTGTTTACTGCCGCAGTATCCTCGCACCTAAACTGGCCAAGGCATTCAAAACAACTTATGAACAGCACCGCCAAAATCAACACCCGATATTTGTTCATATGAATTGACTTGCAGTTCATCGTGAATCCGTAGTAATCTGTCGTTTGAAAACTTCGCGGCATAATCCTTCGTCACTCGATCCTCCGAATAGGGTAGTCAGACTGTATTCCCAGCGGTAATCGATCACCAGGTTGTCATCGCGCAATGCAATGCGATAGCCATCCGACCGGTAGCCGAATGCCAGTGGGAGAAATGGAATTACCTTGCAGCGCACACGGCCATAAAAAAAATCGTCATGAACATGGCCTTTCAGTGTTACCGATTCAATGAGCCGATCATTATAATAGAGTTTTGCAATTGCTCTTCTGCGTGATTTGAATTCGATGGTTACCTGACCGGTGTCCAGCTCGTTTCGGCATCCGGTAAGCTGTTCCCACAAACGTTTAGGTGTAAACCCGGAACCATGCTCCGAGCTCTTGCCTTCTACGGTGTATTCCATGGGCGAATTCTGGTAACAACCCGACAATCGTTTGTAGTTTCCCTTGTAGATTATTTCCAAATCACTTTTGGGAGCAAGTTGAAAACTCGCACAATTCGACAATCCGAAAACTTGCAGGACACCTAAAATCATCCCGAGAGATTTTATGGTCATCTCGAGAGCATAACAATCGTTGCTGTAAGTGTAACCAGTGCGGTAATCGCTATCAGCGTATATCTGCCGCGTCTCCGCATAAATGTTCCGAAATCAAAATACTGTTCGTGTGTCATGGGGTTTCAAATTTGCTGGCTCAAACATACCCCGGTCGGTTGACCACGAAATTCTGAACCCCGCCAACGCCCGGCCTTTTTGTTGCACAGAATCATGAATCAAAACCCGGACGTTCCGCCAGTTGCGATTTTTGCAAATCGTGGTAAAATGCGTAGTATTCACAACTTGAATACCCCTTATGCCGGCTGAAAACGTCCAATCATCTTTTCTGGAGCAGATCAAAAAGAAGTTGCCGGCCAGCACATCGTTAGCCGATGAAATTGCTGAAGCATTGAACATCAGTCGCGACAGCGCTTATCGCAGAATCCGCGGGGAAACGGTGTTGTCGCTGGATGAGGCCAAAACGTTGTGCATTACGTTTGACGTTTCGCTGGATGGACTTCTGGGGATAGAATCCGGAATCATTCCGTTCCGGCACCTGATTGTAAACAACAAACCCGAAACGTTTGAGCAGTGGCTTAAGTCGATGTTGGAAAACCTGGAGTTGATAAACCGCTACTCCGGAAATAAGGAAATTGTTTTTACTGCGAAAGACGTTCCCGTATTTCACTATTTCCGATACCCGGAACTCTGCGCATTTAAAATGTTCTTCTGGATGAAGTCGGTGCTGAGCTATCCTGAATTCCAGGCGAAGAAATTTTCAGGCAGACTGATTTCGTCTGATTTACTTGCGCTTGCGCGAAAGATCTCGAAAACCTACCACGAAGTTCCCAGTGTTGAAGTCTGGAGTGAAGAGACCACCAACGTAACGCTGAAGCAACTTGAATTTTATCACGAATCCGGGTTCTTCAAATCCGCTGCCGACAGCGCCCCCGTTTTTGACGAATACAAACAGATGCTGAACGATATTCAGGATTACGCGGCCCGGGGCTACAAACAGGAAGATGCACCGTTTACCCTGTACAAAAATGAAATTCTGATTGCTGACAATACGGTACTCTACCGGATGGACGAAAAAAAGACCGTGTACATCAGTCATAACATTACCGAGTTGCTGCTGACGACCCACGAACCGTTTACGCTTCAAACGGAAAGCTTCATCAATAACCTTCAGGCCCGGTCTGTACTCATCAGCACCACCGGAGAAAAGGAGCGCAACAAATTCTTCAACCGGATGGATGAAAAAATCGAAGCGGTAAAAAAGAGAATCGGGTAATTACTTCAATTGCGCGAGCGCGTCTTTCATTCGCTTCAACGCCTCCACCAGGTCTTTTTCGGCAGCAGCATACGACAGGCGCACACATTTCTCATCGCCAAAGGCTTCACCTGGCACCAGCGACACATGCGCCTTCTCCAGCATATACATGCAAAAGTCATCGCTGTTTTTAACTGTACGGGTTCCGTCTGACTTACCGAAGTATGAACTGATATCCGGGAAGAAGTAGAACGCACCCTGCGGATAGTTTGCTTTTACGCCCGGAATTTCTTTCAGCAGATTATACACCACATCCCTGCGCTTGTGGTACTGCTTCACCATTTCGTCCGTAGGCTTCATGTCACCGGTAATGGCTGCCAGTGCCCCGCGCTGGGAAATGGAACAGTTAGCCGAAGTGATTTGGCCCTGCACTTTATTACAACCATCGGCAATCCACTTCGGTGCAGCAATGTAGCCCACGCGCCAGCCGGTCATCGCAAAACCTTTCGCAAATCCGTTAACCGTAATCGTACGGTCGAACATCCCGGGCAGTGCGGCCATGCTCACGCGATCGCCTGTAAAATTGATATGTTCATAAATCTCATCCGCAATCACGAGCAGGTTTTCATGCTTAAGCACAACCCTGGAGATGGCTTCCAGTTCTGCTCTTGAAAAAACCGATCCGGTCGGATTGCAGGGAGATGAAAATATAATCGCCCGCGTTTTGGGTGTTATGGCTGCTTCAACCTGCTGCGCGGTTACTTTAAAATCATTTTCGAGCGAACCCTTCACAATCACAGGTGTCGCTTCCGCCAGGCGCACAAGCGCATCGTAGCTGACCCAAAAAGGAGAAAACACAATTACTTCATCGCCTTTGTTTAACAGCGCCAGCATCGTGTTTGCGATCGACTGCTTGGCTCCATTGGATACCACAATGTTCTCGGCCTTGTACGGAACCTTGTTTTCGTTCTGGTATTTCGCGGCAAGTGCCTCGCGGAGATCCTGATATCCGGCTACGGGCGGATAGGCAAAATACTTACCGTCATCAATCGCTTTCTTGGCTGCATCGCAGATGTGCTGGGGAGTTTTAAAATCAGGCTCACCCAAACTCAGGTTGATCACATCAATGCCGCGATTTTTAAATTCGCGGGCTTTGGCCGCCATGGCCAGCGTAGCCGATTCCTGAATGGCGTCAATACGTGCAGAAAGATTTTGATTCATAATTGGTTATTGAAGGCGAGCAAAGATAAAAGCCCTTGCGGGAAATCGCTAAGACGATCAATTAAAAAGCGTCCGGCCGGTAATGCTTCGTCCGAGCGTGATCTCATCGGCATACTCCAGGTCGCCCCCGACAGGCACTCCGCGCGCGATCACGCTCACCTTGACCGATAAATCTTTAATGCGCTTGTGAATGTAAAACGCGGTTGTGTCGCCCTCCAGTGTTGGGCTGAGCGCCAGAATGAGTTCCTTGATTTCGCTTCGGCCATTACTGAGCCGCCCGACAAGCGATTCAATTTTCAATTCAGACGGGCCAATTCCGTTAACCGGAGAAATCACCCCACCCAGTACGTGGTAAATTCCATTGTATTGTGAGGTATTCTCAATCGCCATCACATCGTTGGCATCTTCCACCACGCATAAAATGCTTTTGTCGCGCCTGTGACTGGCACAGATCGTGCAGATGTCGCCATCGGAAATGTTATGACACGTAGCACAAAACCGGATTCCCTCGCGCAACTTATTCAGTGCATCCGTCAATGCAAACGTTTTCTCCTCCCGGTCTTTAATCAGGCTTAGTACCAGACGCAAAGCAGTTTTCTTTCCAATGCCCGGAAGCTTGGAAACCTGGTTTACGGCTTCTTCAATAAGTTTGGAAGGATACTCCAACGCCTAAAATTTAAATCTTACGATAGAATGCGGGCATCAATACCGGCTTCGCAGATTGAGTCGCGCATGGGCTTAAGAAACTCAAAGCTGCCGTTCTTTACGGTACACTTGCCCTTAAAATGAATGAGCATCGTGCACTGTTCTGCCTGCTCAGGGGTGTGTTTACAAACTTTGATAAGCGTATTGATCACGTGATCGAAGGTGTTTACGTCATCGTTAAACACCACAAGATCCATCAGGTCGGTTGTTTCAATAACCTCCAGCACTTCCACCATCTCGTCAGCCTGAAAATCGTGCTTCATTGACATATTGTTTCGGATGCAAAATTAACGAAAATCGCTGCATTTAACCTATACTTGGGCTTCAAAGGGTTTTCATTTTCCGCGTATGACACCATTGCTGGTCGGAACAATCTTAGTGATCTATTTTTTAGCGCTGATCACCATCTCCTCGTTTACCTCGCGGGGTGCCGATACCAATACATTTTTCACCGCCAACCGGCAGTCGCCCTGGTACCTGGTGGCGTTCGGGATGATCGGCTCGTCTCTTTCGGGGGTTACGTTTATTTCCGTTCCCGGAAATGTAGGCAAAATTGGCTTCGGCTACTTTCAGGTGGTTTTGGGCTACCTGGTGGGCTACTGGGTGATCATCAGCATTTTACTTCCCCTGTACTACCGGCTCAATGTGGTATCCATCTATACGTACCTCGAGCAACGTTTCGATAAATACTCCTACAAAACAGGTGCATTTTTCTTTTTGATCTCGCGATCGATCGGTTCCGCACTACGCTTATTTCTCGCGGCCATCGTGCTTCAGCGTTTCCTGTTCGATGCGTGGGACGTTCCGTTCTGGGTTACCGTTGCCACAACCATTGTGCTCATTTGGGTATACACGTTTAAAGGCGGAGTAAAGACTGTTGTCTGGACCGATACCTTTCAAACGCTGTTTCTCGTTTCTGCGGTTTGCATTGCCGTTTGGCAAATCTCGGATGCTTTGGGGTACTCCTGGAGTGACATGTTCACTGCAATAAAAGACCACGGCTATGCGAAAATCTTTTATGTGGATGATCCCAACTCAACGTTGTTCTTTCCGAAGTATTTTCTGGGTGGTATGTTCATCACCATTACGATGACCGGTATGGACCAGGAGATCATGCAGAAAAATCTTACCTGTAAAAATCTGGGTGAAGCTCAAAAAAATATGTTCTGGTTCAGCATCACACTGGTGATTGTAAACCTGTTGTTCCTCATCCTGGGCGCGTTACTCTATATATACAGCAGTCAGAAAGGCATTCCGCTTCCGGAGCGGTCAGACGAACTGTTCCCATCACTCGCCCTCAACGAGTTTGGCTTGCTGGTAGGTGTGTTCTTTTTGCTGGGCATTACGGCATCGTCTTATGCCAGTGCTGATTCTGCGCTGACGGGATTAACCACTTCATTTTGTATTGACTTCCTGAATTTCAAAGACAAATCCGAAGCTGTCAAGCGCAGGCAGAAGTTTATGGTGCACATCGGATTTTCGCTGTTGTTCCTGGTGATCATTCTCGTGTTCCAGAAAATTAACGAGCGTGCCGTGATCGATGCCGTGTTGAATGTTGCAGGATATACGTATGGCCCGTTACTCGGGTTATTTTCTTTCGGTTTATTTACTACTCGCCCGGTTAAAGACAAATTGGTACCGGTTATCTGTGTGATAAGTCCGGTGCTTTCGTACATCCTCAGCGCCAATTCAGAAGCCTGGTTCAACGGATACAAAATCGGAATTGAGATTGTACTGATCAATGGAATGCTGACCTTCTTAGGTTTGTTCCTGATTTCCACCGAGGCGGCATCCGCGAAGCGAGCGATCTGAAATTCCCGGTAATCGGTTAACCCTAACAATTGTGATCCAAAAGGAAAGGGCCACCTCTTTCGAAGCGGCCCTTAACCCGATTAAAACCAACCCCACGTTGGTTGACGTTAGACTCAATTAAAAATCTCAGAGTCTTGATTCTTGGTGTGATTAAATTCCAGCACAACTTTCTTGTTCTTAATCACCTTGATCGTGTACGATCCATAAGGAATGTCGTAGAAATCAATAATCATCTTTTTCTTGTGGATGTAGCTGGTGGCGATTAATGTACCTGATGCGTCATGCACCTCAACTGTAGCGCCCATGAACGGCTTACCGGCTTTCAAAATCAAAATATCTTTATAGTGTGTTGTGTTAACACTTACGGAGTCTTTCTCTTTCTTCATTGCCTGAGCCGGGGCGGCAAAAGCTGCCGTTGCCAAAACACCGATTATCACGATCAGCAGGAAAATCTTTACAAAGGGTTTCATTACTTACTTACTGTTTTCCCCCCCCTTGTACCAATGCCATGCCGCGAACAGAAACCGCCAATTCGTTAAAATTTGAAGGTTTTAAGGCAAAAAAATTCCCGTTTTGGGATAACGAATTCTATAAATGAAACCTTTTCTTACATCAGTTCACTGGAGGGATCCCAGTACTTCTCTTTAAAGTCTACCACCTTGTCGTCTATTACCCTGATCTTTTCCTTCTCCAGCAGTTGCTGCATCCGCGAAGGCGGGTTGAAGTGATGCTTGCCCGTTAGCAAACCATTGCGGTTCACAACCCGATGTGCCGGTACATCTTTCGGGCAACCATTCATCGCCCAGCCTACCATACGTGAACTCATTTTAGTACCCAGATAGTTGGCGATCGCTCCGTAGCTGGTAACGCGTCCTTTCGGGATGAGGCGCGCCACTTCATACACATCGTTAAAAAAATTCGGCTTATCTGCTTTTTTGGTACTTGCCATGAATGAAACCGTTGATCTTGCTAAATTTACGGCCTTATTTCAAGGTCGGTTTTGAAAAAACTGCTTTTTTTTATTGCGTTTGCCCTTTTCACGGAAGCCGGTTTGGCCCAAACTGGTCATGACCTGATATTGCCCGATTCAATCGGCTGGAATAATCTGTATGAAGGCAAGACCTTGGCGTTTAAACTCAAGGCAACATCACCGGAAGATATCCGGTATTTCTCATTCGAGAGCAGCGAAAAACTGCCGGTTCACTTCGACTCGGTCGGTAATTTCTCCTGGAAGATTTCGTACGACCTGGTAAACCGTGTGGAACAGCGAAAAGACTTCACCGTCATTTTCCAGGCGCTGTGGAAAGACGGTAAACGGGCTCGCGAAACCGTTACATTCACCGTGAATCACGTCAACCGTGCTCCGGTGGTGGAAGAGATTCCCATGTTTTATGTGAAGCAGTCGACACGAAACAGCTACCAGATTCCATATGAATATGTTTCGGATCCCGATGGCGATCCGTTCGTGTTCAAGATCATTCAAACTCAAATGCCGGAAGGTGCCAACCTTTCTTCACAGGGACAGTTCACATGGTCGCCTTCGAGAAGTCAGTTTAATGCATTAAAAAATAATCCGTTAACGGTTGAGTTCATCGTGCAGGATCAGCCCGACAAAGCCGAAACGAAGGGCCGGATTCGGATCGCGCAAACCCAGCTCGACTTGCCGCCTGAACTGTTGATTGTTCCGGGCGACTCGGTGTTCACGCTAAAAGAAGATGAAACCTTAAACCTGAAAATTTATATCTCCGATCCCAACGGTGACGAGAACGTTCGCAGTGCAGGATTTATTCCTTCTGATCTGCGTATTACGGCCAACGCATTGAAAGAGAACACTCCGCTTCAGTATGAGTTTACCTGGAAGCCTCCGTACACGTTTGTAGAAGAGACGCAAAAGCAACTGGCCACGGAGATTGTATTTTTTGCGCTCGATAAATCGAACAACCGCGCACAACGGAAAATTTTAATTACTGTGCTGGATGCTGAAAACGTGATTGAAAAAGACGCCCATCAGTATCAGAAGTATCGGGCCAACCTGGTGAGTGCTTATTTGTTGATTAAAGACCTGGATGAAAATCAAAAGAAGCTGAACGAAGAATATAAGCGCGCCAAGAAGGGTAAAAAGAAACGCTCGATTGTCAACGCTTCGCTGGGAGCTGTAACGGGTTTGAGTCCGGTGATGATCGATGCCACTGAAAATCCGGATGCCGCCAAGATTGTTCCGGGCGTTGGTGGTACGGCCGTGTTAACGCTGGGCACGCTCGAAGCAACTGAAGTGATTGGTCGCTCGAAAGACGACATTTTGGAGAAAATTAAAATCAGTATTGATATCCGGAACAAGGTGCAGACAGCCGGTGATGAGTTTGCGCGGAAGTATGGGTTAAAGTCGGCCCGGAGACAGCCTGAATTTGAAAAAGAAATTGAAAAACTGAGAACAGCGATCACCGACCAGCGGATTGTTCTGCTGGAGATGGATGCCTACCGAAAAAGTCCGCCCAAGGTTGAAGACAAAGACCTGAAGAAAACGTTCCCGGATTTTGCCCAGGAAAATTAAGCGGCAGACGGGCGGTAATTTTGCAGGATTGGTTTAAAAATCTACATTTGCATCCCGTTCCAAGCGATTGGAATGGAATACGTACAGAGGAGTGGCAGAGCGGTCGAATGCGGCGGTCTTGAAAACCGTTGAACCGCAAGGTTCCGGGGGTTCGAATCCCTCCTCCTCTGCTGATAACAGTATCAAACTATTCAAAAGCCTGCAAATTGTATGATTTGCAGGCTTTTTGCTTTTTGGACGCACCAAATTGTTCATCAAAACTCAAACTGTTGGTGAGTGAACTGGTGAGTCTTTCGAAAGGCGCTAAAATGTACTCACCAGATTTATCATAACGAACTGAATTTCAACATGTTCAATAAGTGAACATCTTGATTTGAGGGTGGCTGCAAGCATAATTTTATCCATGCTTAAAACCAACTTGTTATGAGCAACAACAGATTCAGTTTGCTTTTCTACTTCAAAAAGCCAAAGCAACATTCGGGTAATTTGCTACCGATCTACATGCGTATCAGTGTAGGCTGTAAGCGAACAGAAATTTCAACTCAGCGAAAGTGGGATTCTGCCCGGTGGAACACAGCAGCAGGAAGAGCCAGTGGAACGAAAGAAGATGCCCGAACTCTTAATGCCTATCTCGACACGCTTCAAGGCAGAGTTTATGAAGCTCAACGTCAACTTATCGCTGACAACCTCCCTGTAACTATCGACAAACTACGCCAACGATTAGGAGGGGAAAAGAGAAAATCGCGAATGCTGATCGAGATGTTTCGAAATCATAACGAACAGTTGAAGCAACTTGTAGGCAAGGATTTTGCGCCTGGAACATTAGAACGTTATGAAACAGCATTAAGCCATACAGTCTCATTCCTCCAATGGAAGTTCAAAACTTCTGACATTGATATACTTGATCTCTCCTTCGAATTTGTAACAGAATTCGAATTCTGGCTGAAATCGGAACGCAATTGCAGTCACAATACTTCGGTGAAGTACATCAGCAACCTGAAAAAGATCATCAACATCTGTTTGAAGAATGGCTGGCTTCAACGAGATCCATTTACAGGTTACAA
>JAEUUJ010000049.1 GCA_016786495.1 Cyclobacteriaceae bacterium
TGAAGAATCTGAGGTTACTCCTGAAGCAAGCTTTACAAACGACCTTGGCGCTGACTCTCTTGATACAGTAGAGTTGATCATGGAGTTTGAAAAGGAATTCAACCTTTCTATTCCTGACGATCAGGCTGAAAACATTTCTACCGTAGGCCAGGCGATTTCTTACCTGGAAGCTAACGTGAAGAAATAATCTTCGAACGACTTTTCTTTTTCATTCCACCCCTTTAAGCATGACTTTAAAGCGAGTTGTAGTCACAGGAATTGGTGCACTTACCCCCATCGGCAATACCGCCCCGGAATATTGGGAAGGTTTAAAAGCCGGTAAAAGCGGAGCTGCCCCAATAACCCGCTTCGATGCCTCGCTGTTCAAAACAAAATTCGCCTGCGAAGTGAAAAACTTCGATATCGGCAATTTTATGGACCGGAAGGAAGCCCGCAAGATGGACCCTTTCGCCCAATACGCCATGGTGGTGGCCGATGAAGCCATAAAAGATTCAAACCTTCCGCTGTCAGAACTTAACCCGCACCGCATCGGTGTGATCTGGGGTTCAGGCATCGGAGGGTTGTTTACTTTTCAGGAAGAAGTAAAGTCGTACGCGAAAGGAGACGGTACCCCCCGCTTCAATCCTTTCTTCATCCCTAAAATGATCCCCGATCTCAGCGCGGGTCATATCTCAATTAAATACGGTTTCCGCGGTCCCAACTTTGTGACCGTTTCAGCCTGCGCATCGTCAACAAACGCCATTTATGACGCATTCACTTACCTGCGCTTGGGTAAGGCCGATGTGATCATTTCAGGCGGATCTGAAGCTGCCGTAACCGAAGCCGGTGTGGGTGGTTTCAACGCCATGAAAGCCCTTTCGGAACGCAACGATTCTCCCGAAACAGCTTCTCGTCCGTACGACAAAGACCGCGATGGCTTTGTGTTGGGCGAAGGAGCCGGTGCCCTGGTTCTGGAAGAATACGAGCACGCTAAGAAACGCGGGGCAAAGATTTATGCCGAAGTAATCGGTGGCGGTATGTCGGCCGATGCCTATCACATCACCGCGCCTCACCCTGACGGAGCCGGTATCACGCAGGTAATGATCAATGCACTGGAAGATGCAAACATCAACGCCTCAGACGTTGACTACGTGAACACACACGGCACCTCTACCCCACTCGGAGATGTTGGTGAAATCCGTGCCATCGAAAAAGTGTTCGGTGATCACGCCTACAAGATGAACATCAGTTCAACCAAATCAATGACGGGCCACCTCCTGGGTGCTGCCGGTGCGATTGAAGCCATTGCGTGTTTGCTGGCGTTGAATGAATCGGTGGTTCCTCCTACCATCAATCACTTCACAGACGATGAAGGACTTGACAAGCGTCTTAACCTGACCTTCAATGCTGCGCAAAAGCGTGAAGTGAAAGTTGCCCTGAGCAACACGTTCGGGTTTGGAGGTCACAATGCCTCCGTCATCTTAAAGAAAATCTAGTTCACTATCCATTTACCGGTATTCGCGATTCGGCAATTTGCCCGAATACGATTAACTAATAACTTTTGCCTAAATTTCGCAGAAACACAAATCAGGCATACGCGTGGTCTGGGATTTACTTAAGCTTCCAAAGCGAAAACAATCATCTGACAAGAAGATTATCAGCGCATTGGAGACTATTGCCGGCTTCACCCCCAAGAATCTTGAGCTTTACCGGCTGGCTACCCTTCACAGCTCCATCGCAAAAGAAGGTAAGAATGGATTTAAAGAAAGCAACGAACGCCTCGAGTATCTCGGAGATGCCATTCTGGGCGCTGCGGTAGCCGATTTCCTGTTCAAGAAATTTCCCTTCAAAGACGAGGGCTTTCTCACCGAAATCCGGTCGCGCATTGTTAACCGCGAGTCGCTGAACCTGCTCGCCAAGAAGATTGGGATCGGCAGCATTGTTCAATTCGATCAGAAGAACGCACAATTACAACAAGTGATTTTGGGTAACACGCTGGAGGCGCTGGTAGGCGCCATCTACCTCGACAAAGGCTACCTGAAGTGCAAACACTTCGTTATCAATAAACTTATTGTACCGCATTACGATCTGGATCAACTGATCACCGTAAGTTCAAACTTCAAAAGCAAACTGATTGAGTGGGGCCAGCGCGAAGGCAAGGAAGTGCGCTTTGAAATCGTCAGCGTTCAAAAAGGCAAACTTCACAAGGAATTTACCGCGCAGGTTTTTGTTGCTGGGGAAGAAATGAGCACCGGTTTTGGCAACAGTAAGAAGAAAGCCGAACAGGATGCCGCCTTCAAAACCTGCGAAAAGTTGAACATTATTCAAAAAGTTGAGGTTAAGTAGTATGGCACAACCCTCCGCTTCGCATCTTCCCGGCATCGTTAAAATTGGCGGAGCTACGGTAAACCAGATTCCGATGGACTGGGCCAACAATACCGCCAACATTATCTCGGTTATCGGGGAAGCCATTCAACAGAACGTAAAAATTCTCTGCCTGCCCGAGCTATGCATAACCGGGTATGGGTGCGAAGACATGTTTTTGAGCGACTGGCTTTCCGCGAAAGCGTGGGAAGAACTGCTTCGCATTCAAGCGCATTGCAAGAATATCACCGTGTCGGTGGGCTTGCCCGTTCGGATAAACGGAATCACCTACAACGGAGCGTGTGTGATCAGTGATCAGAAGATTCTCGGCATTACGTTCAAGCAGAATCTTGCACGCGATGGCGTGCATTACGAACCCCGCTGGTTTGATCCGTGGGTTCCCAATAAAATTATAACACTCGAACGTAACGGAGAGACAATTCAGGCCGGTGACTTGATTTATGACGTGCATGGTATCCGGTTCGGATTTGAAATTTGTGAGGATGCCTGGCGTAAAACGCAACGCCCGGGTTACCGCCTGCTTGAACGCAACGTGCATTTAATTTTAAATCCCAGCGCAAGTCATTTCGCGATGGGCAAAAGTTTGCTGCGCGAAGAAGAGATCGCACGTGTTGGCTCTGAACTGTTCAACTGTGTTTACCTGTATGCCAACCTGCTCGGGAATGAAGCAGGCCGCATGATCTATGACGGTGATGTTATGATCGCTCAGAAAGGAAAGCTCGTGGCTGTAAACACCCGGCTCATTTTTAAGAAAACCGATTTGCTCTGCCATGAGGTCGATTTCAGCAGTGCGGCTAACACAAAACCTCTGCCAATAAAAGACGGGAAAGAAAAAAACGAAGAACTGGTTCGCGCCACTTCCCTCGCCCTGTTCGACTACCTGCGCAAAAGTAAATCAAAAGGATTTGTATTATCACTGAGCGGAGGGGCCGATTCGTCTATGTGTGCTGTGCTCGTGGCCGAGATGGTCAGACGCGCTTCCGCGGAACTGGGTTGGGAAGTATTTTGTCAGGAAACGGGAATTACTCCCGTAACCGATGTAAAATCGGCCGTTAATAAACTCCTGAGTTGTGCGTACCAGAGCACGGATAATTCATCTTCGTCAACCTTACACTCTGCAAAGCAGTTAGCGGAATCTATCGGGGCAGAGTTTCATCAGTGGAACATTCAACCGGAAGTCGACAGCTACGTTTCAAAAATCGAAACCGCACTGAAACGGGAAACCAGTTGGGAAACAGACGACATCAGTCTGCAAAACATCCAGGCACGTGCGCGCTCACCCATCATCTGGTTGCTGGCGAACATTAAACGTTCCATCCTGTTAACAACTTCGAACCGGAGTGAAGGAGATGTCGGGTATGCCACCATGGATGGCGATACCAGCGGCAGCCTTGCGCCCATTGCGGGCATTCATAAAACATTTATTCTTCAATGGCTCCGTTGGGCCGAAAAGGAATTAGGTTACGCGGGGTTAAACCCGGTCAATAACCTGCAACCAACTGCCGAACTTCGTCCGCTGGAGCGCAATCAAACGGATGAATCAGATTTGATGCCGTACAAAATTCTGGCCGCGATCGAACATCACGGCATCTTTGAACGAAATACACCCGCTGAGATTTATCAGAAAATGAAAGCTGACGTTTCCGATCCGCAGCAACTGAAAAACTACATTAAAAAATTCTTCCGGTTGTGGTCGATTAATCAATGGAAGCGCGAGCGGTATGCTCCGTCCTTCCACCTGGACGACATGAATGTTGACCCGCGCAGCTGGTGTCGCTTTCCAATTCTCTCTTCAGGATTTGCTCAGGAACTCGAAGCGCTCGACAATCTTTAACCGCCGGATTTAGAATTCAGGTAGCTGAAATTAAGTCGGGCCGGGATGATCCTTATTTTATTGTTAAACCCGATGCCTGATGCCTCAGGTCTGTTATATTTGCGGCTATGACTACGCTTTCTTACATCATCTGGAACGCTAATCCGGAAATTTTCACATTGCCCATACCTTTTATTGATAAAGAGCTTACCCTCCGGTGGTACGGACTGCTCTTCGCGCTGGGATTTCTGATCAGCCAGCAGATTTTGTACTACATGTTTAAAAAGGAAGGCAAGCCCGAACAAGACGTAGATACACTCACCATTTATATGGTTGTCGCCACAGTCATTGGCGCACGATTGGGTCATGTACTGTTTTATGAACCGGAAAAGTACCTGGCGCATCCGCTGAATATCCTAAAGGTTTGGGAAGGCGGTCTGGCCAGTCATGGTGGCGCCATCGGGATTTTGTTTGCCCTTTGGTTGTACAGCCGCAAGAAAAAGCACGGTCAAAATTACCTGCAAACCCTCGACCGCATCGTTATCCTGGTGGCACTTACCGGGGCACTGATTCGTTTTGGAAACATGATGAATTCCGAAATCATTGGTAAACCAACCAACTCGGATTACGGTGTTGTGTTCGCCCGTAACGTAACGGAAATATTAAAATCCGATGGAAACATCGAAGACATTGATTACGTTAAAAACGACTCATTGCCTGCGGAAAATGGATTGCAGCCTATTAAGATTCTGCTCCAATTCAAAAAAGACGAAGCCAACGATTACAGAACGTATGATCAGCACATGCGGGGCGTTGTAGCCAATGAACTAAGCTCGAACGAATACGTTCAGGAACATATCGTTCAAACCGGTGAACTGAATTATCGCGTCACGTATGATGAGAGCGGGACTTATTATGGTATTATTTACACCTATGCCGTTGCCCGTCATCCGGGGCAACTTTATGAATCTGTTTCGTGTTTGTTGTTGTTCGGATTCCTGCTCTGGTTATGGTTCAAATACAAAGTTAATCTGCCGGAAGGCCGGCTGTTCGGAATTTTCCTGATCGTGTGCTTTGGCATGCGAATCGTGTGGGAATTCTTTAAAGAGAACCAGGTGGAATTTGAAAACGCACTGCCGCTGAACATGGGCCAACTTCTGAGTATTCCGTTGGTACTGGCAGGGTTTTACTTCCTGATTCGCTCCTTCCGGAAGCCACAGCAAGAATAATTTCTTCAGGTTAGTGCGTCACCGCATAACACTACTTTTTATTGCCTTCAGTGCCGCACTCACTGCTTCTTCTGCATTTGCTTTTACGGAAGTGCCGGGCGATACCATTCGCAGAAGTAAGCGCAAGATGATTGCAGACACCAGCCGGTATGTGCAGGTGAACGAGATCATTTTGGCCGGCAACAAGCGCACACGCAACTCCATCATTCTCCGTGAGCTTACCGTGAAAGCCGGTGACTATATCCAATCAGGATATTTGCCCGAGGTACTAGAAAAGGACAAGCGCAAGCTGTTTAACCTGCATCTGTTTCACACCGTTCAGATTTACCAACTTGACGCAGGAGAAAACAGGATCAACCTGCTGGTGGAAGTTGATGAACGCTGGTTCACGTTCCCGGTGCCGATTTTCCGCCTGTCGGATCGCAACTTTAATGAATGGTGGGAGAACTATAATCATGACTTCAGCCGGGTTAACTATGGTTTAAAATTATATCAGTACAACCTCTGGGGTCGTAATCATACCATGACGTTCACCTCACAATTTGGTTTTCAAAAACGATTTGATCTTGTGTACCGGATTCCCTACATCAACAAAAAACAAAAGCAGGGACTCGTTTTTGAAATGGACTACATCGAAGCAAAAAATGTAGCCGACAGTACCATCGACCACAAACTCGATTTTTTTAAGTACGACCGGGTGCTGAGGCGTACGCGGGGCATCGGCCTAACCTACACCTATCGCAAAAATTTCTATAATTACCACCGGCTGAAATACGAATTTCGCCAAACCAACATCGCAGATACACTGCACGAAGTAAATCCGAATTATTTGGGAGGCGAGCGCACACGGCAAAGGTATGATGCCGTAACGTATGAGTTTATTTCCGATCACCGTGATGTGGTGGCCTATCCGCTTCGGGGCTATCTATTCACCCTGCATGTGCAAAGATTTGGCGTGGGCCTGAACAACGACCTGAATAAGACTGAAGGTTATCTGAGTTTCGCGGTCTTTCGGGAAGTCGGTAAAAACTTTTTCTTATCCAATCTTTCCTTTGCCTACCTGAGCAGCCCGGACAAACTTCCATACCTGAATTACAGCGCAATGGGATACGACAAAATTTTTGTTCGCGGTTATGAAGTGTATGTCATTGAAGGGCCTCAGTTCTTCCTCAACAAAACAACGTTCAAGAAAAGAATCTTTTCACGCAATTGGGATTTAGACTTTTGGAAAAAAGATCAATTCAATTATTTCCCGCTCGCCATCTACCTTAAAGCGTATGCCGATGCCGGCTATGTGAACAACTTCTCTGCATACGAAAACCGGGGAATCAACAGCACGTTAACCAACCAGTTCATTGGCGGGGCAGGTTTCGGACTTGATGTCGCTACTGCCTATGACGTAGTTGTACGGTTTGAGTACACGTTTACAAGCCAAAATACAAACGGCTTTTTTCTCCACATCAAAAAAGAATTCTAAAAAACTATTTATTAAGTTGAGTAAGGTTATCAGTCATCGTGAGACTTTACTTGCTCATCGCACTATCGATTTTACAGGCCGAAATAGTAGCACAAAGTGTTTCACCGCAAATCGGTTCCCGTGCTAACGGAATTGGCTATGCGTCAGCCGCGTTGTTTGATACATGGAGTATCTTTAATAATCCTGCGGCTTCAGCGCAACTCAAACACGTAACAGCAGCCTTTACTTATGATCTCCGGTATTCGCTAACCGGGGCGAACCGGGCGGCAGCCGTACTGAATGTTCCGCTCCCGATCGGCGTTTGCGCTGCCGGAGCATACCGTTTTGGTGATGATCTCTATAGCGAGCAGATCCTGTCAGCCGGCTTCGCCAACACATTCGGACTTGCTTCGCTCGGTGCACAGGTAAATTATATCCAGTACACAGTTTCCGGCTTTGGAACCAAGGGCGTTGCCACGATTAATCTGGGAGGCATTGCAGAGCTTACACCTCACCTGTCGGTTGGAGCCTATATCGTCAATGTCAATCAACCATCATTAAGCGAACATGAAAAGCTTCCAACCCGGCTGGTGGCCGGTCTCGCATTCAAGCCGACCGAGAAAATCTATGTTGGTGCGGAAATCGATAAAGACCTCGACTTTGATCCGGTTTGGAAGGCTGGAATGGAATACACCTTTCACAAGAAGTTTGTCGCCCGAACCGGATTCAATCTCAACCCAAACACAGGCTTCTTCGGATTTGGGTTTAAAACCCGAAAACTCATGATCGACTATGCCGTGCAGTACAATGCACTTCTCCGGTTGAGTCAGCAGGCTTCCATTGCACTTCAATTCAACAAATGATGTCACGGAGTCTGTCGTTATCAGGATTGTTGTATTTGTTACTTTCCTCCGCCTTGTACGCGCAGGAATATCCGCAACGTGACGTTGACCTCGCCACGCTGGCCGATGAGATATTCGCCTATCAGGACCTCGATTTGAACTATCAGGAATTGTACGAAACCATGGCGCAATTGCTGGCCAACAAAATCAATTTGAATTCAGCCAGCCCGGAGGAGCTGCGCTTTCTGAATTTACTCTCCGAACAGCAAGTTCAGAACCTGATATCCTATCGTGAGCAAAACGGAAAACTCTTGTCAGTCTACGAACTACAGGCAGTACCAGGCTTTGATCCCGAAACGATTCACAAAATAATTTCCTTTGTTCGGGTTGACGGCACCGCGAACGGCAATGTATTCAGGCGCATGGTTGCTGAACCGAACAACTACCTCATTATCCGATACGACAGGACGCTGGAAACCAAAGACGGATTTAAGGATTCTGAAACAACGCGCACCAGATTCAAAGGCCAGGATGGCGACTTGTATCTTCGCTTCCGAACAAGCAAGCCCGGTGACTTCAGTTTCGGGTTCACGCTTGAGAAAGATGCAGGCGAACAAATCCGATGGAATAGATCAACCCGGCAATATGGCTTCGACTTTCAATCCTTCCATGGACAACTACTTAACAAAGGCAAAGTGAAAAACCTGATCATTGGCGATTATCAGACTCAGTTTGGACAAGGACTTTTATTGGGCGGAAGTTTTGGATTTGGAAAAGATTCAGAAGCAGTAGCTACCGTGCGCAGAAGCAATCTGGGGTTTCTTCCGTACACGTCTGCTAACGAAACCGGATTCAAACGCGGAGTGGCGCTCACGTATGAGCTTATTCCCTCTCTTTATGTTTCGGGCTTCTATTCCAACTTGCCACGGGATGCGTCTGTCATCAGCGATTCACTGGAGCGGTCAACCGTTTCGTCATTCCAAACAACAGGCTTGCACCGAAACGAAGCCGAACTTTCAGGCCGGCATGCTACCCGGGAGCACAATTATGGCACCGTGCTAAATTTCCGGAAAGGGCCGGTTGATGCAGGCATTATCTTCAATTCGCTTGAATACTCTGTTGCGGTCGATCGGGCGCCAAAGCCCTATAATCAATTTGCCTTCTCAGGGAGTACCCTGCGTCATGCAGGCATATTTCTCAACTACACGTTTCACAACATTACATTCTTCAGCGAAAGTGCGCGAACAATCGGTCAAGGCTATGGCATCACGGCAGGGATACTCGGAAGCGTTACACCCAGGTTTGATGTTGCGCTACATGTCCGTAACTATCAGCGGAATTTTCACAGCCCCTACGCTAACGCATTTTCAGAAAACAGTGTCCCAGAAAATGAGTCAGGATTGTATTGGGGTTGGAAGTATCGCTGGAGCCGTAAATTCAGTTTATCGGGCTACATGGACTTATTCCGGTTTCCGTGGCTTCGCTATCGAAGCTATACACCTTCCGATGGACATGAATGGCTGTTGCGGTTTAATTATCAACCCTCGAAAAATGTTACGATGTTTATTCAGGTCCGCGAAGAATCAAAAGTCAGAAACATCAGCGATCCTGGAAATAACCTCTTTGAGACATCTGCCGGCACCCGGCGAAACTACTGCGTGAGTATCGACTACCCCGTCTCCGGAAAAATAAAAATGAAAACCCGGGCACAGTTTAGTTCATATGAAAAAGATGGCTCCGTTACGAGGGGCATGACGATTCTGAACGACATCCGGGCGGATCTGGGTAAACTGTCGATCATGGGTCGCTACGCGATATTTGACACCGAGGATTACGACAACCGTCAATATGTTTACGAACGGGATGTATGGCTTGCATATTCCATGCCGGCATACGCAGACACAGGAGTCCGGAGTTACCTGCTCGCGGAGTATTCGTTCAGCAAGCGTTTAACAGTTTGGATCCGGTGCGGTCATACACGGTATACCAACCGCGATTCGATCGGATCGGGCGCGGATGCGATTTCGGGCAAAGAAAAGAATGACGTCCGCGTTCAGGCACGGATTAAAATCCTAAATTGATCGAAAATTTTATGCACGCCACCAAGCTCGTTACCCCAGATGTTCTGCTCCTGATGTGCATTGGCGGAATCGCCTTTATTGTGATCATGAAGCTCATCTTTCGCAAAAAAGGTGACCAAGGGCATTAGCAGCAGGTTATAAGCCAAATTTTGCCGGCCAAACGGTTCTGATAGTTTCCAGCAAAAGCACTAACTTTTCAGTACTTAAGTAAACAAATCCTCTATGAAAAAATTAGTTGCATGCTGCGTTATTATGCTGGTGTCCATAGCCGCATTTTCACAGACTACCAAAAAGACGCTTGAATTGGGCGAGTTTAAATCAATCTATAACAACTCGAACTACACCGTATACCTCAAGCAAACCAACAAACAGGAAGTTAGCGTTGAAGCCGAAAGCGATATTTATGCACTTACCTCGATTATTGTGGAGAACGGGGTGCTGATGGTTAATGTTGATCGTAAACCGGATAATCCGAATAAAAGTGTGTGGGCAAAAATTGATAACATCAAGCTTAACCCGGTGATGAAGGTTTATGTGAGTGTAAAGAACATCAACGAGCTCCAAGTGAATGGTCAGGGAAAAATCATTTCCGAAAATTCGTTGTCAGCGCCTGCCCTGAACTTGTCGGTCAGTGGCAGCGGAAGTATGGATCTTGACTTAAAGGGCGATTACCTGAAAGCTGAGGTGAGCGGGTCAGGAAAAATTGCCCTCAAGGGATACGCCACATCGATCGATGCGCTGGTGAGCGGAAGCGGTGCCATACAAGCATTCAATTGCACACTCGATAACGCCAAAGTTAAGGTGAGCGGATCTGGCGATTGTGAAGTTACTGCGGCTAATTCCATAGAGGCATTGGTGCTCGGCAGCGGCAACATCAAGCATAAAGGCAATACCAAAACCACCACGAAGAAAATCTACGGATCCGGAACCGTAGAACGTGCGTATTAACCATAAATCCCCGGAAACAGCCTGTTTTACGGGTAAATGGCCGGTTACGGTGGGAAATGAATTTTTATCCTTACATTTATTCTTTATTCAACTTTATTTATTAGTACAATGAACATTTATGTTGCCAACATTCCTTTCAAATCGACTGAAGCAGAACTGAAAGGATTATTTGAACAATATGGCGAAGTAAGCTCAGCGAAAATTATCTTAGATAAATTCACTCAGCGCAGTCGCGGATTTGGATTTGTGGAAATGGCTGATGACTCAGCTGCACAACAGGCGATCAGCTCTCTAAACGGGCAGGATTTTATGGGTAAGATTCTTGTAGTGAATGAAGCTCGTCCGAAGACAGACGCTCCCCGGAGCGGAGGAGGATTTAACCGCGGTGGCGGTGGTGGTTTTAACCGCAGAAGTAACAACGATTATTAATCGTAGTACCTCAAAAAAACCCTGACGTTTTTACGTCAGGGTTTTTTTATGCCCGCTTCAACTCAATAATTGTTAACTCCGGAGGAATGCCGATTCTTCCCGGATAGCCAATGTATCCGAAGCCCCGGTTAACATACAAGTATTGGTTGTTCTCCTGGTACAGGCCGGCCCATTGCTTGTACGCATATTGCGAAGGGCTCCACTTGAAGTCACCGATCTCAATTCCAAACTGGAAGCCATGCGTGTGACCCGCAAACATGACATCAATATCAGGGTACGACTTTCTCACTTGTGCATCCCAATGGCTGGGATCGTGTGAAAGCAATAGTTTAACGCTCGCATCCTCTGTTCCTGCATAGGCCTGATCGAGTTTGCCGTATTTGGCAAATCGTCCTCCACCCCAGTTTTCAATACCGATGATGGCAATCCTATCGCCGTTCTGCTCCAGGAAGCGATGTTCGTTCATCAGGATATCAAAACCCATTTGCTTATGGGCGCCAACGAGGTTCTTAAAATTTTCCTGTTTTTCGCGTTGTGAAGCCCAGGCTTTGTAATCGCCATAATCGTGATTACCGGTTACGGAGTACACCCCAAGTGGCGCTTTCAGCTTATCAAAAATATTCAGGTAGTCTTTCACTTCACTGGCCTCGTTGTTCACCAGGTCGCCTGTGAAGAAGATAACATCGGGTTTCTCTTTCAAAAAATCGTCTACCCCACCCTTCACGGCGGTCTTATTAAAAAAGCTGCCGGAATGAATATCCGAAAGCTGGCCTATCTTCATCCCGTCAAACGACTTAGGAAGGTTGGGAAGGTAGAGTGTTCTTTTACGAACGCGATAGTCGTGCGCTCCCGAGATAATACCATACGCCATAGCCGTGAACGGCACAGCCGTTGCGATAACCGCAGCTTTGGCTAAAAACTCCGAGCGCGTGATGCCTGTGCCTGCCGGTGTAGGGTCAGAACTTTTGGTGAAAAGGCCAACCACCCAGCGTACCCCGCGCTGGATGTCATCGATGAAGACCACCAGCACACCAAAAATCTTGGAAAGATAGATACCCACCAGGCCAACCATTACCCAGGTGCGGATGCCTGACTTGTACTTATACGGATCGCTTACATTCCACCAAACCAGCGCACCAATGCTCAAGGCAGTAAGCGTCCAGAAACCATAACGAATAATGTTTCTGGCTGCGGGATTCCAGCTTTTACTGATTACAACAATAGCCTGGTAGAGATAATAGTCGACCAGTAAGAAAAACACGGTTAAAATCAGAAAGGTCATCATGCGGGGTCTCATAAATAAAAAAAGTCGTCTCAATTTCTTAAGACGACTTTCTTAAAAATTTAGTTCAACTAGTGCTTAACAATTGCACCGTCAATATCAAGCTCCGGCTTATTGCGCCATTTGGCAATCCGCTGCTTCAGTAATGTGGTCAGCAAATACATCACCGGTACCAGGAACAACGTGAGGAATGTCCCGAAAATCAATCCGAAAATCATCGTCCACGACAAAGGTCCCCAGAATGCCACGTTATCACCACCGAAGAAAATGTGAGGATTAAACTCCGTAAACAACGTCACGAAATCGATGTTCAAGCCAACGGCAAGCGGGATAAGTCCAAGTGTTGCTGCCATGGCCGTAAGGATTACCGGTGTCATACGGGTTTTTGCCGCTTCGATGATCGCTTCCTTCAATCCAATACCCTGCGAGATCAACAAGTCGGTAAACTCCACAAGCAGAATTCCATTCCGAACCACAATTCCCGCAAGGGCCATAATACCCACGCCCGACATCACGATGGAAATTTCCATGCGGAAGAGTGAGAAGCCAATCAGAACACCGATGATACTGAACAAGATTTCAGATAAGATGATCAACGGCTTGCTGGTGGAGTTAAACTGGGTAACCAGAATCATAAAGATCAATCCCAATGCTACCATTCCGGCTACCCCGAGGAACGCAGACGTTTCCGCCTGATCTTCCTGCTCGCCTGTCATTTTGATACCTACTTCGTCTGGTTTAGAGAAGGATGCCAGATTTTTTTGAATTTCGGCTACAACCTCATTCGCGTTGAAGTCGCTCAACACGTTGGACGAGAGGGTAACAACACGCTTCTGATCGATCCTTCGAATACCGGCATAACTGTTAGAATATGAAATCCGGGCGATTGAAGAAAGCGGAACCTGACGAACCTGGCCACCTGAAGCCATATCGCGATAGGTGATTGGAAGGTTAATCAACGTATTAATGTCATCACGCTGACCTTTTTCGATGCGCAGGGTAATGTCATAGTCATCGTTGTCGTCACGAAACTTAGAAATTTCCTTTCCATAAATCGCGGTGCGCAACGCCATACCAATCTGGCCGGTTGAAATACCTTCACGGTTTGCTTTCTCACGATCAATGCTGATCACAATCTCCGGTTTATCATTCTGAAAATCAGACTTTAATTCTTCCACACCGGGAATCTGCAATGAATCGAGGTACTTCTTTACCCGGGTTGAAACATCCACGAGAACATCGAAATCATCCGCAGAAATTTCAATGTTAATCGGCTTTCCGGTTGGAGGTCCACCCTGTTCCTGATTCACAGAAATTTCAGCGCCCTTAACGCCCTTAACAGCTTCCCGAACTTTGTCGAGGTAAACCTTGGTCGACTTTCCATCGCGTTTAGCGAAGTCGACAAAAGCCACCGTCACCTTTCCTAAGTGAGGCTGTGCGTTGTTACCGGAAGTTTGATCTTCGGCCGCGCCAATCGATACGTTTGAGATAATCGATTCAACCACAGGATTGTTCTTACCCACAACCTCCATTACTCTGTTTTCCACAATGTTGGTCACCGAATCCGTCACGCGCTGGTCGGTACCGATCGGCATGGTAACATAGGCATACACGAAATTAGGATCTCCTTGCGGGAAGAATACAACCGGAGGTTTACGCCATGCTGTAAACATGATTGAAAAAATGAACAGGAAGATTACTCCGCCAATTACACCGTACGGACGCCATCCTTCGAGACACCAGCTAATGATGTTTCTGTAACCATTTTGCACTCTAGGCCAATAGCGGGTTTGGAAGTTCGAAACAACTTGCTCCAGCACAAAGCGGTGCAGCGTGTACAAGAGGAACAAGAACACCGTAAGGTTACCCATACCGTTTAATCCCATGATGTACCACAACAGTGCGATCGAACCGAATACTACGGCAGTCACTTTGTATCCTTTGGTAAACTTCGCGCGGTCATGATCATGATCATGCGGCTTCATAAAATCAGCCGCAAACACCGGGTTGATGATGTATGCTACAACCAAGGATGCACACAAGGCAACAATCAGTGTAATGGGCAGATAAAACATGAATTTACCAATTACACCAGGCCAGAACGCCAGTGGTACGAACGGTGCCAGCACTACCATCGTTCCGGATAATACTGGAAGGAACACCTCGCCTGCCGCTATCTTGGCGGCTTTACGGATCGGAACCTTACCGTTGTCGAATATGCGGTGCGTATTCTCGATTACCACAATCGCATCGTCCACCACAATACCCAACGCCAGCAGGAATGAAAACAGCGTCATCAAATTCAGCGTAAAGCCCAGTGACGGGAATAATAAGAATGCCATGAACGCTGAAATCGGAACCGACATCGCCACGAAAATCGCATTCGTAGCACCCATGAAAAACATGAGGATGATCGTTACCAGAATAAAGCCAATGATAATCGTATTGATCAAATCATGGAGCGTCATCCGGGTATTGTCTGACTGATCCGCTGTAATCGTAACCTTTACACCGGGAGGCAGAATATTCTCTTCAAAGTTCCTTACGATCTCGTTGATTTGATCGGAGGCAATGATCAGGTTCTCACCGCTGCGCTTGATAACGTTCAAGGTAATTACATTCTTTTCATCCAGGCGGGCAAAACTCTCCTGTTCTTTATGCGAATCGACTACTTGGGCAATGTCTTTCAGGTAGATTTTTCCACCCGTTGTTGAACCTACGATCACATTCGCCATCTGCTCTGCCGAGGTAAATTCGCCATTAATACTCAGCGAACGCTTCATGCCGTCAACAGAAAGCTGACCACCGGAAACGATCACATTTTCAAATGCTACCGCAGATTCAATATCATCCAGGCTCACGCCCGCATTTGCGGCTTTGAACATGTCGACATTTATTTGAATTTCACGGTCAAGTGCACCCACAATGTCAACCCTTCTGATTTCACGAATGCCTTCGATTGCATCCTGCATCTGTTCTGCATACTCTTTCAGTGTTTGAAGATCGTAGTCGCCCGAAAGGTTTACGTTCATAATGGGCAATTCAGAGATATCGATCTCCATTACCTGCGGGTCGGTGTCGAGGTCGCTTGGCAAATCCTGCTTCGCGCGATCTACGGCATCCTGAACCTCCTGCTTAGCCTTGTCAATGGAAACGTCTGTCTCAAATTCAACGATCACATTGGAGAAATCCTGAACCGAGTTACTCTTGATTTTCTTAACACCGGAAATTGATTTTACCTGTTTTTCAATCTCTTTGGTAATCAGGTTCTCAACATCGGTAGGTGATGCTCCGGGATAAATGGTTGCCACAAAAATTTGCGGAAACACAACCTCCGGAAAATTCTCCTTCGGCAGGCTCGTGTATGTAAAGATACCTGCGAGGCATATAATAATAGTCGCGATATAAACACTCACCTTATTGTCGATCGACCAACTGGTGGGTTTAAACTCTTTATTTAAGTCTTGCATAAAATATTTTTTAAAAATGGCAGGAACGTATCAGATTTTTGACTTCAGCGAACGCTGCGTTAGAGTTTAATAAACTGACCGTCACTTAATCCCTGATATCCTACCGTGATAACTTTCTCGCCTGCATTAACACCGGACACGTGCGCGAGATTGTCATACACCCCGTCTACCGTTACCACGCGTTTTCTGGCTACCAGATCATTGCCTTGTTTGGCTACTACGTACACAATCTTCTCACCGTTGAGGTTTTGTACCACATTAACCGGTACCACAATCGCAGCACGTTCGGTACGGAACACCACTTTGATGGCAGCCGACATATTCGGACGAAGATTCGGTTCGCTTGGAAGTTTAACCTCTACCGCAAACGTACGCGACAACCGGTCGATGGTTTTACCAACAAATGAAACGGTTGAAGTAATGTCTTTATTCAACTCCGGAATGTTCACAATTACCTTGTCGCCCTTCTTGATTGTTGTAACATATGCCTCTGATACGGATGCTACCAATTTCAAATCAGACGAGTTTACAACACGCGCAGCCGGTTGGCCGGGAGCGATATTTTCACCCACCTTCACGTTCACTTCATCTACGGTTCCGCTGATTGGGCTTTTAATGCGGGTCATGTCGTTTTGATCTTCCAGAGCAGCCAGTTGTTTTTCAAGTGACTCCTTGTTGGTTTTTGCCTGCAGGTATTGAACTTCGGTACCGATTTTCTGATCCCAAAGGTTTTTCTGGCGGTTAAAAACAGATGTTGCCAGCTCAAGTTGAGCTTTCATTCCCTGAATGTTGCTTACGATCACAGCATTGTCAATCTGCGCAAGAACCTGCCCCTTCGACACCGCCTGTCCTTCTTTCACAAACACCTGCGTGATAACGCCCATGCTTTTTGCACTCACCAGAATATTATTCTCGGCATCGATGTGACCTTGTGTTTGCACGTAATATTCGAACTTCCGCGGAGCAAGCTCAATAGCGGATACGTCCTTTTTACGCACTACAACACTGTCGGGCGTAATTTGCTTTTCAAGTTCCTCGATCTTACTATTCAATTCAGCCTGTTCCTTTTTAAGCTTGGCAAGTTCTGCTTTCTTATCAGGCGTGCAGGCGGCAACGGATGCTGCCAACGCAATCAGTAAACTATAACGAATGTATGTAATGGATTTCATGTATGTATATTTTCAGGTTGGTTGATTATTATTTTGAAACACTTTGCGGTGCTAGTTTTCCATAGGCTTTATCAAGATCAATCTTGGCAACCATTACGTCATACAGAGCATTGTAATAGTTGGTTTGGGCCTGCCGCAGACTATCTTCCGCGTCGATCACTTCAAGATTTGATCCTACTCCCTGTTCGTATTTAATCTTTGTAATCCGAGCGACTTTAGAAGCCAGCTCCATATTTTGCTTTTGAGCATTGAGCGACTTCATGGCATTTTTATAATTGATGGTAGATTGTTGTACCTCCAGATCAATACCTGATTTTACACTAACAAACGTATTCTGTATCTTCTGAAGCGCAATTTTCTCTTGCTGAACTTTGTATCGAGTTTGAAAACCTGAGAAAATTGGCACATTCAGTGTCAATCCGAACATGGTGTATGGATACCATTTATCAGGACCGATACTTCCATTGTCGGAAATGTCAGAATTGGTCTTGAACAGGCCACCAATAGTCGCAGACTGTGTCGAGTAGCCGAGATTTGCAAATGCTGAAAGCGAAGGCAGATAAGCTGCGCGTTGATTTTTTAAATTAAGCTCCTGCAATTTCCGATTTGCCTCTAACACCTGGAAGTCGGGGCGAAGATTATAGTCAATTGTCTCTTGATATAAAGCTGTGGACACTTCTGATTGAACATCCTCAATTTTTCCCTCTACTTGAATTGGTTGATTCAGCGGATAATTCATCTGAAACTTCAGTAACGCAATTCCGAGTTCGTTCAGATTGAGAAATTTGTCCCGCTCGGCAACAAGGTTATTCAATGTTACTTGAATACGATCGGCGTCAATGCTTTCAGCGAACCCATTTTTAAAGAGCGCCTGTGTGTTTCGAAGCAACGTATCAACGCGGGCAATGTTACTGGTGAACAGATCACTACGCTCCTTATTAATTAGCACAGCATAGTAAGCCTTAGTAACTTGCTGAATAATTTGCTCCTTTGTTTGCGCAGAACTTCGATAGGACAATTCTTTATAGGCTTGCGAGGCCTGTAAACCTACCAGATACGATCCGTTAAAAATGATTTGGGTAACATTCACGCCAGCATCACCGCTACTTTTTAATTGAAAGAAGTTTTGAGAAGCCAACACATCATCATTTTCGAGCTCCGGATAGAATTGATTATACAAAGAATCCGCAAGCCCCGAGAAACCGAACGCAGTTTGTCTGGTCGAAAAAAAACGTGGAAGCCTTTCGTTGTGTGTCAGAGAAACAGTACCATTAACCTGCGGCAACCCGACGCCCACAGTCTCTTTGACCTTTGCTTGGGCTATTTCTTCATCCAATTTTGCATTTCGGGCAGTAATAGAATTCTCCAGCGCGTAGTCAATGCACTGCTGAAGCGTAAAGGTTTGCCCGGATGATACCGGTTGATCTTGTGCAACTGCCGGCTGCGCAGCCGCTAATCCCGCTCCTACCACAAGTGTCAGATATATTCGTTTTATCATAAAATGGTTGATGGTTGTTGGTTGTGTTCCTTGTATTTCAAATAAAGTTTTCTTCCTTTTTCAGTGACCAGCCCGAACACGAAGTGATCGAATATCTGGCTCTGTACTTCCACGATGTTAAACTTCTCACGTGGAAAAATGTCCTGGTTAAACGCCATCTGCACAAATTCCACCCGAAGAATGCTCATGATCTCTTTGTTTACTGGGCGAATGTAACCTTGCTCAATGCCCGCATCCAGGTTTTGAACAACCTGATCGCGAATGAACTTGTTCTTAAAGTCAACCCACAAGTTCCAGGCTTTTAAATGGAACTTCTGTAAATCAAAGAGCATGGTCGGATTTACCTCCTCCATGCTTTTCTTCATCCAAAGGGAAACACGTGCAAGCTCTTCCACCGGGTTGTCTGACCCCTGCCGAATGTCCTCACACTGCTTGTAATTCTTTTCGAGTAATTGGCGCGTTACGCTCGCAACGAGATCATCCTTGTCGGCAAAGTGCTGGTAGAGCGTTTTCTTGGATACCGACAAATGCCGGGCAATATCATCCATCGAAATGCTGCGGACACCGTACCGCCTGAACAGTTCCTCCGCCCCCGTAACGATCTTATCTTTTATGTCTGTTTCTTCAATCATGGCGCAAAACTATGGAAACTTTTAAGATTACAAAAGTTTCCATCGTTTCCCTGAACGCGTAAAACGGCTCAGGGTTGGGGTTTCTAGAATATTTTTTTGTGAATTTTTCTAGAAAAGCGACTTCAAACGTTTGCTGAAGGCTTATCCTGATCCGGGCGCGGGCACCACTTTTCGCGCATTCTTTTCTTGAGCCGGTCCCGTTCTTCGGGTGTCATACCCTCCCACCGGTTTTTCCAGTAGGGCCTCCACGGACCCCGGTGATGATGTCCGCCTTTACCTACACTCCAGAATAAGATCTTTGTCAGTAACAACAGGCCGATTGCCTGAGTAAACGTCACTACCGGGCCGTTAAATAATTCCGGCACCAGCCAGTTCCAGAGTAACATGGTAACAGTTCCGAACAGTGCAATCATCACCGCTACGAACACGATACCTTTTAAAATCCACCAACCACGTTTCATAATTTCAATGTTTTAAATGTTTTTGATCAATATGTCTATTTGATAATGTCATCGTAAAAACCTTGCAGGCGTTTGCGAAGCGCCAGAATCGCATACCGTTTGCGCGAGAGCAGTGTGTTAATCGACACGCCTGTTTCTTCCGCGATCTCGCGAAAACTTCGTTCTTCGATCTCGTTCTGGATGAAGATCTCCCGCTGATCAGCCGGAAGTTCTTCGAGCGCATCAGTGATCTCGTCCCAAATAGCTTCCCGCAAAAGTGTCGATTCGGGCGTGTTATCCAGATCGGGAAGGATGTCCTGCAGCGTCAACGCTGAGTCATCATCTGTTCCCGCTACGAACTCGAAATCGGTTTTCTTAGGTCTTGCCGCATCACGTCTGTACCGGTCGATAATCTTGTTCCGCGCCACGCTGTACAGCCATGACGTTACCCGGTCGAGCGATTCAATGGTTTCGAACCCCGCCACAAACTGGTAGAATACATCCTGCAGGATATCTTCAGCTTCTTCGGATGACGACACCCGGTTGCGGATAAACCCCAACAGTTTGTCTTTCTCCCTCAGGAATGTGTTCTGCTTTATTTCTTGCATGGCAAGGTCCATCACCTGCTTGTTTTGACATGATAGTCGGCAGGATTGGGTAATTATTGTGGCAAAGGTGAAAAAATCTGCCGGGAGACAAAATTTCCCCGCACCACAAACTTTATATGCTGAAATCGCATCTAATCAGAAACAATCAAACTCCTTCGCTATGAAAAAACCTGCATTCTTTATTGCCCTGCTGCTTTTCGCTGCTGTCGGATCTTACGCTCAGGAACAGACACAATCCGAACATTTCATTGAAGTGACCGGCACGGCCGAGCTTGAAGTAACGCCCAACGAAATTTACCTCACCATTCGGCTAAAGGAATTTGAGGAAGGACGCGTAAAAACAACGCTCGAGACCATCGACAAATCACTTCTGAATGCGCTGAAGGAAGCCGGCATCGATACCAAAAACCTGGAGCTTGCCGATGCGGGTCTTTTGCTTGGTGGAAGAAGAAGAGACCGGGATGTTTTCCGACAGAAAACCTATCAACTCAAGTTGTCGGGTGCAGCTGAAGTGGAAAAGTTCCTGAGTAAGATTGAAAATGTGAAAGCTGACTATGTAGATATCGTACGGGTGGATCACTCCGAGCTTACCAAACTAAAACTGGATGTGAAGGTTAAAGCACTGCAAATTGCTAAAACCAAAGCACAAGCACTCGCACACAGCATTGGCTCCGAGCTTGGCAAACCAATTTTGATACGCGAATTGAGTGTAGAGCCGTACAATATGTATCCCGGAAACGCACAGTATTCTATCATGAACGTTCAATATCGTGACAAGGAGGAGTTAAAAGAATACGAATCCTCTTTCAAGAAGATCAAACTCCAGGCGCAGGTTCTGGTGCAGTTTGAAATCAAATAGCATACGGTGTGACTTGTAGTAGACAAAATGCAGGGACGCCTGCTTCGACTAGTTCAGCATGACGCGTCCCCACATTTTATATGAAAGAACCATTAATGCCGGTCCCAGAATGCCGGCGGCTCGATTCCCAGCGCCCGCAGGTACACATACGCCTGCGCGCGATGATGAATTTCGTTATCCACAAAATAGAAGTAATGCCAGGTAATTGTGCCGTCAAACTGCCCGAACGCTTTGTCGGCCTGACGCATCCGTGCTACGCTGATCCTGGGCCATAGCTGGTTGATCACATCAGTTGTCTCATCCCAAAACGCCAACAACTCCGCTTTCGTAGCCGGAGGCTGAAGCATGAAGTTAATCTCGGGCCGGCCGGGAACACTCCAGCTGCCAGTAGCCATTCCGTAGATACCGGGTTGTGCGATCGTAATCATCTCCATCACGAGTTGAGCAAACGGGCGCATTCCGCCCACGGAGAACGTGAAAAGTTTATCCTCTGGATAAGCTTCAATCACTCTTCGGGTAAGTCTGCGGTGCTCCTGCCAGTGATCGAGCAGCGTTTTTAAATCAATAGCGGTCTCTTCTGAAACAGTTTCGTTTTTCATAGCTGAATGGGTTTTACGATGAATTAATGTTCAAAGAAAACCCGGGCGTGTGACAGCCCTATGTCAGCTTGATTTCTACGATGTGATTTTTATTTTGCCGGAAAGGGAAATATTTTTTTCTCGCGAACAATGGCGTTATGGAAGAAGATTTCCTCATCCACGACCAGGCAGGAAAGCCGAATCACAGAACCGCTTTTCAGTACGATTTTCCAAAAGAAGAAATGTCCAAGGCCAAGAATATCTAGTCTTTTCTCGAATTTCGGAGGTGACAACACGCACACCACCTGACTGATATCGTCCACGCCAAAAAATACTTCATTTTGATCAACCCGGTACCGAAATTTCTGATTATCACTATCCGCGTAAAACTGCACACCCTTACTTATTCCGATGTGCCGGTGGGCCAATACAAAAAATGGCAGAAGACGAGTGGCAATAATCCAGATCCAGATTACTGATACAACGAAAAAAATGTTATTCGCAGCAACTGAAAACAAAAAAACGCCAAGAATGGTCATGAAGGCGAATGCAAGCAGTAGTTTGGTTAACGGCCAAATGACATATCTCTTCACATGAATATTGTCCATCACGTATTCAACCATACCACAAGCGTATCATGTTTACCTGATAGGATTTGCCTTTACGCCTTCATTTGTAATCACCACCGGCTTGATCAGCCCATTTGCATCGAACTCGAGTGTATCAATACACACCACCCGGGCATTCCGGTCGGTTTGATCAAGCGGTCTGCGGTGATACACTATGTAGTACGTGTCTTTCTTCGGATGCTTAATCACGGAATGATGTCCGGCTCCCGTTGCAATAGCCGCATTCTGCTCCAGTATTTTATCCACGCGCTTGAACGGCCCAAAGGGTGAATCTGCTATCGCATACGCCACACTGTAGTCCGGGCCCGTCCAACCTCCCTCCGACCACATGAAATAATATTTTCCGTTCCGCTTAAACATAAACGGCCCTTCCACATATTTCTCGGGTGTTATTTCTTTAAAGATCGTTCCGTCATCGAACGGAATAAAACCTGTAAAATCTTTTTTGAGCTTTACGATGTTACAATTCTGCCAGCCGCCATAGATCAGGTAATACTGATCACCATCTTTATAAATGAATTGATCAATCGGCTGCGCACCGTTGTGAAACTTGTCAATAAGCGGCTTTCCTAAATAATCTTTGAATGGTCCGGCCGGACTATCCGCTACCGCGACTCCGATGCCTCCGTATTCGTTATCGTTCTGAATGTCGTTGGCTCCAAAGAACAAAAAGTATCTTCCACCTTTCTCTATAATTGATGGAGCCCATACAGCACGCTTCGCCCACTTCACATTTGCCGTGTCCAGAATATGTTCGTGCTTCGTCCAGTGAATCAGGTCGGGCGATGAAAACGCATCGAAAAACACCTGCTTGCCATAAGGCGCTGAATAGGTTGGGTAAATCCAGTACGTCTTACCGAATACAATTCCTTCCGGGTCGGCATAGTAGCCCGAAAAAACCGGGTTGCCCGCTGTAACCTTGTTACTGTTTTGCGAGTAACCCTGCAGACCAACAACTGTTAACAGAAGAATTAGTATGCGTTTCACGTGCATCCATCATTTTCGAACGCTAAGGTGTTCAAAATTGGGCAGGTGAAAAACTATTTCCCTGCGATTTCGGAATAAAAATGAAGTTTTTCTGCCCGGCATTGTTGTTGAGTCGAAACGAACGCAACCTAATCACCACTAAACCACGCTGTCATGCTTCAGACACATATCAAATTCTTTATCCGGGTTTTTCTCAAGGATAAGTTTTTCTCAATTCTTAACATTCTGGGCCTCGCACTCGGTATTGCCGTCAGCATCCTTTTGCTGCTGATTCTGCAGTACGACCTAACCTACGACAAACACTTTGCAAACCATCAGAACATTTACCGGCTGGGCGGCCATCTTCAGGCAACCGGCATCGATGTTCGAGTGGCGCGTTCGGCCCGTGAACTTGGTGCGATACTCAAAGAAGAGTTCCCGGAAGTGCAGGCATACACCCGCGCCAACGACTGGGACCATGCACTGGTGAAGTATGAAAACAACGGACAGGAAGTTGCATACTATGAAGATGATGTTATTCGTACAGATTCCACCTACTTCACCGTATTCAAGCACACGTTCATCGCGGGTGATGAAAAGACCTGCCTGAATCTGCTGAATTCGGTCGTCATCACCGAGTCAACCGCGAAACGATATTTCGGAACAGAAGATCCGCTGAACAAACTTCTGGTGATCGATGGGCAGAAAGAAGCATGGAAAGTGACGGGTGTAATAAAAGACCTGCCGCAAAACACGCACATGAAGTTTGACTTCCTGTTGTCAGGGCTGGCAAAAACACGTGAGTGGGTGGTAGAGGGTGCGCAGATTAAATCGGAAGCATTTTGGAACCCGGACGTATTTACATTTCTTGTTTTTCCCGACAACTACGATCCGAAAAATTTCCACGACAAGTTCCCAACCATTTTCAATAAGTACTTTAAGTCGTTTGGTGATCAGGTGGGTGGTCAGTACAGCGCCATTCTGCAACCGCTCGCAGATGTTCATTTCGATTCCAGTCTTCAAAGTGATGAGCCGACCGGAAACATCGCATACGTGTATGCATTTACGGGTATCGGAATATTCATCATCCTGCTGGCTTGCATCAACTACATGAACTTATCCACCGCTAAATCGGTAAAGCGTGCCGGTGAGATCGCCATGAAGAAAACATTAGGCTCAGGCAAACGTGCGTTGATATTCTCGTTTCTGGGCGAATCTGTTTTTCTGGCGTTCATTTCACTCATTGCTGCGGTAGGGCTGGTACTGATGGTTTTGAACCTTACCTCATTCAATTCCCTGATCGATAAAAACCTCACAGCCGATTTCCTGGGAAATCCGACCTTGCTGATCGGGTCGCTGGGAATTACACTCTTCATCGGAGTTCTTTCGGGTCTTTATCCCGCGTTCTACCTGCCTTCTGTACCTACACTCAGTGCATTGAAAGGTTCGTTCAAGAACAACAAATCCAGCCACCTGCTGCGAAAGGTTTTGATCACGACTCAGTTTGCGATCTCTATTTTTGTTGTCGTGTGCACCCTACTCATGCAGGATCAGATCGACTTCATGCGCAATAAAGATCTGGGCTTCACAAAGGATAATGTAGTCGTGCTGCCGGTGCAGGATTCGTTGGTACAGAATAACCTGACAGCCATCAAAAATGAATTCCTGCAGAATCCGAAAATTCTGTCTGCTGCAACATCGTACAGCGTTCCCGGCATGGGCATTGGCGGACCGGTGATGATGGCGGAAGATGAGAAGGGTGAGATGAAACAACAGCAGTTTTCGATGATGGCGGTTGACGACAACTACCTGAAAACGATGGGAATTGAAGTCGTGAAAGGCCGCAGTTTTCAACCCGGACTAAAAACCGATGTCGACAATATCTTCATCGTGAACGAAGCGGCTGCCAAACTCATGGGCTGGGGCGATGATGCAGTCGGGAAAAAGATGCGCTGGTTTCATGGCGAAAGCGATGGGCAGGTGATCGGTGTGGTGAAGGATTTCAACTTCCGCTCGTTGCATAATCCCGTGGAGCCGTTGATCCTGGTAAAGTCGCGCGATGAGGGCGGTTTCCTCTACCTGAAACTCGCAGGCGAAAATCTTCCGGAAACGATGGAGTACATCCGCAGCAAGTGGGCAGGATTTGATCCAAACCACCCGTTTGAGTATTTCTTCCTCGACCAGCGCTTCAACGAACAATACAAAGCCGATGAAACGCAATACAAACTTCTGTCGAACCTTTCGTACATCTGCATTTTCATTTCCCTGCTTGGCCTGCTCGGACTTTCCGCATTCACCGCGGCCCAGCGCACGAAAGAGATTGGCATTCGAAAAGTGCATGGTGCAAGCACGGGGAGAATTATCTACCTGCTTTACAAAGACGTGATGTACCTGGTGTTGATTGCGGCCGTGCTGGTTGTACCGGCTGCGTTTTATATGATCAGTCAATGGATGGGTAACTTTGCCTACCAAACCTCCATCAGTTATTTCACCTTCGCTGTGGTGACGATCATGGCGCTGATTTTCTCGTTCTTCACGGTCGGATTCCATTCCCTGAAAACAGCCGCAACAAACCCGGTTAATTCACTGAAGCACGAATAACATAAGACCGAAACAATGCTGACACCGGACTTCGTGAAGGAGTCTGGTGTTTTTTTATCGCTTTCGCGGATACGCAGAATGAAGAATTTATTTCTCATTTTTGGATTCCAAACTCCACCGGGTGACGAAGCATCAGTTGCAACTCGAACATGCTACGCTGCATTTCAGCAAAACCGGCAGCGGTAAACACACGCTAATTGCTTTTCATGGCTTTGGGCAAAGCGGTGCGGCATTTCATGCGCTGGCCCACGCACTTTCAGACCGGTACACTGTTTATCTTTTCGACATCTTCTTTCATGGCGAAAGTGAATGGCGACTGGACGAACATCCGATCGAAAAAAAAACGTGGAAAGCGTTGATGGAGAAATTCATCCTCGACTATGGCATCGACAACTTCAGCGTGTTAGGCTTCAGCATGGGCGGTAAATTTGCCCTAGCCACCCTTGAATCATTTCCAGACCGAACCCGGGAAATCTTCCTGCTCGCGCCCGACGGAGTCAAAACCAGCATGTGGTACAGTCTGGCGACCTATCCGGTCATGCTGCGAAAGTTGTTCAGGAGCATGATTACCCATCCAAACCGATTCACGTCAATCGCACATTTCGCGCATCGCGTTGGGTTAATCGATAAAGGCATTCTGCGCTTTGTGGAGTCGCAGATGAACACGGAAGAAAAACGCAGACGTGTGTATTACTCGTGGGTCGTATTCCGGCATTTAACCTTCAACATGAGTTCGATTGCAAACCTCATCAACGACCATCACATTCGCCTGATGATGATTGTCGGGAAATTCGACAAAGTCATCACGCCCAAAAACATGCGCGCCCTTCTTCGTCACGTGAAAACCTATGAGCTGGAAATTCCGGACACGGGCCACAACGGAGTTATTGATGCCAGCATCAAAATCCTAAAAGACAAAGTCCATCCACGCTAACGCTGCGATAACGATCTGGGAAATTTTCGTCAAAATTGCAACGTCCACATAAAGTTAATTAACGTTAAAAAAAGTTAAATCAGCATAAATTTTGCTTATTTTGATGATATATCAATTATTATTACATCATCAATATGACCAAGCTAGACCAAGTATTCTTTTTTACATTAGAAAAATCGATTAAGGCTTATCGTCAGTTTGCGCAGAAGCAAATTGATAAGGCTAACATTGATATCACCATCGACCAATGGCTGGTGCTAAAGTCCGTACAGGATTGGCCGGATATTTCTCAACACCAGATTGCTGAAAATGTTTTTAAAGACTACGCTTCTGTTACTCGTATGATAGAACTTTTAGTTAAGAAGGGCTATTTAACCCGCGCCCTCCATAACACCGATAGAAGAAGGTTCAATTTGATCATTACTAAGAAGGGGGACTCTGTGCTGGATAAGCTAATTCCCATCATAACAGCCAACAGAAAGCAAGCGCTAAAGTCATTGACGAACGAGGAGGTAGAGAATAGTAGCGCTTTTCTAAACAGGATCATTAAAAATTGTAAATCAGATTAGTTAACCCTTAAATCACAGATATGAAGAAAGTTATGAACGTGTTATTAGCGTCCATTTTATGTACCAACATGGGAATTGCGCAAAAAGAAACGATAGAGATCCCCTTTTTCATGGATCGAAATCTGATTTTGATTAAGGCAAAAATCAATGATAAAGAGTATAGTTTTATTTATGATACCGGAACAACCGGGTTGGTCTTGAGTGAAACGCTTGTCGAAGACCAGAAGCTTAAGGTGACCGGAACAACAACCCTTCAAAGCCCTAATAGTGATCAGCCAGACAAAGTAAGTACAGTAATGGTTCCCAAGCTGAATCTCAACGGATTTGAAATCAAAAATCTGGATGGTGTAGCCGTGCCACCACAACAAATTTTTTCGCCGAATGCTTCCGGCATCATCGGCCTCAGCGCTTTCAAGGGAAACCTCGTAACGATTGATTTTAAAAAGTCAAAATTGATTGTAATGAATGGTGCATTAGATAAGAACGACAAAGCCGTAATAAAAGTGGACTTATCCCGCGCACCGGAAGCTTCCGTCAACGTTAATGGAGAGGAAATGCTGGCGGTCTTTGATTGTGGAGGCCCAACGGAGATTTCTTTTCCTATGGAATGGAAATCAAAGTTGAAATTAAAATCCGAACCGATTCTATTTGCGAAGGCAAGAACACCCGGTGGCGAAGTAGAGGTGTATAAAAGTCAATTGGATGGAACGATTTCATTTGGATCAATTGAATTTAAGGATCCAAACATAACCTTGGTTACAGGTGGATTTGACGCCATCAATTTTGGAAGTCCTTTCTTTCAAAAGTATACAGCTACCATTGATATGACCAATCAGTTGATGCGTTTCGATGCGCGTTAATGGTCGCATCAATCGGCAACAACACCGCCACGTTAACCTATTCCTGTTTTTTTGGCCATTCAAAATCCAATCGACAAAAATCTTCATTCAATAAATAACTATAATTTAAAATTTATGAAAAAAGTAGTAATCATTGTTGCGTTTAGTATCTTCGTTATATTCACGGTTCAGGCACAAGACAAGAAAACAGTTATCGAAAACCGGTGTAAAGAAATAATTCGTGTAATTTGCCTTAACGAAAAAGACCAATGGAGAAAATTTATAAAGGAGAATTGCACGGAGACGTGGATTAATAAAAAAATGCGTGCTCAGATTCAGGGTGGGCCAGATGGAAGTGCTCAAACCGCCACCAACGATGAACTGGCGAACCTGGAAGCCAAAGTGCAGCTCTTTCAGCGTCTGCACGATGATATGGGAAAAGGCACGATATCAAACCTTAAAGTTGATGGCGACAATGCGGAGGTACAGGTGAAAGGAGAAACGGGGCTCGACTTAACACTTGGCTTAAAATTTATACCCAATGCGCCTTACCTCATCGATGGACTTTCGGTACAAGCGATGATGGGCGGACCGAGAAATTAGAAAGCTTGAGGAAACCTATTTACTAAGATATGCGTCACGTGCTTATGTTACTGGCAGTCTTTATTCTGTCGCTCACTTGTTATTCACAAGATCAGAAGGAGTTTAAAGAAGAAAAATTTGTGTCTTCCTCAGGACTGAGTCTCCCCTATCGAATACTGTTCCCGGAGAACTACGACAAGACAAAAAAATATCCGGTTGTGTTATTTCTGCATGGTGCAGGCGAACGCGGTGAAAACAATGAAAGTCAGCTCGTTCACGGATCAAAACTTTTCCTCGATCCGGCAAACCGGAAGGCTTATCCGGCTATCGTAATCTTTCCGCAATGCCCGACTGAGGGATACTGGGGAAGTGTTTCGGTCGACCGCAATACCCTCCCGCTGACGCTTGGATTCGATTACTCGAAACCTATTACGCCCGCGCTGCAAGCCGCCATCGAACTGTTACAAAAAGTAAGCTCCGAAGAAGGTGTTGACAAAAAACGGGTTTATGTGGCCGGACTTTCGATGGGCGGAATGGGCACGTTCGAGGCTGTTTATCGTTTCCCGAAACTTTTTGCCGCAGCGGTTCCGATTTGTGGCGGGGCAGATGTAAAGGCTTATGATAAACGCGTGAGCAAGGTTCCGTTCCGGGTGTTTCACGGTGCGAAAGACGATGTAGTAGAACCAACATACTCGCGTGAAATAGTCGCGAAGCTAAAGGCGTTAAACGTTTCGGTGGAGTACAAAGAGTATCCCGACGCCAATCACAACAGTTGGGACAGCGCGTTTGCTGAATCTGACTTTTTAAGCTGGATGTTTTCGAAACGCAAGAAGTAGCCCGCGCTATTCGGGATGATACTGATTCAGGCTGAAATAAAACCTTGATCCTTCACCCGGTTTACTTTCAACCCACATCCGGCCGCCATTCTTTTCGACAAATTCGTGGCTTACGAGTAAACCGAAACCGGATCCGCGTTCACCATTTGTTCCCTTGGTGCTGCCCCGTTTATCCCAGTTGAACATCTTACTCACCTGGTTTTCATCCATACCAACACCGGTATCGGCAATGCAAATTTCAGCCATCGTATTTACTTCGCGGCTGGAGATTGTTATCCGGCCATGGTCGGTGAACTTGTTGGCGTTCATGAGCAGATTGCGAAGCACCGTGCGAATCATGTGCTCATCGGCCAGCACCTGACAGGTACTGTCGACACGATTCTCAACCACATTATTTTTACGATCAAATTGTTGCTGATTATTCTCTGCAATCTGATCGACAATATGTCTCATCGAAATGAGTTTCCGTTTAATGCCGTTGTGCTCAAATTGCGAGGTGGCCCACTCCAGCAGGTTTGTCAGCAGTGCATTTGCAGCCGTAAAACCTTGCCTGACTTCCGGAAGTTTAGCTTTAAATTCTTCGGGCGGCAGATTGTACTTTTCCGACAATTCAAGCAGTCCGTAAAGCGAAGTAAGCGGACTGCGCAAATCATGTCCGATAACCGACAGGAGTTTGCGGTGCGTGTCGTTCAACCGTTCAAGTTCAAAAATTTTCTTTCGCAGCTCCATCTGTTTGATCACCTGCTTCGAAAGTACTTGCAGCGCGAACAATTGGTGTGGCAATAATTTTTTTGGTTTAGTATCGATTACACACAGCGTGCCGATATTATGGCCATCCGGTGTAACCAGGGGCATGCCCGCATAAAACCGGATGTCTGGCTTGCCGGTAACGAGCGGATTATCATGAAAACGATCGTCTTTGGTAGCATCCGGAACAATCATCACCGAGTCCTGGTTGATCACATGCGAACAAAAAGCATAATCGCGGTGCGTCTCAGAATTATCCAGACCAACTTTTGCTTTGAACCATTGGCGGGCTTCGTCGATGAGCGTGACGGTTGATATCGAAGTTTCGCAAATGAGAGAAGCGAGTTCTGCGATTTCATCAAAATCCCGTTCGGCAGGCGTGTCAAGAATATGATATTCATGCAGCGCATCTAACCGCTCCCGCTCGTTCGCGGGTTTCGAGGGTATTTCCATAATTTATTTGCAAGGGTCTTTCAAGTAAAGCAGGCAAACCCGGAAACACAAGGATAGTTCCACCAGCCGCCATCGATGATGGATTAAATGCAAAAAACACTGTTAAAAAAGGTCAATCCATAGTACTTTTGTGCCTTCTTTTAAGCCACTTCCTTTCATGATCCTTTTTTTCCGTTCAAATTCCAACATCGTTTACGGGGTTGGAACGCAACACCCTTTACAATCGGCTGATATTCAAAAACTTGTGTGGCTTCTGGGGGGCGCTCAACCGCTGACGGAAAACACCGTTACCGGATCGTTTATCGGGCCAAGAAAGGAGATGGTTTCACCCTGGAGTACGAATGCCGTGGAGATCACCCAAACGATGGGCATTTCCGGCATTTTCCGAATGGAAGAATTTTTCGAAGTGACCAGTGGTAATGCCTCGTTCGACCGGATGCTTCAATTCCGGTACACCGGATTAGACCAGGATCTTTACACCATTGTACATACACCCGAACCGATCATCGAAATCAATGACATCGGAGCATACAATCAACGGGAAGGCCTTGCATTGAGTCAGGAAGAAGTTGACTACCTGAACGGTGTCAGCAAGCAACTCGGCCGCAAACTTACCGACAGTGAAGTGTTCGGTTTCTCACAGGTTAACAGCGAACACTGCCGCCACAAAATCTTCAACGGCACATTCGTGATCGATGGGAAGGAAAAAGAATCAACTCTTTTTCAGCTCATCAAAAAAACATCGAAAGAAAATCCGAACTACATCGTATCGGCTTACAAAGACAACGTAGCGTTTATCAAGGGCCCGCGCGTAGAGCAGTTCGCTCCTACCCGACAGGATATTCCGGACTGGTTTAAGATCGAAGACTTTGATTCCGTTATTTCATTAAAGGCCGAGACCCATAATTTCCCAACTACGGTTGAACCATTCAACGGTGCAGCTACCGGTGGCGGTGGTGAAATCCGCGACCGCCTCGCAGGAGGAAAAGGTTCTATCCCGTTATCGGGAACAGCCGTATACATCACATCGTATCCCCGGCTCGAAGGCGGCCGTCCCTGGGAGAAGAAATTTGCCGAACGCAAATGGCTCTATCAGACTCCTGCTGAAATCCTGATCAAAGCTTCCGATGGCGCCAGCGACTTCGGAAACAAGTTTGGTCAGCCATTGATTGGCGGAAGTGTGTTAACCTTCGAACATTTTGAAGGCGGCAAAAAGCTCGGCTTCGATAAAGTAATCATGCTGGCCGGTGGCGTTGGGTATGGAAAAGAAAAAGACAGCAAGAAAGAACACCTGAAGGCCGGAGATAAAATTGTGTTGATGGGTGGCGACAACTACCGCATCGGGATGGGCGGTGCGGCCGTTTCATCCGTAACAACCGGTGAGTTTGCGAACGCACTGGAATTAAATGCGGTACAGCGTTCAAACCCTGAAATGCAGAAGCGCGTGGCAAATGCCATCCGTGCGATGGTTGAATCCTCTGAAAATCCAATCGTGTCGATTCACGATCATGGCGCAGGCGGACACCTAAACTGCTTCTCCGAGTTATTGGAAGAAACCGGAGGCGTAATCGAGATTGATAAACTTCCGATTGGCGACTCCACCCTTTCCGACAAAGAGATCATCAGTAACGAATCGCAGGAGCGCATGGGTATTGCGATTAATCCTGAACACATCGATATGCTGAAACGTGTTTCCGAACGCGAGCGCGCACCGATGTATGTGGTTGGAACTGCCACAGGAGATGGCACGTTTAAGTTTGTCGACAACGTTAAGAAGACAAAACCGGTCGACCTGAAAATCAGCAACCTGTTTGGTTCATCTCCCAAAACGATTCTCCAAGACAAAACCATCCCGAATACATTTGAAGACGTTCGGTATGATGCCGGCAGGTTCCAGGAATATCTCGAACAGCTTTTGCAACTGGAAGCAGTTGCGTGCAAAGACTGGTTAACCAATAAAGTTGATCGTTGCGTAACGGGACGTGTGGCTACGCAGCAAACCTGTGGACCGATTCAGCTTCCGCTGAACAACGTTTCGGTGATGGCCCTTGATTTCATCAGCAACAAAGGAATTGCAACGGGCATCGGGCATGCACCGGGCGCTGCACTCGTCAATCCGGCAGCAGGAAGTAAACTGGCCATCGCAGAGGCATTGCTGAACATCATCTGGGCTCCGTTAACCCACGGCCTGAAAGGTGTTTCGCTGAGTGCGAACTGGATGTGGCCAACAAAAACAGCCGGTGAAAATTCACGTCTGTACTCCGCAGTGGAAGCGGTCAGCGATTTTGCATGCAAACTCGGCATCAACGTTCCCACCGGAAAAGATTCGCTGTCGATGACGCAAAAGTATCCCAATGGCGAGACGGTCGATTCTCCGGGAACGGTAATCATTTCCGCTGTAGCGGAATGCAGCGACATTCGCAAAACCGTTTCACCTGACATCAAAGCGGTTGACGGATCATCACTTTTGTACATCAATTTCTCAAACGACAGCTATAAACTTGGCGGAAGCAGCTTTGCGCAGATTGTCAATCAACTGGGAAACGATGCGCCAACCATTACAGACGAAACATATTTTGTAAAAGCCTTTATAGCCGTTCAGAACCTGATCCAAACCGACAAGATTTTATCCGGGCACGATGTGTCATCCGGCGGACTGATCACCACCTTGCTCGAAATGTGTTTCCCTGTTCCAAACATTGGATTGAACGTGAACCTGAGCGAGCTTAATTCCGACATCACAAAAGTGCTGTTCAGCGAAAATGCTGCGATTGTTATCCAGGTGAGCGATGCATCAGCTATTCAAGATGCTTTACAAAAGCAAGGCGTTAAGTCGGTCGTGATCGGCAACGTTACCCGCGAAAGAAAACTCACATTCGAAAACAGTAGTCTGAAATCGCTGG
Source organism: Cyclobacteriaceae bacterium (assembly GCA_016786495.1). Lineage (GTDB taxonomy): Bacteria > Bacteroidota > Bacteroidia > Cytophagales > Cyclobacteriaceae > UBA2336. The sequence goes on from JAEUUJ010000049.1 coordinate 33,758, forward strand.
AAATAGATACACTTCGCGACAAGTGGTTTCACACATCGTACCTGCTCGATAAAATTCAGCGGCCGAAAGGACACGCAGAAAAACGCAGGGATAACATATTCAAACAGGTATTGACGTATACCTTCCCGCAAAAGTTTGATGGCAAGCTGTCGACTCACGGGCTTGATCCAAAACGCAGAACTCCTACCGGAATCAAAGCTGCGATCATCCGCGAGAAGGGCGTAAACAGCGATCGCGAAATGGCTTACGCACTGTACGTGGCAGGCTTCGATGTAAAAGATGTTCACATGACTGACCTCATGACGGGTCGTGAAGATTTGAGTGAAGTGAACCTGATTGTTTTTGTAGGAGGTTTCTCCAACTCAGACGTGTTGGGTTCAGCAAAAGGTTGGGCAGGTGCTTTCCTTTACAACCCAAAGGCAAAGGCTGCACTTGAGAATTTCTACAAGCGCACTGACACGCTGAGCCTTGGCGTTTGCAACGGCTGTCAACTGATGATGGAAATGGGATTGCTCTATCCGGAATGGAAAGAAAAGATGCACCATAACGGATCAGGCAAATTTGAATGTTCGTTTGTCAACCTCACCATTCCGAAAAACAATTCCGTGATGCTGAAAAGTTATGAAGGAGCGCAAATCGGTGTGTGGATGGCGCACGGAGAAGGGCAGTTTGTTTTGCCTGCCGACAAATCGAAATACACAGTAGCCGCTAACTACACCTTTGCGGAATATCCGGGTAACCCGAACGATTCAAACTTTGCGGTAGCCGCACTTTGTTCGAAAGATGGTCGTCATCTTGCGATCATGCCGCACATCGAGCGGTCGTTGTTTCCGTGGAATTGGCCCCACTACCCTGCCAATCGTAAAAATGATGAGGTCGGCCCGTGGTTCGAAGCGTTTGCGAATGCACGCGACTGGATTAAGTCAGTAAAAGCGTAAGACGCAAAACCTGTTGTGTAAAAACCGCAAGTATCGGGTGGCTAAGGTCGCCTGCCATGACTACTTTGCTGTCGCATAGCGATGATCAGGCACAGTGATTTAACGAACCGGGAGGTCAGAAAAATGATCCGGCACAAAAACATTACCCATGCCGGAAATGTTAAACTGAAGATAGTCGGGACATTGCGTTGTACTTCGGGCAGTCGAATGAAAAAAGTTAACCGCGTTTTCTTTTCTTCCCTTCACGAAGCACGCTCGCACAGGTTCCGGCCGTGTGGCCATTGCATGCGTGACGCATATCAACTCTGGAAAAATGAATTTATTCAGCAACGACAGCACCGTTAACCTGCTTCCGTTCGATGGAATTGTTCGATACTTCGGACGGGTATTTTCTCCGGCCGATTCGAATGCATACTTCGATATTCTCTGGAATACCATTGAATGGCGAAATGATGAAGCCAACATGTTCGGCCGGCACATCATCACGAAGCGCAAGGTGGCGTGGTACGGTGACGCGGGATATCACTATACCTATTCTAACGCAACCAAACTGGCATTACCCTGGACGAGGGAATTAGTCCATCTCAAACAAGTTTGTGAGCAAAAAACAGGTGCCACCTATAATTCCTGCCTCCTCAATTTATACCACGATGGCAGTGAGGGTATGGCCTGGCACAGCGATGACGAGAAAATGCTTGCGAAAGACTCAAGTATCGCATCGGTGACGTTTGGCGCAGAACGCAAATTCGCTTTCCGGCATAAGACAGAAGATCAGAAGGTTGAACTGATTCTCGAACACGGCAGCTTGCTTGAAATGGCCGGAACAACGCAGTCGCGCTGGCTGCACCGCCTGCCGCCTACTAAAAAAGTTACCCGGCCGCGCATCAACCTCACCTTCAGGAAAATGGATATTCAGCAAAGCTTGCGCTGAACCTACCCGCCTCAGGAATTGTTGACAAGCAATAATTCTAATCCCTATTCGTCTATTCAATCAAAAAACTCATGACCACTTCAAAAATAGCATTCGTGACAGGCGGCAGCCGCGGACTCGGAGAAAACATGGCCATCGCCCTCGCAAAAAAAGGACACGACATCATCATCACGTATAATTCACAAAAAGAAAAAGCTGATGCAGTTGTGAAACTAATTGCGTCCACGGGAAGAAAAGCGGCAGCGCTGCAGTTCGATGCTTCAAAACCAGGAGCCGTTAGTCAGTTGATCACCGACTTAAAAGAAACGTTGCGCAAAACCTGGAACCGCGACACGTTTGATTTCCTGATCAACAATGCCGGTATCGGAGCAACAATTCCTTTTGAAAAATCAACCGAGCAGGACTTCGATAACTTTATGAACATTCACTTCAAAAGTGTTTACTTTTTATCGCAACAGGCTTTGCCGCTGATGAACGATGGGGGCCGAATCGTAAACGTATCCAGCGGTACAACACGGTTTGTCAATCCCGGTTATTCGATTTATGCGTCCATGAAAGGAGCCGTTGAGGTCCTCACCCGATACATTGCCAAAGAAATCGGTTCCCGGAAAATAACGGTAAACGTGGTTGCACCCGGACCGGTGGAAACCGACTTCAACAATGCTGCGGTTCGCAACGCGCCTGCGGAACGAAAAAATATGCTTGCGGCCAATACTGCGCTGGGGCGGATCGGTCAGCCCGATGACATTGGTGGCGTTATTGCATTTCTCTGTTCCGAAGAGGCCGGCTGGATTAACGGGCAACGGATAGAAGCCTCGGGAGGAATTAATCTTTAAACTTTTCAGGAGCCTGCTCATGCAGGCTTTTTTTATTTTCGGTATTTTTCGAATTCAAATTCCCCGACTATGAGAGTTCTTTTTATTGTTTCCGTTTTCATGTCGGCCTGCTTGCCGATGTACGCACAGGTAAGTTCGGTCGATAAACTTGATGCCAATAACCTCAACTGGCAAAACCGCGATCCGGAAAAGGATAAAACAGCAGGCACAAGTGTCGACAAAGCGTATAGTACGCTGTTAGCCGACAAGAAACCCAAAAAGACTATCATCGTGGCCGTTATTGATGGTGGCGTTGATATTGACCATGAAGATCTGAAAGAGAAAATATGGGTAAATGAAGACGAAATTCCCGGCAATAACATTGATGACGATAAAAATGGTTATGTGGATGATGTCCATGGATGGAATTTTATAGGAAATGCCCAGGGACAAAACATCAACGAAGAAAATGTTGAATATACACGCCTGGTAAAAGACAAGAACTCGCCATTCTACTCTGAAGCAAAACAGCTATTTGACGCAGAGTTTGAAAAGAGAACTCAGGAGAAAGCTTCCATTGAAAAATTTCAACTTGTTTACAATCGGGCAAAGGCGATCATAAAGGGGGCAACCAACGCAGACGTCAGATCACTCGAAGACATAAACAAAATCCAAACGAAAGATCCTGACGCTTTGAGAGCCATCGCTTTCCTGAAAGACCGATACGAAAACGGTTTTACGGAAGAAATCCTGCAGCAAATCATCACGCAAAACAACCTGTGGCTGCAGAAACGACTTAATGTCAATTTTAATGCGCGGGCAATTGTGGGAGACGATCCGACAAATTTGAATGACCGCAATTACGGAAACCCCGATGTTAAAGGACCCCGCGCAAATCATGGTACTTCGGTAGCGGGTGTGATCGCTGCTGTCCGGAACAACAACATCGGCATTAACGGTATTGCCTCCGATGTTAAACTGATGATTCTTCGCTCAACCCCCGATGGAGACGAACGCGACAAAGATGTTGCCCTTGCGATCAAATATGCGGTAGACAATGGCGCTCACATCATCAACATGAGTTTCGGAAAGCAGTTATCGCCTCAAAAAGCCTTCGTTGATGAAATGGTGAAATACGCGGATGAAAAAAACGTGTTACTTGTGCATGCAGCGGGCAATGAAGGGTCGGATGTTGACCTGAAAGAACGGTATCCAAGTGATCGCTATCTCGATGGGTCCGAACCGAAAAATTGGATAGGAGTTGGCGCGTGCGGAAGCAAGCTCAATGACGAAGTAGCAACAGTTTTCTCAAACTACGGCAAGATTCATGTTGATCTTTTTGCGCCCGGAGAACACATTATCTCCACTGATACCACGAATACCTACAGTGAAAATGACGGAACAAGTCTTGCTGCACCGGTAGTATCTGGAGTTGCCGCGCTGATCTTATCATACTATCCGGATTTAACACCTTCCGAGCTAATCAGTATCCTGATGCAATCTTCGTATAAAATCGATAAGAAAGTGATGATCCCGGGGCGCACGGAGGGCGAACGAAAAAAGGTGAAGTTTTCAGAATTATCAGCCAGTGGTGGAATTGTAAACGCCTACGAAGCCTTATTGTTAGCGCAAAACGGAAAACCAGCTCAGGGAGCTACGCGCTGACGTAACAGGTGTCATATCTGTGCGGTAACAATTTAAGCGAAAGCGTGTTAAATTAGTCTGGCACGTTTTTTAGCTGCCTGATCGCATGGCTGGTCTTTTAACGTTTACATCTTCGAGCATTTACTGTGCTGCAGCGAACGTCCACATTGATCCGTGGAAGCCGGCAGATTTTGCCATTATCACACATGCCCACAGCGACCATGCGAAACCAGGATGCAAGCATTATCTCGCGCACAAAGATTCCGCAAGCATTTTACGGCTGCGCCTGGGCAACGACATTTCTCTTCAAACGGTCGACTACGGAGAAAAATTCTCAATCAACGGCGTTCAGTTCTCACTTCATCCGGCCGGCCACGTAATCGGTTCGGCACAAATCCGGGTTGAGCATAAAGGCGAGGTTTGGGTGGCGAGCGGTGACTATAAAGTACAGGACGACTATTTTTCCGCTGCGTTTGAGCCGGTACGGTGTCATACGTTTATCACCGAATCCACGTTTGGCTTACCGATCTATAAATGGCGCCCGCAACATGAAGTGATGAACGACATTCGTGAATGGTGGAAAGAAAATCAATTGCAGGATAAGGCCAGCGTACTCATGGGTTATGCGCTTGGTAAAATGCAACGACTCGTGAAAAATCTTCAACCGTTCGATCAGAAGGTTTTTGCGCATGGCGCGATCTTTAATGTAAACGAGCAACTCCGGGCTGCAGGTTATGATTTACCGTACATCCCGAGGGTAACATCCGACATCGACAAAAAAGAATATCGCGGTGCACTCATTCTCGGAACGTCATCATCACTCAACACACCTTGGTTAAAGAAATTCGAACCCTACTCCACCGGCTATTGCTCCGGATGGATGGCCGTTCGAGGAGCAAAGAACCGCAGATCAGTCGACCGGGGTTTTGTTTTATCCGATCATGCCGACTGGAATGAACTCAATTGGGCCGTGGCAGAAACGGGTGCAGAGCGCGTGTATGTAACGCATGGCTATACCGACACCTTTGCACGCTGGCTGAATGAAAAGGATATTGAAGCGCACGAAGTTAAAACCAGCTATGGCGATGAAGAAGAAGATGTGTTACCGGAAGAAGTTGTGGCATGAAACAATTCACCAATCTTTTTCTTCAGCTCGACCGCACAACCAAAACCAACGAGAAAGTTGAGTTGCTGAAAGCATATTTTCTTTCCGCGCCCGAAGAAGACAAGATTTGGGCACTCGCCCTGTTCACCGGCAGACGTCCTCCCCGACCCATTAAAAGCTCACAGGTGCAGGAATGGGCACTTGAGCAGGCCGGTATTCCGCAATGGCTTTACCGCGAAAGCTACAGCAGCGTAGGCGACATGGCCGAAACAATATCGCTCCTGTTACCAGCCTCCGAATCCACCTCTGAAAAAACGCTAAGCGAATGGTTCAGGGACTTCGTTACCCTGGCTAAAAAAACCGATGACGAAAAGAAATCATTTCTGATCAGCGCATGGAGGCAACTGTCGCCTTACGAAATTTTTGTCTTCAATAAACTGATGATGGGCAGCTTCCGCATCGGGGTCTCGCAAACGCTCGTAGTCCGCGCGGTGAGCGAAGTAACCAACCAGGAAGCCGCAGTAGTGACGCATCGTGTGATGGGTCACTGGGACCCGATGACGACTACGTTTAAAGAATTGATCCATGCCGAGAATCTCGCAGATCAGCATTCAAAACCATACCCATTTTATCTCGCCTACGCTATCGAAGATGAACTGGATAATCTCGGCCAGCCAACCGAATGGTTTGCCGAATGGAAGTGGGATGGTATTCGTGCGCAAATCATCTTCCGAAACAACGAGCTTTACATCTGGTCGCGGGGCGAAGAACTGGTAACCGACAAATTTCCGGAGCTCCATGCATTCGCAGACTTCCTTCCTGACGGGACCGTGCTGGACGGAGAAATTCTTTGCTTCAGCAATGAACGACCATTACCCTTCAATGTACTTCAGACACGCATTGGCAGAAAAAATGTAACCAAGAAAATTCTACAGGAAGCTCCGGTGGCATTGATTGCGTATGATTTACTTGAGCTTGAAGGAGTCGACATCCGCAAACAACCTCAGGAGTACCGGAGGCAGGCACTCGAAAATCTATACAACAGCACACCAACAAATCCCGCATTCCGTCTTTCGAAATTGCTCGACTTTCAAAACTGGGACGAATTAAAAGCCCTTCACACCCAATCGCGCGAAAACACTGCGGAAGGGTTTATGATCAAGCGCAAAGCTGCGGCTTATCAAACCGGAAGAAAAAAAGGCGACTGGTGGAAGTGGAAAGTAGATCCGCTAAGCATCGATGCCGTGCTGATTTATGCGCAGAAAGGAAGCGGTCGCAGGGCCGAGCTGTATACCGATTATACATTTGCCGTGTGGGATCAGGGTAAGTTGATTCCGTTCGCGAAAGCGTATTCCGGATTAACCGATGCCGAAATCAGAAGGGTCGACCATTTTGTAAAAAACAACATCCTCGAAAAATTTGGTCCTGTGCGAACAGTGAAACCCAAACTGGTGTTTGAAATCGGGTTTGAAGGTATCAACGCTTCCACGCGGCACAAATCGGGAATCGCAGTGCGCTTTCCGCGAATGTTGCGCTGGCGTGAAGACAAACCGGCCGAAGAAGCCGATACGCTGGACAATTTGAAACAGATTTTGAATGGCTACAAGTAGCAGATCAAAATTTGCAGCTGGGGATTGCACGTCATTTTTTGAAGAACTGATGAGATGAACTGTGAAAAATTTTCGACCGCGAACCGATTCCACGTTCACTCTCCAAAATGGAATCCCAGTGAGACGAGTACCGGCAGAGGGTCGTCCAAATTTCTGCGCTTCTTGTAGTCGTCAAAAAATTCACTGGACCGAAACGGTACAATTATCCCCATACTCATAAAAATATTCTTTTTCTTCTTACCCCTCACCTGAATACCCGCACTAAGAGACGTTCCGTAGTAAAGCTTTTCACTCGCTTGTGCGCCGGTGATTCTTATCAATGCATTGTAGCCGTACATAAGTCCAACCGTTGGCGTCACCTGGCTGCGTGGAAGTAAATAACCTTGCACGCCAAGGTTATATCCGATTCCAGCAAAAGCGTAGCCGCCTCCGGCAAACACACCAAGCTCAGGAATCGGGTTAAAGGTTGCTCGCAACCCTAAACCACCATAGTCAAGCCCCATACCCACGCCGATATACGCATCCGAGAAAGGCAAATCCTTTTTTTCCGCCTCCTGAGCACTCGCATTCAGGATTACAAAGAAAAACGCGGTAAAGAGATAAAGTCTACGCATTACAGTTAGGTTTTTAAACTGTCATTAAGTCTGATACATCACTACGATTCGAGGTCTTCCGGTATCGGCACATTTATTGACCGCTGGACGCTTAATCTCGGGTAAAAAAGGCAGTTTTCAAATTGAAACTCATCATTCGCCTACGTGAATGCCGATATCAAGCATACCGATATGCTTAGCCGTTCAATATATTGCAGCATCGTACCCTGGATATCATAAAAGTGAGATCAAAAGGAGAAAAAGTTATTTCAGATTGGATCGCGGCAAACGGCTGGCAACTTGCCGACTTTCAGCGCGATACCATGGCTGCCTATCTGGCGGGTAAAAGCGGGTTGCTTAATGCGCCAACCGGTTCCGGAAAAACGTATGCACTCTTTCTTCCCATTCTGGCCGATTTCATCAATAAGAATCCTGACTATCAAAAGCCGAGGAAATCGAAACTCCGGATCCTGTGGATAACACCCTTGCGCGCGCTTACCAAAGACATTCAGCGAAACCTGATTAACGCGTGCACCGGGATGAACATCCCGTGGAAGATTGGCATCCGCACAGGCGATATGAGTGCAAAAGAGAAAAACGAGCAGATAAAAGACGCGCCTGAAGTTCTGCTGATCACTCCCGAAAGTCTGCACCTGTTCTTTGCACAAAAAGGCCACGAAGACATGTTTCGTCATCTCGAGGGGATTGTGGTAGACGAGTGGCACGAGCTATTGAGTACAAAAAGGGGTGTTGCTACCGAGCTTGGGCTCGCACACATGCGCACCCTGAATCCAAACCTGCTTGTATGGGGCGTGTCCGCAACGATCGGCAATCTCGAACAGGCGCTGCAAACATTGATCGGGACACAATTCGATCCTGAAAAAGCGGTGATCATACGCTCAACCATAATCAAAAAGGTTGAAGTTGAATCCATCCTCCCCGATCATATTGAAAAGTTGCCGTGGGCCGGCTATCTCGGCATCAACCTCCTCGATAAGGTGATGCCTATCATCATGAAAAGCAAAACCACCTTGCTGTTCACCAATACACGGTCGCAAACAGAAATTTGGTTTCGGTTTGTATCCGAGAATTACCCCGAACTCGCAGGACAGGTGGCCTTGCATCACGGTTCGCTCGATCGTGATATCCGCGCATGGGTTGAAGAGAACCTCCATCTCGGAAAGCTCAAGCTGGTGATCTGTACATCCAGTCTTGATTTGGGTGTCGACTTTCGTCCGGTGGAAACCGTTATCCAGGTAGGCAGTGCCAAGAGTATCTCCCGGTTTTTGCAACGGGCAGGCCGCAGCGGACACCGTCCGGGCGCAACCAGCAAAATCTATTTTGTTCCCACACACGCCATTGAACTGATCGAGGGTGTTTGTTTGCGCGATGGCGTAAGGCAAAACAAAATTGAGGAACGCATCCCGATTATTCAGGCGTTTGACGTGCTGGTTCAGTACATGGTAACACTGGCCGTTGGCGGGGGTTTTAAGGAAGACGTATTATTTCAGGAAATAAAATCCACGTACTCGTATCAGTACCTCAACACGGAAGAATGGCAATGGCTGCTCGGTTTTATTACTACAGGCGGAGCCACACTTGACGCATACGATGAATTCAGCAGGGTTGATCGTGAAGGTGATTTGTATGTGGTGAAGAATAAGCGCGTTGCCATGCGGCACCGGTTGAGCATGGGTACAATTGTATCGGATGCATCCTTAAAAGTTCAATACGTTTCGGGTAAGTACATCGGCACGGTTGAAGAAAGCTTCATCGCGCGGATGAATCCGGGTGATGTGTTCTCCTTCGCGGGAATGAACCTCGAGTTCATTCGCGTACGCGAGATGACCGCTCACGTGCGAAAAGCGAGCGCAAAGAAAAAAGGAATAATTCCGCGCTGGGCGGGCGGGCGAATTCCCCTGTCGTCACAGTTATCTGAATTTATCCGGGAAAGATTGTCGGGCTCCGGATACGACATCCGTGAACCTGAACTGGCCACGCTGCAGCCGTTATTTGACTTACAGCGCGAGCGATCAGATATCCCCGACAAAAACCAATTGCTCATTGAGCAATGCCGTACCAAAGAAGGCTATCATATTTTCATTTATCCGTTCGAAGGCCGGCTGGTGCACGAAGGAATGGCAGCGCTGATTGCATATCGCGTAAGCAAAATAAGACCCATCACGTTTTCAATGGCCATGAACGACTATGGCTTCGAGTTGTTAACCGATTCTGAAATTTTGTTGGAGGATTTGCTACAGGAGCATGCGTTGTTCTCCACGGAAGATTTGTTACTCGACATTCAGCGCAGTGTGAATTCAACAGAGATGGCGAAGCGCAAATTCCGGGAAGTCGCAGCGATCTCCGGAATGATCTTCCAGGGCTATCCCGGCCAGGGAATCAAAGCACGGCATTTACAGGCATCTTCCTCCCTGCTCTTTGATGTGATCTCCGAACACGAGCCAAAAAACCTGCTCATTCGCCAGGCTTACCAGGAAGCATTGGATCAACAATTGGAAGAACGAAGACTCCGCATGGCGCTGGAGCGGATTCGGACACAAGATGTCATCATTCGATACCCCACTACGCCTTCGCCTTTTGCTTTTCCGATTATGGTCGATAGATTGCGCGAACAATTGTCGTCCGAAAAACTGGAAGACCGGCTTACCAAACTGGTACGGCAATTTGAGCAGGTGAATGGAGCTAAGGATAAAAAATAATACGTTTGTATTGCTGCCGCAGAAGGCTATCTACTGGAAAGAAGCGCAGCTTGTTTTGGTGAGTGATCTTCACATTGGCAAGATTTCTCACTTCCGCAAAGCCGGCATCCCCGTTCCCCATCATGGTTCGCACGACAACTTCAGGCGTCTGGATGAAATAATCGAGTCCACAGATACGAAACACATACTGTTTGTAGGTGATCTCTTCCACAGCGATGTAAACCGCGAATGGGATCAGTTTTGCTCATGGCGAAAACAATACCCTGCGATAAAAATGGATATCGTGTTGGGAAACCACGATTACCTTCCCGAAGATTTTTGTAAAAACTATCAGATCGACATTTATCCAACCGAACTGGTCATTGGGCCGTTCACATTTGCCCACCATCCCCGCGAAGAATTTATAAACGAACATGAATACGTAATTTCGGGGCATGTCCATCCCGTTGTTTCGCTGAGCGGAATGGCACGTCAGCACGTAACGGTGCCTTGCTTTTACTTCGGAACACAACAGGCCATATTGCCGAGCTTCGGATACTTTACAGGCGGATATGCCATCGACATTGAAGAAACCGACACGGTAATCGCTGTAGCAGCAAAAAAACTTTATCCGGTTCAGTTAAAAACGGAGACATCCCGGCTCGGGGCGTAGGAGCACGTTCCGGGCGTTTACCTGAAAAGTGGGCACTGTGTACACAAATCCCCATTTTGTTCTACACGACAGCCCTGGTACCCTTCTTTTTGACCGGCCCTTCAAAATTTCATACCTTCGGTTACGGCATTTTTTTTGTACAGACAAATCGAAATCATTAAACCAAGCATCATGAAACCACTTAAAACATTGATTCCCGTTGTGCTTATGCTTCTCCTCGCAGTTCCTGCTTTTTCTGCAGAAGCCGTTGCTGCCACAACCAATACCCCGGCTACTGAGACCAACGCGCGCGCGGAAGTTTTGATTAACCGGTTGGAAGAAATTAAAGCAATGGATCATAGCACCATGACACGAAAAGAAAAGCGCGTGCTTCGCAAGGAAGTTAGATCAATCGAAAAAGAGTTGAAGAAAATTGATTCAGGCGGGGTTTACATCTCTGTAGGTGGAATTATCATCATCCTGCTCCTTCTGATTCTGTTGCTTTAAAAGCGTAACGCAAATGAATAAGAAAAGGCGTCCTTTGACGCCTTTTTTATTTTAAGCCGAGTTCCGGGCCGCATTAATAATTCCAAACATACACCGGATAATCAACTTACGATATCGCGTTTCATCTTCCGTGCTCAGGTTTACCGATGTTCGCAAACTCATCAGTGCATATTGCTGAATCGCGATGAGCGGTAAAACAATTCTCTCGCGCAACTTGACAGAATCCTTAATTAACGGGTTGTTACCCATCAATTCCGTAAGGCCCGAAATCTCAAGCGCTTCTTTTCTGGAAAGTTCGTACTCCGAAAACATCTTCTTCCAGAAATCACCAAATTCCGGATCCGATCCGAGATACGTGGTAGCCTTGTACGTGGTCTTCGTCATCGACATCATACTATTGCCTAACAATGTGCGAAAGAACAACGAGTGCCGGTAGAGCTTCTTCAACTGCTCACCTTTCCCGCGTTCAACCAACCTGCTGATAGCCGAACCTACCCCGTAAAATCCCGGAATATTTTGCTTCATCTGAGCCCACGCTCCCACAAACGGAATCGCGCGAAGGTCTTCAAACTTCAGTGCGTCTGACGCGTTTCTTTTTACCGGGCGCGAACCGATGTTACTGTCGCCAAAAAATGAAAGCGGTGTTACCTTCTCGAGGTAGGGAACAAATTTCGGATCGTGTTTAAGTTTCAGATATGCCTGATACCCCTCTTCCGCCAGTTCATCCAGCAAGCGCTTATCTTCGTCCGACAATTTGTTATCGGAGTGTTTAAATACATCGCCCATCACTCCCGCGGAAAGCAGTTGCTCGAGGTTGTATTTGCTGGACGACTCCTTCCCAAAATTTGAACTAATGGTTTGGCCCTGTATTGTGATCTGAACTTCTTCGTTTTCAATCGTGTCGCCCAGGGATGCATAGAAGTCGTGCGTGTTTCCGCCACCCCGTGCCGGTGGACCACCCCGGCCATCAAAGAATAACGCTTTGATTGCATTCTTTCGAGATACGGCAGTAAGCTCTTCTTTCGCCCGGAAAATCGACCAGTTAGCCCGCAGGTAACCGCCATCTTTTGTTCCGTCTGAAAAGCCGAGCATGATCGTCTGTTTGTTCTCCCTGCGGGTCAGATGTTCGCGGTACACCGGAATCGCATACAATTGCTCCATAATTCCCGGAGCGTGCGCCAGATCATCAATCGTTTCAAAAAGCGGCACAACATCCAGCGCCAGGTCGTTGCCTTTTCCGATCAGTAATTTACCCAGCACAAACACTTCGATCACATGCAACGCATGCTGACAATTACTGATCACATATCGATGACTGCCCCACGAACCGTTTGCACGCTGAATGGCAGCGATCGCCTTCACACTATTGAGGGTATCGGTAACAAGCGGATCATCAAAAGTTAGCGAACTGAGGTCTGCACGAAGCGAAAGTAAGTGCGCAACCTTTTCCGGATCACTCAGTTTAGCGTACGCCTCGTAGGAAATTCCATGCTGTTGAGCGTGAAGCTTTTCAATAATTGCTTTCCACACGGCATCATGCTTGCGGCTATCCTGTCGGATATCAAGGCTCGCAAAATGAAACCCAAAAATTCTGACTTTGAGAATAAAGCTATCCAGAAGATCGGAAAACAACCCTTCATGCTCCTGCATGAGTGTATTTCGAATGGACTGGAGTTCCCGCAGCAGTTCGCCCGAACTGGCATACGCCTGAACCCGGCCGGCAACCATATCACCCAGTTTTTGCTCAATGTCGATCATCGGCTTATCAACTCCGCGGAACGTTAATCGTCTTCGCAGGTATCGCGCATCGCGGGCATAGCATTTCAGAATACCTTCCCGTAAACGCGCGGCAACCTTCAACGTAATATCACTCGTCACAAAGGGGTTTCCGTCACGGTCGCCTCCCGGCCAGAAACCAATCACGATCAGCCGGTCATTCTTCCATTCGGATAGCGGCAATTGTAAATTCTCCAGCAGCGAAGAAATAATCCGTGGGATCGAATGATAGAACACGTTCTCGAGATACCAGCTCAGGCTCACAGCCTCATCATAGGGTGTGGGTTTCTCTTTATTAATGAAGCCGGTTTTTCCGAGTTGCTGCAGCAGAAGATTAATCTGATCCAGATCGTTCTCACGAATGGACCGTTCCAGGTCTGTCAGAATCCCCAGCACATGGCCCGGGTAAAATTGTGTCGGGTGAGCGGTGAGCACAATCCGCAAACTGAATTGCGCGAGTCGTGCTTTTAGTTGCCCGATCTGATCTTCCAGCTTTGCCTGAAGCAATAATGACGAAACAGTGCCCTTCCCGCGCACATCGTTGATCTGCAGGAATTCAGAATCTTCAATCGAATCAAACAACGCTACCTGGCGTTCGACATACTGAATGAAATTAAACAGCAAATCAAACTGATCTTTCTGAGAAGCATGCGGTACCAGATCGGTAAAAAACTGCTGAATGATATCACGCGCCGAATCACCCCGTTCAAAACCTGCCTCGCAGTACTGTTGCATCAGCGGCAACAATGTACCGGTCCGTAAGATATTATCGAACGGAAGATTCAGGAACAAACTGTTGTAGATGTGATACCTGGCCCCTACAATCTGGTCGTATTTTGCTGACATAGTGATCTAAAAAACTGCTGAATTTAATGCCGTGGCGCCAATAATATGGCTAATGCGCGATTTAAAAATTCAGGCTCTTGATTCACGATCACAGGAAGTGTAACTTCCATATCGTTTAAACTTCTGTGTATGGTGAAGCATTACTTGTATGCAATCGTTTTAGTGGCGTGCACATCGTGTTTGGGGTACAAAGAGATGCCGGTGGAATACGATTACAGCTACAAAGGCAATTTCAAAAAATATAAGACGTTCGACATCATGAAACCGGCCGGTACGGCCGATTCGAGTATGATTAATGCCACCATCGAGCGATCCATTCTGTCGAGAATGAAATTTCTCGGGTACAAACAAACCGACAATAAACCCCACCTGCTGGTGAGTTTTAAGATGTTTGAAGACAGCATGCGCTTTAACGGTTACAATCAGCCTGAAATCGAACAATGGGTAACGGGCGGAAAAGAGGATGCCGAATACGACCCGAAAAAACTTCAGTTGAAATCCGGAACACTGCTAATTCAACTCTACGACCGCAAACAAAACCGATCGATCTGGCAAGGTTATTCTACCGATTTGTATGGGGAGATCGATTTTCGGGACAACCGAACGTTACGGAATGCGGTCATTTCCATCCTCGACAAATACCGGTTCTGGGCAGAAGGCTTTATTGAAAAAGGAAATCCTGATCAGGCAACCATCGTCAATTGAAACTAACCCGATCGAAACCAGTTATTTAGGCCCGATTCGGGCAGATTTTTAAGATTCAGAGGTCGGTTTTTCTGAAAAAAGTCCTACTTTTGCAGACCCAAAAATTGGGTTTCCGGGAAACCGGAACGGATTGTCCGATGGTGTAATGGTAACACTGCAGATTTTGGTTCTGCCTTTCAAGGTTCGAATCCTTGTCGGACAACAGAAAAACCTAAAATCCCGTCTGATTGACGGGATTTTAGTTAAATCTTGAACCTATGGCTGTTAAGATTTTCAGCGGACGCGCAACGGCTTACCTGGCAGAGAAAATTGCTCATGCCTATGGCGAATCGCTGGGCGAAGTGAACTACCAGCAATTCAGCGATGGCGAAATGTCGCCCTTCCTGATGAGCTCGGTTCGCGGCCACGAGGTTTTTATCATTCAATCAACCATTCCTCCATCCGATAACCTGATGGAGCTGTTGTTGATGGTAGACGCGGCTAAACGCGCCAGCGCCTCCAGCGTAAACGTGGTGATTCCGTACTTCGGATATGCCCGTCAGGACAGAAAAGACAAGCCCCGGGTAGCCATAGCCGCCAAGCTGATCGCCAATCTGCTTTCGGCAGCCGGAACCGACCGGATCATGACCTGCGATTTACATGCAGACCAGATTCAGGGGTTCTTTGACTTCCCGGTAGATCACCTTGACGGAGCTTACATTTTCGTTCCGTACCTCAAATCATTGGGATTACAGAACATCATGTTCGCTTCACCCGATGTAGGGGGTATTAAACGTGCACGCAGCTTCGCGAAATTCTTCGATGCGGAATTGGCGGTGTGCGACAAATACCGTAAGGAAGCCAACAAGATCGAATCCATGCGATTGATCGGTGATGTTGAGGGCAAAGACGTGATCCTGGTAGATGACCTGGTCGACACAGCCGGAACGATTTGCAAGGCGGCTGCTTTATTGAAAGAAAAAGGCGCGAATTCGGTTCGGGCGGTGTGCACACACCCCGTTCTTTCCGGAAAGGCATATGAAAATATCGATTCTTCGGTGCTGGAGGAAATTGCCGTAACGGATACAATTCCGCTGAAACAGAAGAGTTCGAAGATTAAAGTGCTGACCGTTTCTGACCTGTTTGCGAAAGCAATCCGGAAGATTCACGACCACGAGTCGATCAGCTCACTTTTTATTAAACTGTAATTTTTAACTAAAACCATAAATACAATGAAAACAATCGAGATTGTAGGGTATAAAAGAGCGAATCTCGGCAAGTCTGAATCTCAGCGTTTGAGAAATGAAGGCTATGTTCCCTGCGTAGTGTATGGCGGAAATGAGCAAGTGCATTTTTATGCACCGATGATCCTCTTCCGCGACCTGGTGTATACCAACGAAGCCCATTTTGTTCACCTGAACATTGAAGGCGAAGAAAGCAAAGCAATCTTACAGGAGGTGCAATTCCACCCGGTAAGTGAAATCATCCTTCATGCTGATTTCCTGAAAATTGCTGAAGATCGTAAGATCAAGATGAGCATCCCGGTGCGTCTGGTAGGTAAGGCAAAAGGTGTTGATAAAGGTGGTGCTTTGGTAAGAAAGAGAGCTGCATTAAAAGTAGCAGGTTTCGCAAAAGACATGCCTGACCACATCGATGTGGATGTTACCGAACTTGACTTCCATCACGCGGTTAAGGTTGGCGATATGAAAATGGAAGGTCTTGATTTCCTTGATCCGAAGCAGTCAGCAATTGCTGCTGTTGAAGTTCCTCGTGCTGCCAAGCTTGCTGCCGAAGATGCCGCTGCTGCCGCTGCAACGCCTGCTGAAGGTGCTGCTCCTGCCGCCGGTGCTGCTGCTCCTGCTGCTGAGGCTAAGAAGGAAGCTCCTAAGAAAGAAGAAGGCAAGAAGTAATTTGAAAATGCTTCAATTTGAAGATTCGAAAATTGAAGCTGGATATAAAAAGACCTTCCTCATTGAGGAGGGTTTTTTTATGTCTTAGTAGGTATTAATTTTCAAATTGTTAAATTTTCAAATTGCAGAAATGAAATACCTGATTGCCGGACTCGGAAACGTTGGCCCTGAATACGAACTCACACGCCACAATGCGGGCTTCCTTGTATTGGATCGACTGGCGGATGTGCACAAGGTTACATTTGATCTCCAGCGTCACGCTGAGAAAGCCGAGCTCAAATACAAGGGTAAACAACTTCATCTGATCAAGCCCACCACGTACATGAACCTGAGCGGCAAAGCTGTCGCCTACTGGTTGCAGGAGCTTGGGATTCCCAAAGAGAATTTACTTGTTGTGGTAGACGAAATTGCGCTGCCCTTCGGAACCTTGCGCATGCGCGCGAAAGGGAGTTCAGCCGGTCACAATGGACTTAAGAATATCGAATTACTGCTCAACGGTCAAGACTACAGCCGGTTACGTTTTGGTGTTGGCGATGACTTCCATAAAGGGCAACAGGCAAATTTTGTCCTCAGCAATTTTTCCAAACAAGAGTTTGCGGAACTCCCGCTAATCATGGACAAAGCGTGCGAAATGATTCTGTCGTTCGCAACGATCGGAGTCGACCGCACGATGAGTCTTTTTAATAGTTAACAACGCTGCACGTTCGACTTAAGATACTAAGCTTAAGAGACTTTAGATGACAGAGATTAGAGATTATCGAATTGCTGACATAGATCCCTAATTTCCAATCCCTAACTTACAGTCGATCCCGGATTCACCACCTCATTCGGTTGGAGCAATCGCAGTTTTCCATCAGCATCTTCTGCCATCAAAATCATACCCTGCGATTCGATACCCATCATTTTCCGCGGTGCAAGGTTTGCAATTAGCGTTACCTGCTTCCCGACCATTTCTTCCGGACTGTAGTGTTTTGCAATTCCGCTGAGCACGGTGCGTTGATCTACACCCGTGTCAACCGTGAGTTTTAACAGCTTGTCTGATTTCTCCATCTTTTCTGCTGCCAGCACTTTACCCACACGAATATCCAACTTCGAAAAGTCATCAATCGTTACCTGGGCTTTCAGCGGCTTAATGGCCGATTCACTTTTCTGCTCTTCCACAATCTTTGGTTTTTTCAGTTTAGCTACCTGCTTCTCAATTTCCTCGTCTTCAATATTCTTAAACAACAATTCAGCCTTTCCGAGTTGATGATTTTGTGTGAGCGGTTCAATCAACTGCTGCTTCTTCCAGAATTCCTTCCACGCAGCATCAATACCTGAACTGTTTAATTGTGACTTAATGTTCTTCGCAGTGTCTGGCAAAAACGGCTCGCATGCAATGGCGATGTTCCCCACCACCGTCAACGCGTAGTTCAGGATACATCCCACAGCCTCCATGTCGTCTTTGGCGAGTTTCCATGGTTCGGTGTCAGCCAAAAACTTATTACCGATCCGGCACAGGTTCATCATATGAAACTGTGCTTCCCGGAACCGAAAATCGTCAAGGGCAGAAATCATATCCTTCACAGATGTATTCAGGTCCGTATGTGCCTGATGATACTTCTCCAGAATTCTCTTCCTGCGGTCATCGGTTGCCGGAAGCTCATGCGCGGAAGGAACTTTGCCGTCAAAATATTTCCAGGTGAGCACCATCACCCGGTTTACAAAGTTTCCAAGAATCGACACGAGTTCGCTGTTCACCTTGCTTTGATAATCCTTCCAGGTGAAATCAGCATCTTTCGTTTCAGGTGAAATTGACGTCAGCATGTAACGCAACTCATCGCGCCTTCCCGGAAAATCCTCCAGGTATTCATGCAGCCAAACGGCATGGTTGCGGGAGGTTGAAATCTTGTCACCTTCCAGATTCAAAAATTCATTGGCCGGCACATTGTCGGGCAACACATATCCACCCGCAGCTTTAAGGATGGACGGGAAGATTACACAATGGAAAACAATGTTATCCTTGCCGATAAAATGTATCAACCGCGACTCCGGATCCTGCCAGTATTTTTTCCAGTCGTTCGGTTTAAGTTCTTTTGTTGCCGAGATGTAGCCGATCGGTGCATCGAACCAAACATATAGTACCTTGCCTTTTCCATCTTTCAACGGGACCGGAACACCCCAATCCAGGTCGCGGGTGATGGAGCGGGGTTGCAATCCCTGATCGATCCATGACTTGCACTGACCGTACACATTGGTCTTCCAGTCATCTTTGTGGCCTTCCACAATCCATTCTCTCAACCAGTCTTCATATTTATCCAGCGGAAAGTACCAATGCTTCGTTGGCTTTAGTACCGGTGTTTTGCCTGAAACCGTTGAGCGCGGATTTATTAACTCACGCGGACTTAAACTCGTACCGCACTTCTCGCATTGATCGCCATACGCGTTAGGATTCCCGCATTTCGGGCACGTTCCAATAATGTATCGGTCGGCCAGGAAAATTCCTTCCTGCTCATCGTAATACTGATCGGAAGTTTCTTCGAGAAAGATGCCCTTGTCGTAAATATTCTTAAAAAACTCTTGAGCAGTTTCGTAGTGTACAGGATTAGATGTACGTGAATAGATATCAAACGCGATTCCAAAATCCGCGAAGGCCTTCTTCATCAGGCTGTGATACTTGTCGACAAAAGCCTTCGGTGTTACACCCTCCTTTTTGGCTCCGAGTGTAATAGCAACGCCATGCTCGTCCGAGCCGCAAATAAATACCACATCCTCCCCTTTCAGGCGCAGATACCGAACATAGGTATCAGCCGGCAGGTATGCGCCCGCAATGTGCCCGATGTGCAGGGGGCCATTGGCGTAGGGCAACGCAGCCGTAATGGTGTGGCGTTTGAAATTCTTCATAGCAAAAAATCAGGGTGTAAAGATGGTAATTGAACGGCAGGTAAAAAAGTTCAGCCGAACTAAGAAGTCTGCATTTTTAGCGGAAAGGAAACGTAGAACTCCGTATAGCCTTCGGCCGTGCTGCGCAGGTTAATTTGCCCGCCTAATTTCTCCGTTGCCAATTTAGAAAGGTATAATCCGATCCCGCCCGTTCCGGAACGCTCGGAGGCACGTGAAAACATTTGGAATATCTTGTCGGGCTTGGCTTCCGCTATCCCGATCCCGTTATCGATAACGCTCACCACTACATCGGTGTCGTTTTGCAGTCCGATCTTAATGTGTACAAAAGGCTGAATACGCTCAGAGTCGTTATAAAACTTGATCGAGTTGTCGATCAGGTTTTCGAGAATGATCCGCACAAGATCCTTATCTGACAGGAAATTAATATCATCATCAATCTCTCTGCGAACTTCGAGGCGTTCCGGTAAACCCTTCTTCTTCTCGAGCAGCAGCACATCGTCAACGATGTTATTGAAATCGATTTGCTCACGACCTACAATAGCATGATTGATCTGGTTAACAATCAACAGGCGGGTCAGGATAACGTTCAACCGGCCTGAAGAAACATCCAGTTTGGTAAGATAGTCCAACGCCAAAGGATCCTTCACGTCCATCAGCGCCACACTGCAGATGCCTTTCAGACTGGCCAATGGGCCGCGAATATCGTGTGAGGTTTTATAGATAAAATTATCAAGTTCGTCATTCACCCGGACGAGGGCCTTGTTCGCTTTGTCCAGATCCTCGTTGGCCTTCTGCAAATCAGCCGTTTTCTCTTTTACTTTTGCGTCAAGTTCGCGGTTGATATTCTGTAAGCGATGGTTTTGCGTTTCTATCACTGCCTTGGCATCCGATAAGGCACTGTTAACTCTGCGGGTTATTGAATTACTTCGATAAAGCACAAATACCAGCAAGCCTGCCAGCACAGCGATCAAGCCGATAGCAATATTCAAATTGCGCTGACGGGCGAGATCTTCTTCTTTGAGTTTGATAATATTTAAGTTATCGCGTTCCTCATAATTCGTTTGAATTCGTGAAACGTTCTTGACCAATTCTTCTCCGATCAGGCTATCTTTCAGGGATATATACTTTGTTTGATACAGCGATGCATTCTCAAAATGTCTTATTTGATTGAATAGAATATAAAACTGCTTATATGTATCCATTAACAGTTGATTGTACCCGCCCTGATGGGCTATTTCTTCGGATAGATGGAGATATTTCTCGGCCTGTATACTGTCATTTTCTTTTATGGCAATCCTCCCTAAATACACATAGTTCTCGGCCTGAAATCTCTTGTTACCGGATTTAAGCGCAACACGCAAGGATTCTCTAAAACGGCCTTTCGCTGAATCATATTTCACCTCATTATAGCAGGCAACACCCAATCCGAACTGACCTTCAATGATAATTTGATCGTCACACTCATTTCCACAATGAGCCAACCCTTTGCGGATATATTCATTTGCTTTTTCAAAATTATGCAGATGCACATTTGATAAGCCTATGTTGATTAAAAGCCGGTCGAGATCGTATTCATCATTAGTTTCATTTTTTAATTGAAGCGATCGGTAATAGTAGTCCAAGGCCTTTTCATAGTTCTTCATTTTGAAATAAACAAAGCCAATATTGTTAAGCGATATACTTATTTGTCCCTTATCCCCATCCTCTTCCCGCAAGATCAGAGATTGCAAATGAATATCGAGTGCCTTGTCATACTCTGCTTGAATTGTATAGGCCAGTGCAAGCCCATTTAGTATAATTTTGTAGTCGCTTCTTAAATTATTTCTTTTTGCAATTGGCGCCATTCTCTCCAAGACATCAATCGCATTCCGGTTCTCCATTCGGTTAAAAAGCTGGCCTATGAGCCGCCCGGATTTGACAATTTTTGATGTGTCTCCTGTCGAATACGCTAATTCATGCGCTTTTTGAGCATACTTTAAGGCCTCTGAATTGTTTTGCAACGATCCGTATTCAATAACTAAACCAATAAGTGAATTATATTCTACGGAATCGACCTCTCCTCCCAGGGAAGATTTTAGCGAGTCGATTTTTGAGTTTTGAGCAATAGAAATATTCAAACTCCAAAGATTTATAATCAGGAGAACCAACGCTGATTTTCTTGGGAGCATAGATATTTCGTACACAGGTAATTAAAACAAAGTGTTCACAAAAAATAAAACTGAAGGTCCCTTCATCTTTGTGGTACAATTTAAAACTAAAACATTAAAAATCTAATCCATCCAAAAATGAAAAAGCTACTCTACATCACTCTTTTTGTTCTTGTATCTGCCGGTTCATTCACAGCTTGTACTGAAGAAGAAGTTACCCCAACAACTGAACTCGACAACGGTGGTGGTGGCGGAAGTGTTGATCCTCTTAAGCCTTAATTTACAACATTAATTCCTACGTTTATGAAGATGAAATTAATCGTTCTAGTAGCACTGTGTGCTGCAGTAACTCTCTCCTTTACATTTGTTTCCAGTAAAAAATCTGAAAACAAGCAAACTCATCAAACATCGTCTACAGGTAGCGAACCAGCGGGTGGATTTACCTCTGAAGACAAATTCTAGTCAAAACGACTGAATTCAAAGCATTTAAGCATCAATCTGTCCATCAACGGGTTGATGCTATTGCGCTTTTGCACCTAGTTGAACGGAGTTTACCCTGGTTGTTACCTGTTTTCGAGAACCGGTATACAAGTCAGCGATTCATAACCTGTCGACATCAGCTCGTTCGTCTAACCAGCTGTATGAACGAAGGTGGTCAGAGGCGCGCACATAGTTAATCCAATTAAGGGCCGGATGTTACCTCAGGGTATCCGGAAGAGATAAAGCATAAATACGGTTCACGAAACTGACTGACTAAAGCGAAACATGAACGAACGGCGGTATATCGAGGTACCAGAAGGGGCAATTTGCTCTGTCTGATTACCTGAAGACTGCAGACGACAATACGATATTGAAAATTCGGTAACCTGCCAGGTTGCCAACGATCTCATACCCTGTGTAATGCGACTACCGAAAGTGCGCATAATGGCTTCTTTTTTTCAAAATTTCGGAGAAATCTTACATCACTTTTCACCCGGTTTTTGAATTTCTTGGTTCCAAAAAATGGCAATAAAAAAAGGCGGTTTCACCCGCCTGTCAATACCGCTAAACCAGTATAAAATCCATCTTTACACCAATTGCTCCTTGTGAGCCTTTCGGGGTTTTAGTTGAAGTATCTGAAACATCTCCTGATCCTGAACGACACCCGGGTTCGGGGTTGTCAAAAGCTTATCACCTGCGAAAATACTGTTAGCGCCAGCCATGAAACATAACGCTTGTTCTTCGAGTGTCATACGAACGCGGCCAGCACTCAGACGGACCATCGCCTTGGGCATAATAATGCGCGCTGTGGCAATCATCCGAACCATTTCCCACACCGACACTTTCTCCTGATCTTCCAGGGGAGTTCCTTCAACGGGCACCAGCGCGTTTACGGGTACAGATTCAGGATGCTCGGGCAAGGTTGCCAATGTGTGAAGCATGCCAATGCGATCCTGCTCGTTCTCCCCCATCCCAATAATTCCACCGGCACATACCGAGATCTTTGCCTTACGAACATTTTCTATTGTATCCAACCGGTCCTGATAATTGCGGGTAGTAATGATGTCGTTATAAAATTCCTCGCTGGTATCAAGGTTGTGATTGTATGCGTACAGTCCTGCTGCTTTTAGCTTCTCCGCCTGCTCGGGTGTTAGCATCCCGAGTGTACAGCAAACTTCCATGTCTAAGGCATTAACGCCTTTCACCATTTCCAGCACTTTATCGAAGTCGCGGTTATCACGAACCTCGCGCCACGCTGCACCCATGCAGAAGCGCGTGCTGCCCGCCTCTTTCGCCTCATGCGCCTTGGCCAGCACTTCATCAACCTCCATCAGTTTATGAACCTTTACATTGGTGTGATACCGGGCTGCCTGCGGACAATACGCACAGTCTTCGGGACAACCACCTGTTTTAACCGACAGCAACGTACACACCTGTACTTCCTGCGGATCATGATGCTCACGATGAACTGTGGCTGCACGATAAACCAGGTCAAGAACAGGTGAATTAAAGATTTCCGAGATCTCTTCGCGGGTCCAATTATTTCTGATCATACAGTTGTTGCAGAATTATTGAATATTCAAGTCAAAAGGCATCCGTGCCTGAACGCCGTTCAGCGTTTTCACTTCCTGCCAGTATTGATAGTAAATGTAATTGCTGCCCAGCTCTTCCTTAATCGCGGACACGCGCGAGTTTTCTTCAATTCCCTCCATGAACTCCTCGAAGAAGGGCTTCTGTCTTGGATACAGACGTACTTTATAGTCGTTCGCGACTCCTGCTGCTTTTGCAGCGATTTCAATGGCATCGTTATAATTTCCTAAAACATCCACCAGTTTCCGTTCCTTGGCCTGAGTGCCGGTCCAAACCCGACCTGAAGCAACCTGCTTAACATCATCCTGCGTCATATTTCTTCCCTCGGACGCTTTGCGGGTAAATGTCTCATAAATCTCCTCGGTGCGCGTCTGCCAAACATTTTTCTCAGCATCGGTAAGCGGCCGACTGATCGTAACCATATCTCCATATTCGCCCGTCTTCACATCATCGAAGGTAATGCCGAGCTTGTTATTCAATAACCCGCTGGCGTCAAACAGTACGCTGAAAATTCCGATAGAACCGGTTATCGTATGTGGCTGGGCCACAATGGTATCGCACGCCATAGCCAGGTAGTACCCTCCCGAAGCGGCATAGTCGCCCATGGATGCAATCACCGGCTTCTTCTGTGCCGCCAGGTTAACCTCACGCCACATGATGTCAGACGCCACAAAGCTTCCGCCGGGAGAATTGATCCGGATAACGATCGCTTTTACTTTGTCATTTTCACGCGCTCTCCTGATTTCTGACGAAAATGCTTCCCCACCGATCACACCCTGATCGCCTGTACCCATCATAATGGTTCCATCGGCTACAATCACGGCAACTTCATTCGTAGCCACCGCTGTTGATTCGGTGTAACTCTTCCGGTACTTGTTATACTTGATAAACTTAACCTTGGCGTTATCTTTTAAATCAAGTCGGCCACGAAGCTCATCCAGCACCTGGTCGTAATACAGCAACGAATCCACAAGGCCGTGTTCCACGCTCAGCCTGGCATTACGGACAAGCATCTTATCAGAGATTTCTTTCAGTTTCGCTTTCTCCATCCCGCGTGCGTCAGAAACCCGCGTAAGAACATGGTCGTAAATTGAATTGATCATTTCAGTAAGCTGAAGCTTGTTCTCCGGGCTCATCTTTTCAAGCATGAACGGTTCAACGGCACTTTTAAATTGTCCTACCCGGAAGATTTCAGGCTTGATCTCAAGCTTATCGAACATTTTCTTAAAGAAGGTTACCTCCACAGCAAGTCCGTTAAACTCAACATCTCCTTCCGGGTTGAGATAAACTTTATCAGCCGCTGAAGCAACGTAGTATGCTCCTTCCGACATCGCATCTGCATAGGCAACTACCCATTTACCACTTTTGCGGAAATCCAGTATCGACTGACGGATTTCTTCCAGCGTAGCAAAGCCAGTCATTGGGTAACTCACATTCAAAAAGATTCCCTCGATTTTGGAATCCGTCTTGGCATTTTCAATTGCCTGTTTTAGCGGAAGCAAACCAACCGTTGAAGGTTCCGCTCCGGGAAACGGCAGTCCGGCAAACGGGTTCTCAGCTTGCTGTTCCGTTACCTGCACATCCAGATTCAGATGTAACACAGACTTGTCACTCACAATAACCTGCTCGTCAGCGCCACCAACAAGTCCTGCCACTGCACCTACCATCAGCATCGTGAGAATGAATACAAGTGCTATCAGTGCAACTAATGAACCCAGGCAGGAAGCCAGGAATGTCTTGAAGAAATTCATATTTAAAAAAACAATTAAACTTTAAAATTACGGAATACTAACGCGGCAAAAAACATAAATTTGACCCATGAGCCGGGTGTTTCTATTATTGGGCAGTAACCTGGGTGACAGATTCACCGCTCTGGAAAAAGCCCGGCATCATATCAGTCGCGAAGCCGGAAGAATCATTACACCATCTTCCATTTTTCAAACCGCAGCCTGGGGTGACATACCCCAGCCTGATTTCTATAACCAGGCCATTGAGATTCAGCCATTTAAGGGACCGCAGGATACGCTTCAGCAGATTCTCGATATCGAAACAACTATGGGCCGGGAGCGGCTCGAAAAATGGGGCAGCCGGTTGATCGATATTGACATCCTGCTTTGGGGTGATCTTCGAATTCAACAACCGGATTTGATTATCCCGCACGCCTTTCTTCCGATGCGAAGATTTGCGCTAACCCCGTTGGCGGAAATAGCACCGGAAGTTGTGCATCCGGTGCTCAATAAAACTGTTGCTGAATTACTTGCTGAATGTCCTGATGAATTGCCGGTAACAAGAGTTGACCTGTTATAGACTCATAGCCTCCGCTTCCGGAGCAATCTTCTTCACCAGCCCTTGCAGAACTTTTCCGGGACCGCATTCGATAAAGGTTTTCGCACCGTCTTTCACCATATTCTGAACAGATTGCGTCCAGCGTACGGGTGCCGTAAGCTGTGCGATCAGGTTTGCCTTGATTGTATTTACATCCGTGGATGGCAGCGCATTTACGTTCTGATAAACCGGGCAAACAGGCTGACTGAATTTTGTGCTCTCAATTGCAGCCGCCAGCTCTTCCCGCGCAGGTTCCATCAGCGGTGAATGAAAGGCCCCTCCTACCGGTAAAGGCAGTGCACGCTTGGCACCGGCTGCTTTCAGTTTTTCGCATGCAATTTCAATTCCTTTGTTCGAGCCGGAAATCACCAACTGGCCGGGACAATTATAGTTTGCTGCGACTACCACTTCATCGATCGAAGCACACACATCTTCTACAACTTTGTCGTCCAGGCCAAGAATGGCGGCCATTGTTGACGGGTTGATCTCACATGCGCGTTGCATGGCGAGCGCGCGTTTGTAGACAAGATTCAGTGCATCAGCATAGGCCAGTGTTTTGTTCGCGACTAATGCCGAGAACTCACCTAATGAGTGTCCGGCCACCATATCGGGCTTGAATGTATCGTTCGACAGAGCCAACGCTACCGAGTGAATAAAGATGGCAGGTTGCGTAACTTTTGTTTGCTTGAGTTCATCCGCTGTGCCGGAGAACATAATGTCGGTTATCCGGAAGCCCAAAATATCATTAGCCTGGTCGAGCAGTACTTTTGCGTTTGGATTGGATTCGTAGATGTCCTTGGCCATACCGGTAAACTGAGAACCCTGGCCGGGGAATACATATGCCTTCATAGGTTGAGTTTTATGGGCACCAAGTTAAAAGAAAGAATCAATCTTTAAACCTTGATTTTAATTCAGGAGTGGGTATCCAGCAGGCGTCTTTTTTCCCAAAAAGTTTGTAGCGGTTGCGACCAATCAGGTTGTAAATACCATCGCGAATAAAACGCGGAACGATTTTAAATCCGTACAGTAAGGGCCACGCGCCTTTAAGGTGGCGGGTAATCTCCAGTGCTGCATCGCTGCGTTCATAAAACTTGTCACCCTGAATCAGGATGATGCTGTGAAACAGAGACGTGTTCAACCCAAAACGTTGCAGTTGCTGCTGACCATAGTCGGACTGAAGTGAAGCAAACGAAAAGGTTGCAGCGGGGTCGCGTTTGATTACAAACTGTACGGCCCCGCTGCACAAATTACATACCCCGTCAAACAGAATAACCGATTCAGGCTTGGTTAGCGCACCAGATGCACCCATCCTTTAAAGGTTTTAACAGTTTTTCCTCCGGCAGCAGTCGAAGTGAATGTCACATCAGCGGAATAGAAATAAATTCCGGTAGCGAGTTCCTTTCCGGATTTGTCGCGACCATCCCAGTTGATGTAGATTGAATTTTCGTTCCCGCGCTGGCCGATATAATCGTACACTTCCTTACCCCAACGATTGAACACCTTAAAGTCTACGCGATCAACAAACCGGGCGCATTTTTGAATATAGTCGGACGAAGTAGGTACCGCACAATTGCCTGACGCTCCATCCGGATCTTCCGGAGAATCAAACTCGACTCCAAACGCACTGAAGTAGTCGTTACACTTGTCGCCATTCGGCGTAAATACGTTGGGAAGTTCGTAGTACGGACAGTTTTCACTGCACACTTTTTCACTGTATGTACTCGCATTACCCGATCGGTCAATTGCCCTGATCCGGTAACAATAGGCCAATGATGCCAGGTTGCCGATCACAGCAAAGGTATCAGGCGCTTGTACAACGGCCACCAGGTCGTAATCATCGGTTGCCACATTACTTGTGGAAGCTTGCCACACCTCGAAACGACTAATGGTATTGGCACAATTTTCAGGCATTGACCAGCGCACCACTGTGCTAAATACGGCTGCACTGCAACTATACAGCGTGAAGTAATCTTTACACGGGTCGGCAAAAGCAGCGATCACAGGCGCACACGGAGGTTCGACCACCGTGGGTATCGCGCAGTTGATTTGCGATGCATTTTCAAGAGGTTCTTCCGCGAGTACCAGCGGATCATCGTTTCCATAACTACCCCGCGTAACTACTGCGTAACAATATGTCTTGGTTGAATCGAGACCTGTGTCGGAGTACTTTAGTCCTTCGGTGGTCACATCGATTTCAATAGGTGGTTTTAAATCGAGATCGGCCAGGGTTGTAGCACCTGCTTCGCCAAAATAAACAAGATGCTTAAAGGCTGTGCCCTGAACCTGATTCGACCAAGGCACGGTCGCACGCCAGTTTAGGTTAATCACTTTATTCGCAGAAGTGAGGTTAAGCCAGACGGATGACGCTATGGCTGAACTATCTACCGGATTGGGATTGCCATCCACATACAGCATCACACGGTAGGAATACTGGGTGCTAAACGTATTCAAGCCATTATCCACAAACGACAAGGCGCTGCCCGGCATATCCAACTTGGGGCTAATGTTCAGGAAACCAGAACCTTGCGCGCGCTGCAATTGATACTGATAGTCTGCAAGCGGAAACTGCGGGTTCAATGGCGGGATCCAGCGAACAGTAATCTCACCATCATTCTCCCCGGTTTTATCTACGGTTACGCGCGTAATTAAAGGCGCTGCGATATCAATGGGATCAATACAAACTTCATTAGACACAGGACTTTCTGCACCACGATCGGGGAAGACAGCCACGAGGCGGTAGCAATACTTAACCCCTCGTTCAAGACCGGCGCCATTGTTCGTATCCGTGTATTGAATATCGGTTAACGGAACCGTTGCTATTAACGTAAACCCGAGTGACTGAGGCATGCCGGTATCACATACACCCGGCATGTAGCTGGTGTCGTCAACCCTGCGCCAGATTTGCATTTTGGTGTTAACATTGGCAATCGATGAACAATCATAGTTCGCCCAGTCCAGTTTTGCATACCGTTGCGGAACCTGAACTACCGCAGTACTTAACACCGGTGGTGGCGGTACAACTTTTATCGTCCATGTTTTGTAAGTCACAAGGGATGGCCCGGTGCCCCGGAAATCTGAAATTTTAAAAACAACATTGTACGGCTGTCCACGAATGTGATCACAGGTGGTGTTCCAGTCAAATTCAATAGATGCCGGTGAAGGCTGGAAATCAACATTACCATCGCGCAGCACCGGCGTACGGGTTGCCGGAGACTTCGCAGCCGGGAATTCAAATACCAGAGAGAACGCCTGAATCTTAATTGGATCTGGCGGACGGCCGTCTGAGGGCTGGTCTTGGCCGCGGATTGTCTTATGGATATTTGCACCCGCCACAACGCACGTATCGGCAGGGGTTTCAAGTATTGGCCGGTTATTGTCGCAATCGCCATTCACGATGATCTGCATATCTCTTCGCACGTAGCCGATTCTCTTCCAAGTGCCACCGGTATTGCGCCACTCCACCACATTAAAGGCTACGTTGTATTCCCCCGGCTGGCTCGGAGCATCCCACACCAATGTGCCGTTGATCGGATCAATGCTAAAAGTGGGCGAACCACCAAGTTCGTTTTCATCACTCATCTGTTCAGGCGATATATAACCATTCACCGGAGTTCCGCGATCCCGGAAGGGAATTACAAGTTCATATGAAAGGCTATCTGCAGGTCCTACAGGATTTATATCAATAGCGTCCGGGTTATGAGAGAATGCTACTCCGGTGCATGCCTGATCAATGGGTGCACGTCTTAACTGAGGGCTGTTATTACAGCCCAGTGCGGCAAGGTCAAACAGCGTTTCAAGGTAAAACGTAGTGAAGAACGAATCGCTCATGTTCAATACACCACCGTTACGGTTAGGCTCAACATAGCTAACGAGGTAACTGCCTGCTCCGGCATAGAGGTGACGAACCGTAAAAGTTGCAATGCCAATATTGGTTCCGAGTTGAGGTTGAGCAACATTCTCGACTCTCGGAACAACCATACTTGTTCCATCCCCAAAGTAGAGGATCCCGTCTTCACCAAACTTAACTTCGGATGCTGTATTGGTGTACACGGTAATGGTGATTACTACTTCGCGGGAGGTACAGGAATTGCGCACAATCGTTATTTGGCCCGCACGGAGGTGCGAGGCTTGCGCACAGGTTATGGCAACAAAAAAAAGAATAAAGCTCCCCAGCAACTTCACCTTGTTCAGGCTAAAATTTTCAATCATACACTCAGGACTATCGGCTTACAATATAGAACTCAAACAAGAACCCCGGAAATTCACTTTAAAGTAACGGAAAAAATAGCTTTTTAGTCTGTTTTTAAAAGTTTTACCCCGGATTTAATACCTTTCGCGCCCATATGCGGATAATCGGAGAAATACCTCACCCAGATTGCAGGATAACGCTTTTCGCCTGGAACAATCGGTACATTATAAAACTGGAGAAAGGCTATCTGGAACAGACATTTAAAATCGACCAGTTCGACCTTTCCTCAGAAAAAGACCTGAATACTGTGGTGAACGAAGGTTTTATCCGGGAAGCCATGGTCCGGTTCGATTCCATGCACGAGTCGTTGCGCAACTCGCAGAAGGATCTCTGAAAATCAGCGCGTTCAGCAGAAAACGCAGAATTATAGTATTTTGTAGCCGTGGAAGTCATCGAAAAAAAGAATAAGAACAAGCGTTACAAGCCCATACTTGATAAAATTCCGGATTGGCCGGTTTATCAACTGAGTAAAAACCGCAAAGAGTTCATTGAAGAGGTGGCAGAGCATGCCTTCAAGCGCATTAAGGAAATGCGGCCTACGCGGAAACAGCTTGTCGATGAACTGGAAGCCACAGTGTATCGCGAACAGCAACGCATGAAGCGAAACCGCTGGCGCGTAGACCCGCCCGATGAGTCAAAATTCTGGGCTAAAGTAAAGGAAGACCTTATTGAACTTACCGCCCGACCGCTTGACGACAACGCAACTGAGCGCAAGGAAGATGAAATACTGAAACGGATCGTTCAGCGCTATGCCGGAGAAATTGCCGGGAACTTTAAACCCAGTTCATACCGCTTTGCGCGGGAAATTATTCAGTTCTGGTTTGCGCGATTGCTGAATGCTACGCGCGTAAAAAAATTCGGAGCCATTTTCAGAAACCAATACACCCTTCGCGACAAAATTCAGATTGTCGGGAAAGTGAAGCAATTGCGGAACCTCGCGAAGAACGGAACCATCGTAATGGTTCCCACGCACTCCAGCAACCTGGATTCCATTTTGATCGGCTGGGTGATCCACGCGCTCGGCTTGCCAGCCTTTATCTATGGTGCCGGACTAAACCTGTTCAACATCAAGATCATCGCATACTTCATGAACAGTTTGGGTGCGTATAAAGTCGATCGCAGAAAGAAGAACCTTCCCTACCTGGAAACATTGAAGATGTATTCGGGGTTGGCGATCGAGAAAGGTGCGCACAGTCTTTTCTTCCCCGGAGGAACCCGTTCGCGGTCAGGCACCATCGAAAAAATGCTGAAGCTCGGATTGCTGTCGACCGCCACCGAAGCACAACGCAACATCTACCTGAAAACACCCGAAGGCGAAACGCCCCGGAAAATTTTCGTAGTTCCAGTGACGCTTAACTACCACTTCGTACTGGAAGCTCCCGAGTTGATTGACGACTATCTCTCGATCAAAGGACAGGATCGCTACCTGCCGGAAGATGATAAATACGGCAGCGTTCAACTGATTCAGTTCTTATTCAAGTTCTTTACGAAAGGGTCGAACATTTCCGTTTCTATCGGCCGCGGATTGGATATCATGGGGAACTATGTGGACGAGGACGGAAACAGTCTTGACGCACAAGGCCGCATCATTGATACCCGCGATTACTTTATCTCGAACGGTCAGATCACGATCGATAAGCAACGGGAAGACGAATACACCCGCATGCTCAGTCAGCGCATTGTGGCCGAGTATCATAAGATTCACCGCACATTTGCAAGTCATCTGGTTGCCTTCGTTGCGTTCGAGATGTGGCAAAAGCAACATCCGAAACTCGACCTGTTTGGATTGCTTCGCTTACCGGAAGAAGAATTAACGCTCGATTATCAGGAATTCCGAAAGACGTGCAAACGCGTCAGGAAACAGATTTACAATCTGAAAAAAGAAGGTAAAGCGAATCACGCGACACACCTGAAAGGCAAGATTGATCTGGTTATCCGGCACGGGCTTGAGAACGTGGGTAACTTCCACCTGAAGCGTCCGTTGCTTATGGATAAGAAAGGCAATATCGTTACGAAAGATCTGAACACACTGTATTTTTATCACAACCGGTTGGCAGGCTATGACCTCGAAAAGTTTATCTGACCTCCCTCCCGTTGGTGTTATCGGGTCAGGTAATTTTGGCACCACTGTAGCGAATCTGCTGGCCAGACATCGCAACGTATTTCTTTACGTGCGCGATGAAAAAACAATTGAACATATCTTACAAAAGCGCGAAATCCGCGGCCACAAGCTCAACAAACATATCACACCCATCAACGATCTGGCAGAACTTGCCCGCCAGTGCGATATCATTTTTCCCATCGTGCCGTCCGCTCACTTTCGTGAGATGATGCGGAAGCTCTCACCCTATCTTCATCCGTATCACGTGTTGATCCATGGCTCCAAAGGTCTTGACATCACCTTGCCGAAAGGCCAAACGCTTGAAACGGTAACCAAACTTAACCGCACACAGGTTAAAACGATGAGTGAAGTAATTCGCGAGGAGAGTGTTGTGGTACGCGTAGGATGTTTGGCTGGCCCAAACCTGTCGAAGGAACTTTCAGCACGGCAGCCCGCGGCAACGGTAGTCGCAAGTCCGTTTAACGAAGTCATCAGCATTGGAAAAAGATTATTGCGGAGCGACCGCTTCCAGGTATACGGAAATAACGAGCTCATTGGCGTGGAACTGGCCGGAGTTCTGAAAAATATCATTGCCATTGCTGCCGGTGCACTGAACGGCATGGGCTATGGCGAGAATGCCCGAGGTCTACTGATCAGCCGGGGCGTAGTGGAAATCATTCACCTCGGCCGGGCGCTGGGTGGAAAAACCAAAGCTTTTCTCGGTGTCGCCGGTATTGGCGATCTGGTCGCTACCTGTAACAGTCCCCTGAGCCGAAACTTTCAAGTGGGTTATAAGCTTGCGCAGGGAATGAAGCCGGCCGAAGTTTTTGCAAGCATGGACGAAGTTGCCGAAGGTGTTAACACCGTGCGGATCATGAAAAAGTGTGCCGATTTCTACAAGGTTCGTGCACCGATAACCAGCACACTTTACAAAGTGTTGTTTGAAGATGTTACCGTAAAAGAGGCACTTGATTACCTGATGCGGTATCCCCTCAACATCGACATTGATTTTATTGATTGATCAGAAAGCGTTTCTGATCTTTTCAGCAACAGAAGCCAGTTCTTCCTGAGAAGGCTTCAATTTGGGTTGCGTAAAATTGATATCCCCGACAGAATTCATGGGTACCAGATGCACATGCGCGTGTGGAACTTCAAGTCCGATCACGGCAATGCCTATGCGCTTACAGGAAATTACTTTCTTCTGCGCTGCCGCAACTTTCTTAGCGAATACGTACAAACCTGAAAGCGTTTCGTCATCAAGATCGAAGATGTAGTCTGTTTCCTGTTTCGGCACAACCAGTACGTGACCGTGCACAAGCGGCATCACATCAAGGAAGGCAATGAACTTGTCGTCTTCAGCGATAATGTGACCGGGTATCTCCCGGTTAATAATGCGTGTAAATATCGAAGCCATCGTTAAACGCCAATGCTTACAATTTCAAACTCCATCTCTCCTGCCGGAGTTTTGATCTTAGCAATGTCTCCTTTCGATTTTCCGAGAAGGCCTTTGCCGATAGGTGACATCGTGGAAATTTTACCTGCCTTTAAATCGGCTTCTTCCTCCGAAACGAGCATATACGTTACCGAAGCCCCGTTCTTTTTATTCTTGATGGTTACTTTCGACAGGATCGAAACCTTAGAAGTATCGACATTTGATTCATCCAGCAGGCGCGCATTCGCAACCAGATCTTCGAGCTGAGCAATTTTTGCTTCGAGATGACCTTGCGCATCTTTCGCTGCATCGTATTCGGCATTCTCACTTAAGTCGCCTTTATCACGGGCCTCCGCAATTTGCTTCGCAATGTCTGCCCTTCCTTTCGATTTCAGCGTAGCGAGTTCAGTCTTTAACTTCTCAAGCCCGTCTTTTGTATAGTATGAAATCTTCTTGCTCATATATGCACAATGTTTTGTACCAACCTTAAAAATAAAACAACGGCCTCGGAGGTGAGACCGTTGTTCCAGTAGCACAAAGTTAATGGTTTAAATTATCTGCACAAATCGGGGTTTTCGTCCGCATTCGAATCATTCGTGCGTTGCATCAGGCTCCCACAAGTTCCGGAATGCTGGTTTTCACCTGCTCCAGAATCTCATCATCAAATTTCGCGAGGTAGAGTGTCTTGGCTCTGGAAAGCTGTTCAACCGTCAGGCCTTTTGCTCCGCGAAGGTCTGCCTTATA
Organism: Cyclobacteriaceae bacterium; assembly: GCA_016786495.1. Classification (GTDB taxonomy): domain Bacteria; phylum Bacteroidota; class Bacteroidia; order Cytophagales; family Cyclobacteriaceae; genus UBA2336. The sequence continues at coordinate 68,419 of JAEUUJ010000049.1, forward strand.
CAGGCTGGCATTTTCAAAATCAGCGCCCATCAAGTAGCAGTTTTGCAAATTAGCCTCCATCAGGTAGGCATTGTTGAAATTTGCTTTGATCAGAAAAGCTCCATCGAACTGAGCTTTGATCAGAAAAGCATCCTTAAAGTTTGCTCCGCTGGCATACGCTCCTTTCAGGTTTATTTGATTCAGGTTTGAGTTCTCGAGATTCGTCTGGTTGAGACGGGTGTTTTCCAGGTTCGCTTCAATCAGCGATGCCTGAGAAAGATTGGCTGAATTTAAGTTTGACCCTTTCAGGTTTACATAGTTCAAATTGGTGCGCGTTAAAAAGCAATTCACCAGGTTGATTTCATAAATGCGATGGCGATTAAGCCTTTTGATATTACCCACGGTTCGAAACGCAGCCTCCTCTGATTCCCATAACCGGAAGTCGTCAATCTCATCGCGATAGGTACGAATGCGTTGACGCACCTCACCGTTCTGATTCAACCAAAAAATCAAAATACCGATCACCGCGATGTCGAAAATCATCCCGTGTGCCTCGGCAAGAATCTGGGGAATGAAGTTGTCGAAGTCGTTTATGTAGTACCGCAGGCTAAGACCAATAACAATCACGGCCACCATAATCAACACGAGCGTTGAGGTGAGCAGCGGCTTTTCAATAACGTTATTGAAAAACTCCTTTACCTTATCAATCCGATTTTTTAAAGCCATGGCAAGTCGCCTATCCCAAATCTAAAGGATTTTTAACATGAAGATCAAATTGACGACAGTCTGATGTAATAAAAAAGGCACATATGCCAATACCTGCAAAACTGAAGCAAATCTGACACGCGAAATTGACCTCTTTGGCAATCGGGCGGGGAGTCTAAGGCCTTTACATCAGGAGGTGTACCGTGAGAAAGTAGATCGTGAGCCCCAGCAAATCGTTTGTTGTGGTGATAAACGGTCCGGAGGCCAGTGCAGGGTTGAATCCAAACCGATTAAGAATCAATGGCGTAACGGTGCCAATAAAGGACGCAAATACGACAACACTAAAAAGCGCAATAGACACGATGAACGACAGCGTCTGATGATCAAACAATACAAGGTTAGCCCCTAAAACAATCACCGAAAGGAAAATGCCGTTTGCCAGCGCAACAACAAAAACCTTCGACAAGCGAGACCAAAGTCCTTCTTCCACGAAGCCCGGGTTGGCAAGACTTTGAACGATCAATGACGATGATTGAATACCCACGTTACCACCGGTTGCCTGAATCAGGGGAGTAAAGAAAGCGATGGCCGCAATCTGAATGATCTCCTTCTCAAAAATACCCATGAACTTTGCGTTCAGGAGTCCGCCAAAAATTCCAATCAAAAGCCAGGGCAAACGCGCACGGGTGTTCTTCCAAACACTGTCGTCTTCTTCAACATCTTCTGAGATACCCGACATCAACTGGCGGTCCTCCTCGGCCTGTTCGGTGATCACATCCACCACGTCATCGATGGTGATCCGCCCGACCAGTTGGCCCTGAACGTTTACAACCGGAACCGATTCCAGGTCATACTTCCGCATGATGTCGGCTACCTCGGTGTCATCAAGATAGGTTTCAACCGAAACGATTTCCTCCTCCTCGATAATTTCAGACACAATTTTGCGTGCATCAGAGATCACCAGGTCCTTCAGCGAGACGCGGCCCATGAGTTTATCCTGATCATCGACCACGTACACCGCATAAAACTTATCAACATTTTCAGCCTGCTTGCGGATTTCATCGATGCATTGAACAACCGTCCAGTGATTGCGCACTTTGATAAGCTCTTTCGCCATCAAACCACCGGCTACGTTTTCTTCGTAGCGAAGCAGGTCGATCACCTGAATGCGTAAATCCGGGTCGAGCCCGTGCAGTACTTCTTCCCGAACTTTAATCGGAAGTTCGTTCAGAATATCAGCCGCGTCATCCGAATTCAGCAGATTGATCAGCGTGATGATCTGAGTCGTTTCGTAAACTTTCAGAAAATTAACGCGTGTAACCGGATCAAGGTCCCGGACGATTTCCGCCTGAACTTCAAGCGGCAGCATATCCATCACGTATTTCGACTCTTCGGAGTTAAACTCGTAGAGCAATGCCGAGATATCAGCCGGGTTTACATCTTCGAGAACCTGAAGGATAAACGGATGGTCGCGCTCATCCAGTGCCCGCTGAAAACGCTCAACGAACTCTTTGGAAAGCTCAAACTGCATCAGTTCCTCCACGACTCTTCTCAGTTAACTGTGTGATGTAAACAAATTCATCGACCGACAATCGTTCAGCACGCAGATCGAATATCGGATCGGATAAAAATTCGGCCGCTAAATTCAGGTTTTTTAATGCGTTACGCAAAGTTTTCCTCCGATTATTGAATCCCTGCTTCACCACCTGAACGAACAATGCTTCATCGCACGCAAGTTTATCACGCTTGTTACGTGTGAGCCTGATGACAGCCGACATCACTTTGGGTGGCGGAGTAAAAACTCCCGGTGGAACTTTGAAGAGATACTCGATGTCATAAAAAGCCTGAAGCAAAACACTTAGAATACCATAGGTTTTGGTGCCGGGCGGTTCAGCGATCCGATCCGCTACTTCTTTTTGCAGCATACACACCACCTGGTCGACCAGGTTGCGCTGTTCGAGTACCCGGAAAAAAATTTGCGATGATATGTTGTAGGGGAAGTTTCCAATCACTGAAAAACGATCGCCAAAAACCTGCTGTAAATCAAGCTGAAGAAAATCACCTTCAATAATTGCCAGGTTAGGGAAATGTTTTTTAAGGTGGGCAACCGAATCCCAGTCGATCTCGATCACTTTCAGCTTGACGGTTTCGTCCTGCACGAGAAACCTCGTAAGCACGCCCATGCCGGGACCGATCTCCAACACATTGGGAGTTCCGTTTTTTACCAGGCCATTAACAATTCGTTTGGCGATGCCCTGATCGTTCAGAAAATGTTGCCCTAAAAACTTCTTGGGTCGAACCCCGCGTTGTGTCATTGTCCACGAAAGTAGGTCACAAAATTTTTAAAGCCGACAAATTCCGTAAAATTGTACTCCCCAAAACCGATATTCATGACACATCATCATAAATCAGAACGACCCCGGATCGGTATTACGCTTGGCGACATCAACGGTGTGGGTCCGGAAGTGGTAATTAAATCACTCTGCGATAACCGCATGCTGAACATGATTACCCCGGTGGTATACGGTTCATCAAAGGTTCTTTCATTTTATAAAAAGCAGCTCAACATTGAAGAGTTCAGCTATAGCCAGGTGAGAAACCGCGGTCAATATGCTGCGAAGCAGGTAAACGTGGTGAACACGTGGGATGAAAGTCTGGAAGCACATCCGGGCAAGCCTTCGAAAGAGGCAGGACGCGCTGCGCTTCAGGCCCTGCAGCAAGCGGCGACTGATTTAAAGGACGGCTTGCTGGATGCACTGGTAACTGCACCCATTGATAAAAGTACCATTCACAGTGCCGAGTTTCCTTTTAAAGGTCATACCGAGTTCCTGGCTGAGTTCTTCAGCACCAAGGATCATTTGATGCTGCTGGCCAGCGAGGGGTTGCGCGTTGGTCTGGTCACAGAGCATGTACCGATCAGTCAGGTTGCTTCGCTGATTACACGGGAGCGCGTGGAAGCTAAATACAAAGCACTTGAATCATCCTTGCGGAAAGACTTCGGAATACCAAAGCCGAAGATTGCCATCCTGGGATTGAATCCACACGCAGGCGACAACGGACTTATTGGTGAAGAGGATGAGAAAATTCTGAAACCGTTAATCAACGACCTGAAGAATCAGGGCAAGATTGTATCGGGTCCGTTACCGGCCGATGGCTTCTTCGCAGCAGGTGGCTATTTAAAATTCGATGGCATTCTGGCGATGTATCACGATCAGGGCCTCGCGCCTTTTAAAACCATCGCCTTTAATTCGGGCGTGAACTATACGGCCGGCCTTCCGGTGATTCGCACGTCACCCGATCACGGTACAGCGTACGCAATTTCAGGTAAAAATCAGGCCGATGAAAAATCCATGCGGCAAGCGATTTACACCGCGGTTGATATTTTCAAGATTCGCCACGAGTCATCGGCAGAGAATAAATCAGCTTAATTGTCTGATTTCTTACATTAGGCTCTAAAAGGTAGACGGCCTGTTACCAGAAGCGTATATTTAGCATTTACGACCGTACACATGGACATTGTAACCCGGAAAAAGCTAAACCTTCTTATTCAACTGGCGGAAGCTGACAAGCATTTTGCCCGAAGTGAACGCGAAATGATCTATCGGATCGCGAAAGACCGCAATTTCTCCGAAGACGATGTAAACGAACTGATCAAGAACCCTGAGCCGATCGGGTCGCTCGGGGCGCTTTCCATCGATCAGAAGCTCGACTACCTGCTCACCAGCATTGAACTGGTGTTTGCCGACCAGAAAATTTTCGACAGCGAACTCAATTTTTGCCGGAATGTGGCGATCAAACTGGGGTTCAAAAAGGGTATCATCGACTATTTTGTTGAGAATTTCGAGAAAAAAGGCCGTGAAGAGCTCCGCCTGACGGCCATGGAGGAATACCTTTAAAAAAACGGTCCGGCCCGGGCCGGATTCCGCTATTCTTTTCGATTTCTGATATTTTTTCCTACATTTGCCGACCATTTTCAGTACCCAGGAGGGGGTTGTTATGGAGTCTTATCGCATTCATATTCTGGGCCTGAGCCTCAATATCCATCACTTTCATTATGAATTTGGGGATGAGTTTTTCAGGAAATACGATAAAGGACTGGTTTCGGAAGGAAAGTTCAAGGTTGATGTGGCGCTGGATAAGCGGGAGACTTTTCTGGAAACCGATTTTAAAATAGAGGGTTCGGTAAAACTGATTTGCGACCGCAGCCTGGATGAGTTTGATTATCCGGTTAGCCTGAATCGCAAAATCATCTTCAAGTATGGCGACCAGGACATGGAAGTCAGCGAAGATGTGATGATGATCCATCACGGAACCGAAAGCCTGGAGATTGGGCAGTTTATTTACGAGTTTATCGCCCTGGCGATACCGATGAAAAAGCTGCATCCGAGATTCCAGGATGAATCAGAAGAAGACACGATGATCTACACTTCCGGTTCAACCGAAGAAAAGAAAACTGACGAGATTGATCCTCGTTGGGAAATGTTAAAGAAGTTGAATAAAAATTAATAGTTGAGTTATGCCGAATCCAAAGAGAAAAACCTCGAAGACCCGCAGAGATAAAAGAAGAACACACTACAAAGCAACGGCTAAGCAATTGGCGGTTTGCCCGACAACCGGCGAACACCACCTGCCTCACCGCGCTTTCTGGGTAGAAGGCAAGTTGTATTACAACGGCCGCGTGGTGATGGAAAAAGAGGTGTTAGCGTAAGACATGAAGCGCATTTTTTCGGTCACCGGCCATCAGCACTTGCGCAAGCAGCCTAAAGCCGAATCGAAAACACTAACTGTCAGATAATCAATTTATTAAAATGCTCGGTTGAAAAATCGGGCTTTTTGCATTTTATAGGTTTATCGAAAACGGTAAATCGAATCAGCGTAAAAACACGTTATGACCAAAATCCGGGCAGCAATTACAGGTGTAGGCGGATATGTTCCCGACTACATTCTTACCAACCAGGAACTTGAAACCATGGTGGACACCAACGATGAGTGGATCACCACCCGAACCGGGATCAAAGAAAGACGAATTCTTAAGGGGGAAGGCAAGGGAACCTCTCACATGGCTGCAGAAGCCGTAAAGGAACTTCTTCAAAAAACAAAAACAGATCCAAAAGAGATTGATCTGATTATCGTGGCAACGGTTACGCCCGATATGCCCTTCCCTTCTACTGCCAACCTGGTGGCAGACATGGTCGGTGCAACCAATTCCTTCAGCTACGACATCTCGGCTGCGTGTTCAGGCTTCCTGTATGCGTTAACGACCGGTGCAAAATTCATTGAATCCGGCACACACAAAAAAGTTGTTGTTGTGGGTGGCGATAAGATGTCGTCAATCATTAACTACAAAGACCGCGCTACCTGCATCATCTTTGGCGATGGCTGCGGGGCTGTATTACTCGAACCCACCACCGAGCATGTGGGTGTGATTGATTCGGTATTGAAAAGCGATGGATCTGGTGCACAATACCTCAGCATGCCTGCAGGTGGAAGCCGTATTCCCGCTACGCATGCATCGGTGGAAGCAAACCTCCACTATGCTCAGCAGGAAGGCGCCACGGTATTCAAGTTTGCCGTGACCAACATGGCAGAAATTTCAGCCGAGGTTATGCAGCGCAACAACCTGACCAGCAACGATGTTACCTGGCTTGTGCCGCATCAGGCAAACAAACGCATCATTGATGCCACCGCAAGCCGCATGGGCATTACGGATGACAAAGTGATGATGAACATCGAAAAATATGGTAACACTACAGCGGGGACCTTACCCCTCCTGATGTGGGACTACGAAAAAAGGCTTAAAAAGGGAGATAATCTTATATTAGCAGCCTTTGGCGGAGGTTTTACCTGGGGCGCGATCTACCTGAAATGGGCGTATGACGGCAAATAGGCCTTCCCAAAGCACTTTTTGAATTTGATTTGTAAATTAAGACGTTTAAAATTTTATGGCATCTATCTCTGATCTCAGCAAAGGAAATTACATGCGTTACAACGGTGAAGTAATGCAGGTTGAAGAATTGCAGCACCGCACACCGGGTAACTTACGGGCCTTCTACCAAATCAAGATGCGCAACGTGAGAAACGGCCGGTTGGTTGAAAACCGTTTCCGTCCGGGAGACTCCGCTGAGATTCTGCGCGTAGAAACAAAAGAGTACAATTACCTGTATCAGGATGGCGACAGCCTGGTATGCATGGACAATGAAACATTCGAACAAATTTACCTGGATAAAAATCTCCTGGGCGATTCACTGGCCTACATCAAAGAAGGCGTAACGCTGTTGATTGCGTTTGAAGATGGAAAAGATCCCATCACAGCTCAGGCACCTGCTCACGTAGTGCTTGAAGTTCAATACACCGAGCCAGGCCTTGCCGGAGATACGGCAACGCGCACCCTGAAGGCGGCTAAAATGGAGAATGGTGTAGAAATTAAAGTTCCGTTGTTTGTTAACACCGGTGACAAGATAAAAGTCGACACCAGCAATGGTGCTTATGTTGAACGCGTAAAATAAAACTACCATGGCCAAAACACGCAGCACCAAATCAGAACCTAAAACCAATTCAGCCGATATGAAGACTACCGAAATTCGCGACCTTATCGATTTCATTTCCAAAACGGGATTGAATGAGGTAAACGTTGAAACAAAGGAGCTCAAGCTTCACGTTAAGCGTGAACCCGATCAAAAAGTATTTAAATCTGTTTCTGCGGCACCGGTTCAATCCGTATCGGCACCCGTTCAGCAAACGGCTCCGCAAGTGACAGCTCAGCCTCAGGCTACCAAACAGGCAGCAGAAGCGCCAGCAGCATCCGGTAAAAAGACTGTAGATATCAAGTCTCCGATGATCGGAACATTCTACCGCACGGCTAATCCTGAATCAGCACCGTTTGTTTCGGTGGGTGACAAAGTATCGAAAGGACAGACTGTGTGTATCATTGAGGCGATGAAGCTGTTCAATGAGATTGAATCAGAAGTTTCGGGAACAATCGTAAAAGTGATGGTAGAAAACGCTTCGCCGGTTGAATACGATCAGGTGTTGTTTGTTGTAGAACCGGATTAGTTAGATGTTAATAGTTAATCGTTATCGGTACTTGTTACGATTAACGACTTCAATCCACTATTAACTTTTAACTTTTAACTGATAACGACCTATGTTTAAGAAAATATTAATCGCGAACCGCGGAGAAATTGCCCTGCGAATCATCCGTACCTGTCGCGAAATGGGGATTAAAACCGTTGCTGTTTACTCTACTGCCGACCGCGAAAGCCTGCATGTGCGTTTTGCCGATGAAGCGGTTTGTATTGGTGACGCACCCAGCAAAGATTCATATCTCAACATTCCAAGAATTATTTCCGCGGCCGAAATCACAGGCGCTGACGCAATTCACCCGGGCTATGGATTTTTATCGGAGCGGGCCGAGTTCTCAGCAATTTGTCATGAGTACGGCATTAAGTTCATCGGACCCTCTCCTGCCATGATCAATGCGATGGGCGACAAAGCCACGGCAAAAGACACAATGAAGAAAGCAGGTGTTCCGGTAATTCCGGGATCAGACGGCTTGCTGGAATCCATGGAGCAAGGAATACAGCTTGCGAAAGAAATTAAATACCCGGTGATCGTGAAGGCAACTGCCGGAGGCGGTGGTAAGGGTATGCGCATCATCAACAACGAAAGTGAGTTCAAGAAAGCGTGGGACGATGCCAAGCGTGAAGCTGCCGCTGCGTTTGGTAACGATGGTTTATACCTCGAGAAATTTGTGGAGGAGCCTCGTCACATCGAAATTCAGCTCGTGGGCGACCAGTATGGAAAAGCCTGTCACTTGTCGGAGCGTGATTGTTCCATACAGCGCAGACATCAGAAGCTCGTGGAAGAAACCCCTTCTCCCATTGTAACGCAGGAACTGCGTGAGAAAATGGGTGCTGCAGCAATTAACGGTGCCATGGCCATCAACTATGAAGGTGTCGGTACGATCGAATTCCTGGTTGACAAGCACGGTGACTTTTACTTCATGGAAATGAATACCCGTATCCAGGTAGAGCACCCGATCACGGAAGAAGTTACCGACTACGACTTGATCAAAGAACAAATCAAGGTTGCTGCGGGTGTTCCGATTTCCGGAAAAAACTATTTCCCGAATTTGTTCTCGATGGAATGCCGCATTAACGCGGAAGATCCGGCTAACGGATTCAGACCGTCACCGGGTAAAATCACACACCTGCATATGCCAGGTGGACACGGAGTGCGTATTGACAGCCACGTATATGCGGGCTACACCATTCCTCCGAACTACGATTCGATGATTGCCAAGCTGATCGTGAGCGGACAGTCACGCGAAGAAGTGATTACGCGTATGAAGCGTGCTCTTCAGGAGTTTGTGATTGAAGGAATTAAGACTACCATTCCGTTCCACATTAAGCTGATGGACAACCCAACGTTCCGGTCGGGCAAGTTCACCACCAAGTTTCTGGAAACGAGCTTTGATTTTTCAGATTTGAAATAGAGAGTCATCCAACAACACAAAAAAAGCGAGGCAATTACCTCGCTTTTTTTATTCGTATCGGGCAAGAGGTACTACACATCACAAATCGTGACGCCTTGCTTCAGCGAGGCAATTTTATCCGGCCTTCTTGGAATGAACTCCTGTCCTACGTAACCTTTGAATCCGGTTTCGACAATGGCCCGCATAATGGCAGGGTAATTAAGCTCCTGTGTCTCATCAATTTCAGCCCGGCCCGGAACCCCTCCGGTATGATAATGCGAAATGTATTTCGAAGTCTGCTGAATCGTAGCAATCACATCGCCCTCCATAATTTGCATGTGATAGATATCGTATAACAGTTTAAATCTGTCGGAACCGATCTTTTCACAAAGCGCCACGCCCCAGGCCGTATGATCGCACTGGTAGTCGCCATGATCAACTTTACTGTTCAGCAGCTCCATTGACAATGTGATTTTGTATTTCTCGGCTACAGGCATCAACCGCTTTAAACCAACCGCACAGTTTTCAATGCCTTTTTCATCGTCCAGTCCGCGTCTGTTTCCTGAAAAGCAAATCAGTTGCTGAATGCCTGCCGCAGCTGCTTTTGGAATCAACTCCGTGTAGCGGGTAACCAATTCATCATGCAATGCAGGATTATTAAATCCTTCCGTAATCCCTTTCTCCGCACTCCATCCCATTGCAGCCGTGAGGCCATACCTTTTGAGGATTGGCCACTCGTCAGGCCCGGTCAATTCAATAGACGCGAGCCCAATGCCTTGGGCTGCTTTACATAAGTCTTCAAATGGAATATCGTTGTAGCACCACCGGCAAACCGAGTGATTGATTTTACCCTTCAATTTGTCATCCAACACCGCGTCTGCGGCCAATACACGATGCGAAAGCGACATCCCGGCCAGGGCCACCGCAGCCGACCCAGCCATTTTCTTAATTGCATTTCTGCGCGAATCATCGAAAGTCTTGCTCATATCAATATGGTTTTAGAGGCATCAGCGTTTAAATTCAATCCAATCCAGATCAAGCACGTGATCATTGGGTGGTTCGGCCCGGACAATAACAAAATACAGATCATTTTTCCCACCCGGATCCTTGATCGCAGCGGTCAATATTCTGGATTTTTCCCAATCACCCGTTGCCGTATAGGGTGCAGAACTGATCAACTCACCTTTAGTCGATCCTACACGTACTTCAATAGTGGCATCTCGATTCAGCGAAGCGTAGTTATACGTCACATACCGAATGTCCTTCAGGTCGATATTTTTTAAAACAAAATACGACTTATGATGAAAGCTTCCGATTGACTTTTCGCCTATTTTGATGTTGTGTAATTCATCGGCTTCTTCAGCCTGAACACGTGCCGGCCGGAGTACAAGTGTAGCACCACCGGTAAGCGGTACCGCTTCTCCGCCTTGATCTGTATAAACAGCGCGCAAGATGTACCGACCCTTGCCGTCCGCTTTTTTGTGTTCGGTAAACGTCACCAATCCGCTTTGCGGCAAACTCTTCGGCTTGTCGGCCGACAGGGAAAGAATATAGGTAACAATTTTTGCCACATCTTCGCGTGCAAGTTGCGGATGCGCACTCATGGCGGCTTCACCCCACACTCCACCTCCACCTTCGATGATTTTGGTGATCAACCTTTCCGGTGCAGTTTTGTCGCTCTTATAACGTTTGGAAATTTCCAGAAAAGAAGGACCGATGGATTTACCTTCCAACTGATGACAGGTTTTGCAATCACTCTTTTCGATCATGGATTGACCCGCATCAAACGATACTGCCTGATGCCCAACCTGTTTAACGCTCTTCTCGGTATACGTTAAATCGATCATCACATTCTCCGGATAAAGTTGTTTATCTTCTTTATCAGTGATTGTTACCTGATATGGAAAGGGTTTATCGTCAAAGAAAAACGTGCTGTTACAGCTTGTGGTGATGGCGACCGCAGGGACCGTATTTCCTACCTTGACCTCAATCGTTTCGGAATCCCGTGCACCTGCGGGATCAGAAGCATAAAGCGTGATTTTATAAACGCCATTTTTGGAAAAAGTATATTCCAGGTCCTGACTCGAAAATTTCTCACCGTCAATTGACCATTCGAATTTCAGGGGATCATCATCGAAGTCTGAGCTCTTCTTGCCGCTTAGCTTTACTTTGAAGGGCGCTATCCCGATCGTGTCGGATACCGTAATTCGTGCAATTGGTTTCCGGTTGCCCGGATTGTAGTCGATTCGCACCAGCCGGGCATCTACATTATCAATGCCGTACACCGATCCATATTCAAGCATGTAGAATGAGCCCTCGGGGCCGACTTCAAGATCGATGGGTCGTTTGAAATTGCCCGTGGCCGACATAAAAGGCTCCATTCGAACGTAATTCTGGTTCTCATCCAGCCGAACGGCAAACACCCAGTTCCGCATCCAATCGTAGATAAACAAACTCTTGTCGAAGTACTCCGGAAACTTGGTGTTCGATTTCAGGTTCTTATCAAAATGATAGACCGGTCCGGCCAGCGCGCTTCGGCCTCCTGTACCAACATCCGGAAACTCGTCTGACTTGTCGTACGGATACCAAATCATGGCTTGCTGAGTCGGAGGAAGGTCTTTTAAGCCGGTATTGTTGACGGAGACATTCACCGGAGCATTGGGATCGTACAGAGCGCCAAGCGCCTTAGTCGCAAAATCGTATTCGGGATAGGCCTTGTTATCACCGACAAAGTAAGGCCAGCCAAAATTGCCCGGCTTCTTTGCCTGATTAATTTCATCGTACCCGCGCGACCCATGCGTTCCGTCATTGCCGGCATCCGGCCCAATTTCCCCCCAATACACAATAGAGGTTTTCGGGTCGACCGACATCCGATACGGATTGCGACAGCCCATCGCATAGATTTCAGGCCGTGTTGATGCTGAACCTTTCGGGAACAAATTACCGTCCGGAATGGTGTAGGTTCCGTCAGGTTCCGGATGAATTCTCAAAATTTTTCCCCGCAGGTCGTTGGTGTTACCGGCTGAGCGTTGCGCATCATAAATGATTCGTCCGGGAATTTCATCCAGCGGAGCGTAACCATCCGAAGCAAATGGGACCGTGTTATCACCGGTCGACATGTACAGATTTTTATCCTTGTCCCATGCCAGCGAACCCCCGGCATGCGCACCTACCTCCGCTTCCAGCGGAATCTTAATCAGAATTTGTTCTGATTTAAGATCAATTACATTGTCTTTACTCACCTTGAATCGTGAGATATTCTGATGGATCGGCAATTCGTTGGGAGTATAAAACAGGTACAGGTAATTGTTCTTGTCAAAATCAGGGTCAATGGTTAAGCCGAGAATGCCACTTCCAAAATTCTCCTCAGAATCGGGCATCACGTTAAACTTGTGAAGAAGCGCATGTGTTCCTTCGGCTGGCCGGTACACATATAAACCCCCGGAGCGTTCCGCAAAGAACACGCGCCCGTCACTGGCAACAGCCAGTTCCATCGGCTCATTCAGGTCGTTCACCAAAATTGTTTTCGTGAACCGGTTTTCCTCCGGTGTTTTAACGGCATACGACTTACTGTAATCGAGCACCGTGTTTTCACCCATTGCATACCGGATGCCACCCAGCAGATGTTTCAGGAACAAAGGTTCGGCATACGCTTCCTTTGTATGACCTCCGCCGGTATAAAACGACCGGCCGCCATCGAACGCGTGATACCAGGCGATGGGGTGATTCGCACCATTCTCTCCACCCTCATATGTTTTCTCATCCAGTTCTGCGAGCACATGTATACCTGTATAAATGTTTCTATAGTTATACCATTCGTCAGTTCGTTCCCAGCGCGAAGGAAGTCCTTTCATAGACAAATGGGTCGTGTCAATTACGTTGATCACGGCAGGCTGTATTGCAGGGTGGCCGAGAAAATATGCTCCCACCAATCGGTTGTACCACGGCCATTCATATTCGGTGTCGGCAGCGGCATGAACGCCAACGTATCCGCCTCCGGCCTGAATGAAGCGTTCAAAGGCAAGTTGCTGATCGGCATTCAGGACATTTTCTGTGGTGCTGAGAAATACAACCGCCTGATACTTTTTCAATTTACCTTCCGTAAACACCGAAGCATCCCGGGTGGTGTCTACAGCAAAACCATTTTCTGCACCGAGCTTTTGAATCGCTTCGATGCCGGTTGGGATTGACTCGTGGTAAAATCCGGAAGTTTTTGAAAAGACAAGGATGCGGGGAGTGTCATCGCTGCAGCCCGTGAGAAAGAAAACACTTACAAAAAAGGCAACAACGAAACACGACCGGAGCGCGCTGGAAAGGTTCATAGGTTTAGCAGTACGTAGGTTAACGGGTTACAGCGCTCAAACTAACTATTTCTGTTTAAAAAAGATTGGCTGCTGAACGGTTTTGCAAGGTCTTTCCACCAAATGCATAAAATTTTCTGTTACCTTAATCCGGTACCCGGCATATATGCCCGTTGAAAACCGCGCCCCACCTCATGAAAAGATTATTGGTAATCGTTGCCGTTCTCACGCTGGTAAGTTGCTCAGAATCTGACACTAACACTCCTTCAAAAAGAATATCTTCGATTAGCCTTATCGATACCCAACTGGTATTGTACATCGGTGACACCCATACCCTTGCGGCAACTATTCTTCCCGCTTCCGCAAGTGATGAAAAATTAGTGTGGGTTTCTGCAAACCCGTCTGTGGCAACTGTCAATTCGGAGGGGAAAATCACTGCACTCGCCTCCGGAACAACCGAGATCAGTGTATCGGATGAACAAGGAACGCACGAAAGTGCGTGCGCGGTAACAGTTCTGGAGGAAAATCAAATTATTTACAACAATCAAATCTGGGACACGCATAACGCAAGCGTATTCCAGGTAAAAACCAATACCGGCTCCACGCTGCAGCTAGACCTTCAGGCCAACGCACTTTGGTACAACGCGAGCGAAGGTGCACACGTGTACCGAACGGTCACAGGAAACTTTACGCTAACAGCCACCGTATCGGCGGTGAAAAGAACCAACAACGCACAAGCGACTGAATGCACGGTTTGCCTCGGTGGCCTGATGGCCCGCAACCCCAGTGCCTCACCGGAAGATCAGGATTACGTACATCTTGTCTCGGGTGTGACGCCCGGAGGGCATGGTGCCGAAATCAAAAGCACTACCAACAGTAGTTCTGTCTATCAGCCTACCGGACAAAATCAGTTGCCCTTTACCGATGCGCAGATCAGTCATGATCTGAAAATCGTGCGGGTCGGCAACACGTTTACCTTATCCAAAAAATCACCTGTTGATTCTGATTGGGTTTTACTGGGAGAATATAACCGCCCGGATCTTCCTGCCACGCTGGCGGTGGGCGTAAACATTTATACGAGTGTGAATGGTCCTGCCGTGGCAGATCTCAGTGTGCGCTATGAGAATATTCAGATTGTACAGTAAGCAGTTTATTTCTTTCTGCTTTCGGCATATGCTACAATCACCTTTTCAAGTTCATCATACCATTCTTGTCCGTACTTGCGGATGAGCGGTTCTTTCAGAAACTTGTACACCGGTACCTGTAATTCTTTGCCTAGCGAGCAAGCCGGTGAGCAGATGCTCCACTTGTGGTAATTCAACGCCTCGAAGTGTTTCTTCTTGGTAATGCGGATTGGATACAGATGACACGAGATTGGCTTTTTCCATTTGATCTTGCCATCGAGATAAGCCTGTTCTATGCCACACTTCAAAACATTCTTCTCGTCATAAATCGCATAGGCACATTCACGGCCCTTAATGGTAGGCGTTGACAAATCACCATCTTCATCGAGTACGTGAGTGCCTTGCTTTTCGATCGCTTTAATTCCGGCCTCCGACAAGTACGGCTTTACCTCCGGGTAAATTTCTTTCAGGATTTCCAGCTCGTCTTCATCCAGCGGAGCGCCATAGTCGCCTTCTACACAACAGGCACCTTTGCATTTATCGAGATTACAGACAAACTCTTTCTCGATTACATCATCCGATATCAATATCTCTCCTACTTGCAGCATATGTCATGACAAGCGCTACACGCGCTATGATTTGATCGTTCCGGGGGCTAAAATAACTGAAATTGTGTTGTGGCCTGTCGCTGAATGTCGGTTGAGACAGTCTTGGCCGAAATTTGTCGCGAATAAAAGCCCATATAATAGAATGGCAGCTCCATCAACCCCGAACTAAGCTTGTGTACCGAAACGGTGGTGTTGAGGCCAAGCATAAGCATATTGTTCTGTTGGATTTTTACCAGTTTTCGGTAAAACTCTACGTTGCTTTTAACCTCATCAAGTTTCTCAATGTCCTTGAATCCGCCCAGGTAACGGGTCAGGCGTTCACGCTGATCGCGCAGGTAAAATCGATAATCGAGCCGGCCGGTAAGACTAAACGTATAGGGAATCAAAAACGTAAAACCGAGGTCGTTCAACTTGTCGAGGATCGTAAAGGGAATATCGAACGAAAAGGGATCGACTACGCAAAACACGGCTACCTTATAGTTGCCTTTGGATTGCGGGATATACGAACGAAACTTATCGAGCAGGTGTTCAGGTTTTGATTCAAAAATCACCACGTTCTTGCCGCGGAAATATTTATTCACCCTGACTTTCAACGCTTTGGCATTCTCTGACGATTGCTCGCAGAATATCCACTTCGAAACCGGCAGATTGTCCTGAAGCGAGGTCAGTGAAACCGATGGAAAAAGTTGTTTTTGGTGTCCGATGGAGTAAAGACCCGAACCCGAATAAAGATCAACAAACACGATGTCATTGACTTTTCCGGAAACATTGGTGATGAAAGATTCGAAATATTGCTGAATGAGTTGAACCTTTACTTTAATCCACGGCTCGGCAGCCGTTGTCACAAAACCATCATCCTGAAAAGAATCAAAAAAAGCAGGTGAAGTCGGCAGGTTCAAGTATAAACGGGTTTAACAAAAGTACTTTTCACCGTGCAACGGTGCAACATTCCGGTAAATAAACTGTGGCGGGAAATATTTTATGAAGGATAGAAAGGATCAATTACCTTGCGGGGTCGTATGGATTATTTAGAGCAGCTGAACCCTTCGCAGTACGAAGGTGTCGTGAATACGGAGGGCCCCACCATGCTGATTGCCGGTGCGGGATCAGGCAAGACCCGGGTGTTGACGTTTCGCATCGCACACCTGATCAAGGCAAAAGATGTTGATCCGTTCACCATCATGGCGCTCACCTTTACCAACAAGGCAGCGAAAGAAATGCGCGAGCGCGTGGAGCACGTTGTTGGTTCTGATGCACGCAATATCTGGATGGGCACCTTTCACTCGGTGTTTGCTCGACTGCTGCGTGGGCGCGACAGAGGTACACGCCTCGGCTATAGCCAGAATTTCACAATTTACGATGTCGATGATTCCAAAACCATCATTAAGCAGGTGGTGAAGGAAATGGGATTGGATGAAACCGTTTACAAACCTAATGTGGTTTATAACCGGATCTCGGCAGCCAAAAATCAACTGATTGGCTGGCAGGCGTATCTGGCCAATGGCGAACTCATGGCCGATGATGCCAGCAACCTCCGCCCCGAGATGGGCCGAATTTACAAGACTTACCAGGAGCGATGCTTCAAGGCAGATGCCATGGACTTTGATGACATCCTGTTCAATACCGATAAATTATTGAAAGATCATCTTGACGTATTGAATGAACTCCAGCAACGGTTCAAATACCTGTTGATTGACGAGTTCCAGGATACAAACCTTTGCCAGTATAGCATCGTTCGAAAAATCGCTTCGGCGTACCGCAACATTTGTGTGGTTGGCGATGATGCCCAGAGTATCTACGGATTCCGCGGAGCCGACATTACCAACATCCTCAACTTCGAACGCGATTACCCCGACCTGAAAATGTTCAAGCTCGAGCAGAATTATCGTTCGACCCAGAACATTGTCAATGCTGCTAACTCCGTCATCCGGAGAAATCGCGCGCAGATTCCAAAAAATGTCTGGACTGCCAATGAACAAGGTAATCAGATTGAACTGATCAAGGCCCTTTCTGATAATGAAGAAGGGCGACTGGTTGCATCCTCCATCTTCGAAGAAAAGATGCAAAATCAGTTGAAGTTCAGTGATTTTGTAATCCTGTATCGTACAAACAGTCAGTCACGCGCGATGGAAGAGTCGCTCCGAAGACTGAACATCAAATACAAAATTGTCGGCGGGCTTTCCTTCTATCAGCGAAAGGAGATCAAAGACCTGCTGGCGTATATGCGGTTCGTTTTGAACCACAACGATGAAGCCGCGTTCAGAAGAATTATTAACCTGCCTAAACGAGGCATTGGCGACACCAGCGTTGACAAACTTATTTTAGGAGCCAACGATCAGGGTGCATCAATCTGGGAAGTACTTCAAGACCCGAAACATTTCGTAACCGGTCGTACCATCGGAGCAATTGATGAGTTTGTTACGCTCATCAAACGGTTTGAACTGGAGGTTGGAAGAAAAGATGCGTACGATGCTGCGTTCGACATCGCCAAAGGTTCCGGGCTGATGAAAGAACTGTACGAAGATAAGACAGTTGAAGGATTGAGCCGGTATGAAAACGTTCAGGAATTACTGAACGCCATCAAAGAATTTGTCGAAGATCCTGAAAAGGAAGATAAATCGCTGGGCGCATTTTTACAGGAGGTTTCGCTCGTGACGGGTCAGGATGAAGATAAAGATCGTGATCCCGATAAGGTGACGCTGATGACCATTCACATGGCGAAAGGTCTTGAGTTTAAATACGTGTACATCGTGGGCCTGGAAGAAGACCTGTTTCCATCGCAAATGATGCTGAGCAGCCGTGCCGATCTGGAAGAGGAACGCAGATTATTTTATGTGGCAATCACCCGAGCGCAGAAAAAACTGTTTCTCTCCTACGCCATCACCCGCTACCGGTTTGGGCGATTAAAGAACTGCGAGAAGAGTCGTTTTATCGATGATATCGATCCCGGCTTCATCAAGATGAGTACAAAATACTCCAGCATGGAGTCGACACCGGTAAGCAGCGGCTATGCGAGAACGCTGGTTCAGGGAATCAAGAAGACTGTTGCATCCCAGCCGCTCAAACCCAAATCAACCGCCTACAAGCCCCCGGTAGATTTTAAGCCGAGCGACAACGCGTTGCTGCGTGAGGGAATGAAGGTTGAACATCCGAAATTCGGCTTTGGCAAGGTCGAAAAATTGGATTTCAGCGGTCCGGATAAGAAAGCCAAAATAATTTTTGACGATTTTGGTGAGAAGACCTTATTACTTAGCTTTGCCAAACTGAAAATACACGAATAGCAGTTTTGAGTACTCAGTCTTAAGTCCATGGATCATCAAAACAGATCTTGACTGCTGCAAACTCGACACAAAATACTAACGACTCACAACGATTACATGATTGGAGAATACAACACCTCTCGGCCCGATATTATTTTAAAAGAATATGGCCGCAATGTTCAGAAGCTGACAGAATACATTCGCAGCATTCCCGACAAAGAAAAACGGACTGAAATGGCCTACACGCTCATCGAACTGATGACGCAATTAACGCCCAGCGTAAAAGACGCAACACCTGAAAATCCACAGCGCATGTGGGATGATCTGTATGTAATCGCTGATTTTAACCTGGACTTGAACAGCCCATTCCCGATGCCTGATCGCGAAACGTTGTTTAAAAGACCAAAGCATATCGGTTATCCGCAAAGCAATATCCGGTTCAAGCATTACGGCAAGAACATAGAACGCCTTGTGAAAGAAGCCATGAATCTCGAAAACGAGCAGGAACGCAATGAGGCGGTGATTTATCTGGGCAAATTGATGAAAACGTTTTACGGTGCCTGGAACAAAGAAACACTTGACGACTCAGTGATCGTAAACGACATCCGAACCATGTCACAAGGCAAGCTTTCGCTTGATTTAAGCAAGGTGCGTGAAGATAACCTGTTTGAGCAGCTTTACAAAGGCGAAAAGCGCAAGCCGGTACAGGAAGCCGCTCAGGGTGGTGGACAGCATCGCAATAACGGTCACCGTAACAAAAACCGTAACCGGTTCAAAAACAAGAACAAAAGAAGAGATCAATAATATTCTTATCCTTAATAACATCATTAGCCAATGATTCAGCGGTATACCGTTGACTTTCATTGGCTAATTTTTCAACTTGACTATCCAGCATGAGCATTTTCAGAATCAAAGGCGGCAATAAGCTAAAGGGCGAGATCATTCCGCAGGGCGCGAAGAACGAGGCGTTACAAATTATCAGTGCAGTATTGTTAACCGATCAGCCCGTAACCATCCACAACATTCCGGATATCCGCGATGTTAACAAACTGATCGAACTGGTAGGCGACCTCGGTGCAAACGTTGAAAAACTCAGCAAGGATTCTTACCGCTTCACAGCCGCCAACGTTAACATCAAATTTTTAGAGAGCGAAGCCTATCGCACGAAGGCTGCCGCATTGCGCGGGTCGGTGATGTTGCTCGGACCAATTCTGGCCCGTTTCGGGAAGGCAAGTTTGCCGAAGCCCGGTGGTGACAAGATCGGAAGAAGGAGGCTCGATACGCACTTCATCGGATTCCAGAAGCTTGGCGCGAAATTCAACTTCGACTCGAACAATCAGTACTTTGAAATTGATGCCTCCAAATTGGAAGGCACGTACATGCTGCTTGATGAAGCCTCTGTAACGGGAACTGCAAACATTGTCATGGCAGCAGTTCTGGCAAAAGGTAAAACCACAATCTATAACGCAGCCTGCGAGCCCTACTTACAACAACTTTGCAGCATGCTCAACCGGATGGGCGCAAAGATAACGGGTGTTGGATCTAACCTGTTGACGATTGAAGGGGTGGAAAAGCTTGGTGGAACCGAGCACACGCTCCTGCCCGACATGATTGAAATCGGAAGTTTCATTGGTCTGGCAGCCATGACGCAATCGGAGATCACCATCAAAAATTGTCGCATCGACATGCTGGGGATCATCCCGGAGATTTTCAGAAGGCTCGGGATTAAGATGGAATTCCGCGGAGATGATATTCACATCCCCGCGCAGGAAAAATATGAAATTGAATCGTTCATAGACGGTTCCATATTAACCATAGCCGATGCTCCTTGGCCGGGTTTCACGCCCGATCTGATCAGCATTGTGGTAGTGGTTGCTACCCAAGCCAAAGGGTCGGTGCTGATTCATCAGAAGATGTTTGAAAGCCGCTTGTTCTTTGTCGACAAACTGATCGACATGGGTGCGCAGATCATCCTCTGCGATCCGCATCGGGCAAACGTAATTGGCCTCGACCGCAAACAGGCGTTACGCGGCATTAAAATGGCTTCCCCCGACATCCGCGCAGGCGTGGCCTTATTGATTGCTGCGTTGTCGGCTAATGGCGTGAGTGAAATTTCAAGCATCGACCAAATTGATCGCGGCTATCAGAACATCGATACGCGATTGAGGGCACTGGGTGCGGATATTGAACGCGTGAATTAGAGTTCCACCGTCAACGCAATCGGGCAATGATCCGATCCCAGGTATTCGTTGTAGATTTCCGCTTTCTTCACTTTTGAGATCATGTTTTCCGGAACGAGGAAGTAATCGATCCTCCACCCTACATTCCGCGCGCGTGAGTTGAACAAATTATTCCAGTACGTGTACTTCACTTCCGTGGGATTAAAATGCCTGAACGTGTCGATAAAGCCCTCATCCAGAAGTTTCTGAAAACCATCAATCTCGCGTTGCGTATACCCGGCTGATTTATTGTAATTTTCTTTTGGACGCGCGATGTCGATTTCCCGATGAGCGACATTTAAATCGCCACACACGATTACCGGTTTCCTGCGCTTCAGAGAAACGATGTGATCGCGAAATGCTTCGTCCCACGTCTCGCGGTAATCCAACCGTTTCAAGCCATCGCCTGAATTGGGGGTATAAACCGTCACCAGAAAATACGTTAAAAACTCCGCTGTGATCACGCGGCCTTCCATGTCGTGGTCTTCAAGCCCCATATCATAGGTAACGTTCAATGGCTCTTCTTTTGAAAGGATGGCCGTGCCGGAATATCCTTTGCGTGCTTTTGATGAATTGGCAAATCCGTGGTAGCCGGGAATCAATTGCACCACATCCTTCACATCCTCAACCGAAGCCTTCGTCTCCTGAAAACAGAGCACATCCGCATTCATGGTTTCGAGGTCTTTCAGAAAGTCTTTCTTAATCATGGCACGAATGCCATTCACATTCCAGCAAACAAAATGAAGTTGAGCCATTGCTATTCAATAAAAAACCCTGATGATACCATCAGGGTCAAAGTAACTAAAATATCAGTAAAGCAATTAAGCCTTCTTGCCGGCTTTTGCCTTGAATTCTTCTTTGATCTTTTCAACATCAACCGATTTAATTACCGGCTGAAAGTTCTGGATTTTCAACGACTGGCGTCTTACGGCTGACTTTGACTTATCCTTACGATTCTTTCTTTTCAATCTTGTAACGGCCATGACTGTGCTATTTTGAGGGCGCAAAAATGCGTAAGTTTTGTCGATTTTACAACGGTGAAACCCGCTATTTCCCGATAAAGATTCACTTCAGCCCCAAAACGCCCGGTTCCTAATCAAAAAACCACCCCGAAAATCCCAAAATCCTTAAATCCTGATCATATTGCGATGTTATGGAGAAACCGACTTTACCGAAGGGAACGCGAGATTTTGGGCCGGCTGTGATGGCCAAACGCCAGTTTATTCTGGATGCCATCCGAAAGGTGTTTCAAAAGTTCGGATTTCAGCCCCTGGAAACTCCAGCTATGGAGAACCTCTCCACCCTCACGGGCAAGTATGGCGAGGAAGGTGATCAGCTGTTATTCAAAATTCTTAATTCCGGTGACTTTCTGAAAGATGTAAGTGCTGCGAAGCTGGAGGCCAGAAACTCCAAACAAATCACAACGGACATCTCCGAAAAAGGACTCCGCTATGACCTCACCGTGCCGTTTGCGCGCTACGTGGTGATGAACAAACATGACATCCCAACGCCATTTAAACGGTACCAGATTCAGCCTGTGTGGCGTGCCGACAGACCCCAGAAAGGCCGCTATCGTGAGTTTTATCAATGCGATGCGGATGTCGTAGGAACGGATTCATTAACCTGCGAAGCTGAGATCATTCTCATGATCCGGGAAGTATTTCAAACACTTCGCATTGACGACTATACCATCAAGATTAATCACCGCGGTGTGCTGACGGGTTTGGCGGAATTAGCGGGAGCAAAAGAAAATCAAACTGCCTTATTCGTAGCGATTGACAAACTCGACAAAATCGGTGAAGAAAAAGTGAAAGAAGAATTACTCAGCAAAGGGTTCACCGAAAAGAGTATTAAAACAGTTTTTGACATCCTGAATTTTCAGGGAACTACTTCTCAAAAGGTTGTCTTTCTAAACGATCAGTTTACCAAATCGGAATCGGGCGATCGCGGAGTAAGTCAATTGAGCGCGGTACTGCGGTTATTGCGGGATTACAACAGCGATGACAAGCACGTGGAATTTGATATCGCCCTGGCGCGGGGACTGAGTTACTACACGGGATGCATCTTTGAGGTGAAGATTAACAACGTATCGATCGGAAGCGTAAGCGGTGGCGGTCGCTATGATAATCTGACAGCCGCCTTCGGAGATAAAGAAAATTTATCAGGCGTTGGTTTTTCGTTTGGAGTCGACAGACTTTACGATGCAATGGAAGAACTCAATCTCTTCCCGAAAGAGGCACAAGCCTCCACCAAAATTCTAATCTGTCATTTCGATGAAGAAACTCAGCGTTTTGGACTGAAAGAACTAAGTGCTTTGCGCGCAGCCGGAATTGCAGCCGAAGTCTATCCCGACCAGGCCAAGATGAAGAAGCAACTCGATTACGCGAACAAGAAAATGATTCCGTATGCGATCGTCATCGGCTCGGAAGAAACCAAAAACGGATTCCTGACTTTCAAGAACATGGAAACAGGTGATCAGGAAAAACTCACCGTTCAGCAGATCATTCAGAAACTGAAAGCTTAATGGTAACGCACGTTATATCAGCGAAAATGCTGACGTTGAAAGACCTGTCAGTCATTCTTCATGATTCTGTTAAGCTTGAGCTTTCCGACAGCGCAAAAGAAAAAATTCAGCGTTGCCGCACGTACCTGGATGACAAGGCAAAGCATGCAACACAACCGATTTACGGCATCAACACAGGTTTCGGTTCGCTGTACAATAAACACATTTCACCCAACGATCTTGAAAAGCTGCAGGAAAATCTGGTAAAGTCGCACGCCTGCGGAACCGGTCCGGAGATCCCGGACGAAATTGTGCGCCTGATGTTGTTTCTGAAAGTACAATCACTCGCGTATGGATATTCCGGTGTTCAGGTTGAAACCGTTCAACGGCTGGCTGACTACTTCAACAACAACGTCTTTCCGGTAGTATATGAAATGGGTTCGCTTGGCGCCTCAGGCGACTTGGCTCCGCTCGCACATCTTTCCCTTCCGCTGATTGGCTTGGGCGAAGCAAGAGTCAGCAACCAAACCATAACGGGATCTGACATAAACAAACAGTTTGGCTGGGAACCGATACATCTTAAATCCAAGGAAGGGCTTGCCTTATTGAACGGCACTCAATTCATGAATGCGTATGCCGTTTGGTGCGCCATACATGCCCACCGGATTATCAAATTGGCGAATATGATCGGGGCGCTTTCGCTGGACGCATTTGACGGCCGGATTGAACCGTTCCTGAAGTATGTTCACCTTATTCGTCCGCAAAAAGGGCAAGTGGTTGTTGCGCAGGAAATTGAAAACCTCCTCGCAGGAAGCCAACTGATCAAACAGAACAAAAAACATGTACAGGATCCCTATTCATTCCG
This sequence comes from Cyclobacteriaceae bacterium, assembly GCA_016786495.1. GTDB lineage: Bacteria > Bacteroidota > Bacteroidia > Cytophagales > Cyclobacteriaceae > UBA2336. Next base: position 92,456 of record JAEUUJ010000049.1, read on the forward strand.
CTGCATCCCGCAGGTTCATGGTGCGAGCCTGGATGCAATAGACCATGTGACAAGTGTGATCCTGACGGAGGTGAACAGCGTTACCGATAACCCGAATGTATTCCCGGAAGATGATCTGATTATCTCGGGAGGGAATTTCCACGGACAACCGTTGGCGCTATCGCTCGATTTCCTGTCGATTGCGTTGGCGGAATTAGGCAATATCTCGGAAAGACGAACGTATCAGCTCATCAGCGGGTCGCGCGATCTCCCCAATTACCTCGTGGCCAATCCAGGGATTAATTCGGGTATGATGATTCCGCAATACACTGCTGCTTCGCTGGTAAGTCAGAATAAACAACTTTGCACACCCGCATCGGTCGATTCGATTGTATCGTCAAATGGTCAGGAAGATCACGTAAGCATGGGCGCTAATGCAGCAACAAAAGCCTACCGGGTGGTAAACAATGTCTACAGGATCCTGGCCATCGAATTGTTAACGGCTACGCAGGCGATGGCGTTCCGGAAGCCCTTGAAAACTTCCCCGGCACTGGAAACGCTCACAGATACTTTCCGGGAGCATGTGCCGTTTATAGAGGAAGACCGTGTCCTTCACGATGATATTAAGAAAGCAGAGAAATTTATCCGCGAATTTGCGTTAGCATGAATGTCAGGTACATTCTTTTTCTGATCTTTTTTCTTCCCGTTGCAGCAGCCGCTCAGTACAATAGCGACCGTGGTCTGTTTCAGGTGGACGAGAGACGTGGATGCGCTCCGTTCACGCTAACCATAACAGATCTTGAAGTTAGTTTGGCCTGCAATGGTGGTTGTTCCATCGCCTGGGGTGACGGTACAACCAATAATGCTGACGGGGTTGTTACACACACGTACCTGAATCCCGGTACGTTTACCTTAAGCGTTAACTATGGTGGTGCCGCATCCCCTGACGTTATGCAGGTCACCGTATACCCGAATGTCCAGCCCGTGTTTGAAATCTACCGGTGCGGAGGCAACGAAATACAAGTTAACGTGACCGATGTAACGTACGATTCATATTACATCGATTTCGGTGACGGCACACCCGAACTTCAGATATTCAAAGGATCGTCACCGGTTAGTCACGATTACGGAGCACCACCGCACCCACTCCCCTACACGGTACAGGTGAAAGGGCAAAACAATCAGTCTGCAAACAACTGCTCATCCGCGCAGAAATCGGTGAATATTTCAACCGCCATACCCGCTCCTACTATCGATCAGCTTCTCATTTCCAGTAGTTCGGTAATCGACCTGCAATTCACCACCCGGCAAAATGTTCTCTACCGGCTGGAGATCAGCGTCAATGGCGGTGCGTTTGCTAACCTGGGAAACCTGATTGATGTAAGCACCGCCACCGTTCCTAGTCTTGACACCGACAATAATTTCTATTGTTTTCGGTTAGGCACAGTCGACCCCTGCAATGGAAGTGTAAATTACTCCGCAACGATTTGTAGTGCTGATCTGGCCGCCACCCCACAAAACAATGCGAATAATTTGACGTGGACTACACTCGCTACAGGTGTAACCAATTTTACGATTCAGCGCGATGGCGTTGTATTGACGACCGTTACCGGAACAACATTTACCGATACGGATGTGGTATGTGGTACCGAATACTGCTATCAGATTATCGCTAACTACCCGGGCAGTGCAGAGAGTTTTTCGACGGTGCGATGTGCTACGGCAATTTCTACAGACATCCCCACCGCAATTGCCGATGTCAGCAGTGTGGTGGATGGAGGTAATGTTGAACTAACCTGGCAACCGGATGCTGTGTTCACGGCTGAAACTTACGCGGTGCTTCGGCAATCCAATGGCGGATCATTCAATTCGCTTCAGGGCGGGTTAACGTTTCCATCATTTACCGATGACAAATATTCAACGTCCGGTCAGTTTTGCTACCGGGTGGATTACCTCAACAATTGTGGCAATTCAAGCGATCCGGGTATTCAGGCTTGCCCGATCATCCTGGCCTACACCACCAACAGCGATAATGAGATCATTCTAACCTGGACTGACTACACCGGTTGGACCGGAGGAGTTGACCATTATGAAATCGACAAGTACGATTTGAATCATACGTCACTGGGAACCATTACGCTGGGAAATGTTACGACCTACACCGATCCCGATCTGGCGGACCAGGGATATTTTTACGTGGTGCGCGCAATCCCGAACAGCGCCACCACGGGAGAATCGGTGTCGAATGAAGTTAAAGCGCTTCGAAAATTACTTTTCGCCTATCCAAAAGCGTTCACGCCCGACAAGCAAGGTCCGGAAGAGAACGAGACGTTCAGAGTGTTCGTAACAGAAGAGTTTATTGACACGTTTGAAATGAAAATATTCAACCGCTGGGGCGAAATGATTTTTTCAACCACCGACCTCCTGAAAGGCTGGGACGGAAAATTCAATGGTCAGCCGCAGCCAGAAGGAACCTATACCTTTACCGCAACGCTTCGCGATAAAACCGGCCGAACCTTTAAAAGGGATGGCTCGGTACTGTTACTTCGTAAAAAGTAACGAAACCGTTAGATTGCATCGCGTTCACTCAACAATCAGCTGCATATGTTCGACATGATGAAAATGATGGGCAAGATGAAAGAAGTTCAGGCCCGTATTAAGCAAGCTCAGGATAACCTCGTAAATGTTTCGGCCAGTGGCGAATCCGGTGGCGGAATGGTTAAGGCGACCGTTAACGGAAAAAAGCAATTGGTAGCGCTGGATATTGACGCAACCATTTTGAAAGCGGACGATAAAATCCTGATTCAGGACCTCGTAGTGGCCGCTGTGAATAAGGCATCAGACGAAGCCGAACAACTTGCTAAGGAAGAGATGCGGAAAGCAACGGATGGACTTATCCCCAACATTCCCGGAATGGATTTAAGCAGCCTGATGGGCTAGTCGTGTCACGCTCCAAAATCATCCACTTTGGTTAAAACCGCAGTCGTTATCCTGAATTACAATGGTGAAAAATTCCTTCGCGAGTTTTTACCGGTTGTACTTCAGCACACCACCGATGCGCATGTTATTGTAGCCGATAACGGATCGACCGATTTATCGACCGACATCCTGAAGCAAAAATTTCCTGCCGTTGAGTTAATTCAACTGAATAACAATTACGGATTCTGTGGCGGTTATAACCGCGCGTTAAAGCAAGTTGAAGCAGAATACTATGTACTGTTGAATTCAGATGTTGAGGTAACAGCCGGCTGGTTAACGCCCTTGATTTCGCTGCTCGATCAGCAGCCCGACATCGCAGCTGTTCAACCCAAGATTATGGCGTACAACAAAAAAGACACGTTTGAGTATGCCGGGGCGGCAGGCGGCTTCATCGACACGCTGGGCTATCCGTTTTGCCGTGGCCGCGTGTTCGATGAAACGGAACGAGACAGCGGCCAGTATAACGATACGCGCGAAATATTTTGGGCAACAGGCGCATGCCTGGTTATCCGTGCACATGTGTATCACGACCTGAAAGGACTGGACGAGGATTTCTTTGCACACATGGAAGAAATCGATTTGTGCTGGAAGGTGCAACGTGCCGGTTACAAAGTATTTTATTGTGGAGAAAGTTCGGTTTACCACGTGGGTGCAGGAACACTCTCCCGTTCCAACCCGCGAAAAACCTATTATAATTTCCGCAACGGACTCAGTCTGGTTTACAAACACTGGAGCACCGGACAACTGCTGTGGAAATTTCCTGCCCGGATTCTGCTCGACTACGCTGCCGCGTGTAAGTTTCTTTTATCGGGGAAATCAGGAGATGCCCGGGCGGTACTTCGGGCACATTATCATTTCATTAAAAAATTTGGCAAAAGCCGCGCGAAGCGAAATGCACTCAAGCAATTTCCCTTCACGACAAGAAACATTTATCCCCGATCGATCATCTGGGATCATTTTATTCTGAAGAAGAATCGAATTCCGGTGGATTAGTAATCCCAGATCGGGTTCCGCTTGCGCACGTACTTGCGGATGTTCATGATAAACGCAAGGGCGAGGTAGATCAACACCGGAGATCCCAGCGTGAGGAAAGAAGCATAGATGAAAAACAGCCGGATCTTTGAGGTGGCAATGCCCATCATCTCCCCCAGCCGGTTGCAAACGCCAAACGCATAACGCTCAAAGAAAAACTGGATTTTATCGATCATTTTCACACAATTTACGCCCTCTCATCTTAAAATACGGTAGTTCAACGACCTAAACGTTCATTTACAAATATAAGGTTCGCCTAAACCTTAACCTCAGGTCAAAATCTTTATTTTTTGACTATAATTGCAAAAAAAACGATATAAACGTAGTTTTACTACCCGATTTAGAATTAACCAAATTAAAATCCAATGAGAAAATTAGTTCACGTATTTCTGGTCGCTGGAGCCCTCGTAATGGCCGGTTGTACCTTGCCTAAGATGGTTAAAATGGCCAAAGACCAAAATCTCACGGTTACACCAAACCCTCTTGAACTCCACAACGATACAGTAGCATACGATATGTCGGCTACCCTGCCGGTTAAAATGCTGAAGAAAGGAACCGTTTATACGGTAAATTCTTTCTACAAGTATGGCGAGCAGGAAAAAGCTCTTGATCCTGTAGCATTTAAGGCAGAAGATTATCCAAATGCCGCTACGGAACAGCCTACATTGACTAAAAAATTCTCTTTCCCTTACGAAAACGCCATGAAAGTGGGTGTTTTGGAAGTTGAGGGTGTTGCCACAAAAGGCACAAAATCTAAAGTAACACCTCGCTTGCAGGTAGCAACCGGCATCATCACTACATCACGTTTGGTGAAGCCTGTGGCATACGCCGCTTACGCGGAACACGGGTATAACAATCAGGAAGAACTGGTTCCGGTTGTAATTCCTGATTTCATCTTCGAACAAGGAAGATCAGTACTCAGAACTACGGAAGTTAAGAGTGCAAAAGGCAAGCAACTTGATGCTTTCATCGCTGCGAAAAACGTTACCCGTACCGTAACCATCACCGGTACCCACTCACCTGAAGGTGCTGAGCGTATCAACTCAAAACTGTCTCCGGAACGTGCTGCGGCAATCGAAAAATACTACCGCCAGCAAATGAAGAAGTACGACTACAAAGGAAAGGCTGACTCAATTCAGTTTATCCTCAAGCCTGTGGTTGAAGACTGGACTGGTTTCAAAAATGCATTAGCTTCTTACGATGGTCTCACTTCTGAGCAGAAGTCAGAGTATATGAACATCATCAACGGTGGCGGTTCATTCGAAGATCAGGAAAAACAGATGAAGAAACTTTCTACCTATAAGAAAGTATTCAAAGATGTATATCCTAAATTAAGAACAGCAAAAACCGAAATCCTGACTTTGAAGGACAAGAAAACTGATGCTGAAATTGCAGTATTAGCGAAGCAAGTTGCTTCAGGTTCATTGTCAGCCGACACCCTGACCCTCGAAGAATTACTTTATTCTGCTACGTTAACTCCTTCTCTGGATGAAAAAGCTGGTATCTACGCAGCGGCAACCAAGAAAGGAACCAACAGCTGGGTTGCGTACAACAACTTAGGCGCTGTATACATCGCACAAGCTATCGAAAACCCTGCTAACGCAGCTTCACTGGCTGACAAAGCTAAGGCTCAACTTGATCTGGCTGCTAAAATTCAGGAAGCTCCTGAAGTGCACGCTAACCTCGCTTCAGTTGAAATGCTGAAAGGTAACGCACGCGCAGCGTACGCTCATGCTGTGAAAGCAAATGGATTAAGCGGAGATAACGCTGCCGGATTAAACGGTGTAAAAGGTTCTGCTGAAATCGTGATTGCAAAATACAGCGCTGCGGTTAGCTCAGAAGCTGCCGCTGCTAACACAGCCGACAACCTGTACAACAAAGGTCTTGCTCAGGTGTTGAACAAAGACTACCAAAACGCACTTACTTCTTTCGGCGAGGCTACCAAGCTTAACCCTAACCATGCCTGGGCATACTATGGCGCAGCCATTGCTTCTGCACGTTTAGGAAACGAAAGTGGCGTTGTAAGCAATTTGAGCAGTGCAGCTAAGGCTGACCCTTCTGTAAAAGAAGCAGCGTTGTCTGATCTGGAGTTCGCTAAATTCCAAACAAGCGAATCTTTCCGCAACGCATTGAAATAATTGAAATAATCATTGGATTAAAAGGCCCTGGCAGTTTTGTCAGGGCTTTTTTTATCCCGTTTTCGAAACGCAAGTGCTCCTGAATTTTATTTTGCTAAACGCCTAACAGACGTTATTTTTACGCCTGCTTAAAACGGCCGGCCGGCCCCAATCATTAAAATCGGCCAATATTTAACTACTATGAGAGAAATCCAGTTCAGAGAAGCCCTTCGCGAAGCCATGAGCGAAGAAATGCGCAGAGACCCGAAGGTATTCCTGATGGGCGAAGAGGTAGCCGAATATAACGGTGCCTATAAAGTGAGCCAGGGTATGCTCGATGAATTTGGACCTGAACGTGTGATTGACACTCCGATTGCGGAACTTGGCTTTGCAGGCATTGGCGTAGGCGCAGCGATGAACGGCCTGCGGCCGATTATTGAGTTCATGACGTTTAATTTCTCGCTGGTAGCGATCGACCCAGTAATCAACTCAGCTGCCAAAATGCTTTCGATGTCGGCAGGACAATACGGTTGCCCGATGGTATTCCGTGGCCCTACCGGGAACGCAGGCCAGTTGGGTGCCCAGCATTCACAGAACTTCGAAAATTGGTTTGCTAATACACCAGGCCTGAAAGTAGTTGTGCCCTCGAATCCCTATGATGCAAAGGGTCTGTTAAAGACTTCGATTCGCGATAACGATCCGGTTATCTTCATGGAAAGCGAATTGATGTATGGCGACAAAGGCGAAGTTCCAACGGAAGAATATCTGATACCCCTCGGTTTGGCGGACGTGAAACGTCAGGGCACGGATGTGACGATCGTTTCATTTGGCAAGATCATGAAAGTGGCACTCGCGGCAGCCGCGGAACTGGAAAAAGACAATATTTCGTGCGAGGTAATCGACTTGAGAACCGTTCGCCCGATTGACTATGCAACCGTGGTAGAATCGGTTAAGAAAACAAATCGCTTGGTTATCGTGGAAGAAGCCTGGCCGTTGGCCTCGATCTCAACCGAGATCGCCTATCACGTGCAAAGACACGCATTTGATTACCTCGATGCACCGGTTCAACGCGTAACAAGCGCAGATGTACCACTCCCCTACGCGCCAACCTTAATTCAGGCAATTCTCCCTAACGTAGAGAAAACCGTTAAGGCTGTGAAAGCGGTGATGTACCGGGATTAATTTATCAATAACTTCAAATTAAAATCGCGACCAGATCAGTCGCGATTTTTTTATTTTAAAGTGCTTGCACGCGGTCTCATATCGCAGCAGCTTCTTTCAGCCAGCCATCGCGCCTCTTTTTCCAGACTTCGGTAACGCCCTCCCATTTTGTGTAGCTTTCAAACTCAACCAAAAGCTTGGCTACCGCGGAATACGAAGTGGCAGCAGTGCAGGACGAAATCCAGCGGTCGCGGGGTCCTTCCCAACGTTTGTCTACCGCAGCCCAGGTAACGTACGTCTCGAACTCTGCGAGCAACTTACCGAGCACCAGTGGTGTTTTAGCGGCTCTTACCTCGTTGATCCAGTCGGCACGCCTGCTCTTCCATTGCCCGTCAACAGCTTCCCACTTTACGGCTGTCTCAAATTCGACAAGAAGCCCTGATAATTTTGCCTGTTGTGCCGACACTCCCGTGAAGACAAACAAGATCAAAAATGAAGCAATAAGGTTTTTCATAACGCATAGGTTTATAGAAAGATACGACATCTTTCGAGGACATCGGAATCAGACCTTAATGTAGACCTTCCGCTTATCCAGGATATACCCGACCACCCAGCATACCAACATCCAGGTGATGGCATACAGCAGCGACCCCACGTAGGGTCCGGCCATCGGTCGGAAGATGTTTACGAAAGCCCATCGGGCCACCGATACCTCGCCTGCGGGAATGATATACAGTACAATAAGGGCGACCTCCGAAAGCAAATAGATGAACAGGGTGTTTCTTCCAAAAACTTCGAAGAAATACGTCCAGCGTTTCTTTTGCAGGATATCGATCAGGAAAATAAGCGTTGAAAGAATGAATAGATCAATTCCCGTGGTATACAGTACAAACGAGCTTGTCCAGAGTTTTTTATTGATCGGGAAAACCAAATCCCACGTAAGTGCCGCCAGGAGTAAAAACGCTCCATAAACCATCAGCGTACCGATGGCTTCGAATAAGTTTCCCTTGCGCTGAATGAATTTTCCGGCCAGATAACCGACCAGTACATTCACGATCGCGGGGAGTGTACTCAGAATTCCTTCAGGGTCAAACGCAATTCCTTCACCATGATACATGTGGTTCGTTCCAAGAATCAATGCATCAAGCCTCAGCGCTGCATTGCCCTCCAGCGAATAGTCGCCAAAAAAATACAGGACAGCCCAATATCCAAACAGCGCCACTGCACTAAACCAAAGAGCACCTTTCTCTTTCCAATAAAACAGAATCAGCGAAGCAAAGCAGTAGCCCAGTGCAATCCGCTGCAAAACGCCCATGACTCGCGTTTCACCGAGCGGATTAAATACCATGCTGCCGTTCTCGGAATGAAAAAACGGGAACCAATACATCAGGAATCCCAACAGGAAAATAATGACAGTCCGCTTGAATACTTTTCTCAGGAACTCCCCGGAACCTTTGGCCGCGTACTTCTCGAGGCTGAAACTCATCGCATTTCCCACCACAAACATGAACGTGGGAAAAACAAGGTCCGTGGGTGTAAAGCCGTGCCATTGCGCGTGGAGCAACGGTGCAAACGTGGTGCCCCAGTCACCCGGCGTATTGACGATGATCATCAGGGTGACCGTGAGGCCCCGCATCACATCGATGGAGAGATAGCGGTTGTTCATGAGAGGGAAATCTATCCTTAAAGTAACAAACCCGCTTCAATTCGTAAAATCCAATCACGATGCCTATTCCATCAATTGCTCATGACTTTTCATCGAAGTTATGCGTTTGATCACCATCGACTCAACCTCGTTCCCGTGACGATCTCGGGTGCGTACCACAAAAGCAACGCCCTTCAAATAAACGCCTTGATGATGCTCGTCTGCCAGCGCATGATACCGCATGTTCGCTTCGCCATATGCACCGGACCTCGATACGTTCCATGTTCGATGGGAATTGACCTCATAAAACCCGGATGTATCGGGCCCGAGGGTAATAAAACCTTCCACGTCATAGAGTCTTGATCTCCGCTTAAGCGTATAGCGATCGTCTGACGCGAGCGGGGTATGATTTCTATCCACCAGAACCAGATCTCCAAATTCGCCCGTCTTAAAGATTAATTCACTTATGCGCGCCAGCTCAAAAAGTTTTTTCGAATACTCCGACTTGTCGTTCGTTAAGCCCGGGCCTTCAACCGCATACACCCTGGTTTTCTTACTTCTGATTTCTACGATGTTACCTACATCAGAAGCACCCAGACGAACGGTGTACTCTCCCCTGCCCGACAGCATCAGTTTATCGTCAAAACTTACGAACTCTTCCCGCGTTCGGAACAAAGACGGCACCCCAACTGCGCCCTGAAGCAACGAAAGTTCTATCATGATATCGTTCCCGGAATCGGAACGCACTACGCCTTCATACGTCCACCATTCTTCCGGCTGGGTAATCGGTGGTATGCCCGACTCAGACGAATGGTCCGCTTTACACGCGGTGAGAAGAATAAGAAGCGCGGTAATTTTTCTCATGAGCGATTGGTATCTTCGCATCAAACGAATTTAACTAAAATTTTAGTTAGCAGTATGCGGAGTGGTTTACGGGGTGATCTGGGGCAACGAAAAAGATTCAACGCGATCTTTGTCAGAATCGGTAAAAAATCAGGTTTTAAAGGCCGATCGGAAGAAACCATGCTGCTCAAAAACGTGACGGATGCGGAAACCGGCAAACTGCTTACCGATCATGTATGGTTAAACCTTACGGAAAGTTTCCTGGCTGCCGGCATTCAGGAAGGAATGACGATTGAATTCGAAGCGCGTGTTAAGGAATACACGAAAGGCTACGTAAACAGGCGGTACAACATCGATCAACAAAAAAAGGACCTCCGACTATCCCATCCTACCAAATTTCGTGTTGCAACATCGTAGCAACAGACAGCAAAAATGCCCTGCCGAGCCCGCATTCTGGCAAAAAAGGTTTCGAAAAAAATTTATTTATTTTTTGGTTTCCTCCGGGTTTGATGCACGATAGATGTGCAAAAAAACTTACCCTCATGTGATACAACATCAATCGTTGTCAGTTTAAAAAAGCTTCTTGCTTTTAAAATTTTTCACAGTAAACAAACCCAAAATAAGTATGATCAGATTAGCCCTGGCAGTCGGATTTCTGGCTGTGTTCGGCATTGTTGCGTACGTAATCGTATTGCTGGTGACCGACTATTTTTCAAGGAAAAACAAACAACAAAATCCCTAACCCCAACACAACTATGGAAAACAACCAATCATTTTTCAGTTCAACGAACAAAAAACGTATCGCTTCGGGTGTCGTAGTGATTATTCTGTTCGTACTGTTCTTAATTGTCAACCCCTTTTCGTGGAACGATGCCGGTAACCGTACGGTAGTAGAGCGTACCAATGGTGAACAGATCGTGCAGTTTGCACCGGGTATTTTCTATGCCGGGTTCTTCGCGAAAGAAAAAGAGTGGCCGAACCAGATTTCTGTTACGTACCAAACCGATTCTCCCGAGCTTACGCTCGAGGACAACGGAATTGAAGTGGGCAAAATCATGATCCGCTTCAGCGATGCAACCACCGCAGACGTAAAAGGTATTACGCAGTTCATTTTGCCTTCGGAAGAAAAGGAAATGATTCTGATTCATAACACCCACCGTACGCCCCAGTCGCTTGTTATCAAGCGTTTGGCGCCTTATACAAAAGAGTGTTTGCAATCGTCAGCCCAGTTGATGAGCAGCGAAAAGCACTACGGTGGTGGCCGTGCGCAGATGGCGCAAGACTTTATGGATCAGTTGAAGGAAGGTGTTTACCTGTTGAAAACAGAAGAGAATATTGTGTACGACTCGCTGGAAAAGGAAAAGAAACGTATTTATCAAACTGAGATCCAGTACGACAAAAAAACCTCTGCTCCGAAGCGTAAACTTTCGTCTATCAAAGAATACGGAATCACCGTGGCAGATGCCGCGATTACAGATGTAGACTATGAGGACAAAGTCGATCAAAAGTTGACCAAGATCATTGATGCCGCCACCAAGTCGGCCATTTCGAAGCAGGAGCTAATGACTGCGCAGCAGCAAACCCTGACCGCGAAAGCAAAAGGTGAGCAGGCCCTTGTTGAGATTGAGTATCAGCAAAAGCAGGAACAGACCCGCCAGGTGGTAGAAGCGGAAACGAAGGTTAAGGTGGCAGAGCAAGACCGTTTGCAGCAGAAGATTGCGTATGAAGGTTCGATTCTTGAAGCGAAAAAGATTAAAGAACTTGCCGATGCTCAGGCGTATGCCCGCAGCAAAATTATGAAGGCTGACGGTGCACTGGAGATGAAATTGAACGCACAGATCGAAGTTCAAAAGGTTTGGGCGGATGCCTTCAGTAAGTACCAGGGGGCGATCGTTCCGCAGATTCAAACCGGTGGCGGAAGTTCGACCAACGGAGCATTAAACTTCATGGACATCATGACGGCAAAAACCGCGCGTGATTTCGCACTCGACATGAGACCCGTTCCGAATCAATAAGCGGAACGGCTGATAAAACAAAAGAGCGGATGACCTCCGCTCTTTTTTATTTCATTCCGGTGTATTGATTACTTTCCAATGCCGAACGACAAGCCTGCTGATACCGCCACTGCTTGATTGTTAACACTTGATCCGCCTTTGGCAAGGTCACTCAATCCATATGTATAACGGGCATCAACAACGAAGTACATTTCATTTGCTACGCGGATGCTAAGGCCGAGTCCGGCAGCGAGGCCGAGATCGAACGTATTATACACATCTTTATAACTATCGATGTTATCATCAATATCTTCGTAGTTTTCGTAATCTCCGTCTTCCACTTTTACTTTCGCTCCGGTTAAAAATCCGAACGAAGGTCCTACGAATACATTCGGCCGCACAGTGCCTTCACGATTAAAGAACATGCGTGCCAGAACCGGGATTTCGATATAGTTCAACTGACTTTTTACATCAATATCCTCACCGGGTGCCGTCATCGTATACGCAGCTCCTTTTTGTGAGAACAGAACTTTTGCGGTGAACGCATAGGTATCCCGGATGCTGTAGGTTACAAATCCGCCAGAAACGATACCGGCTTTATAATCGGAGTCGTCCGCATCATTTCCCCATTTAGAGAAGTTGACACCAACCTCGGGGCCAACACTCCAAACGCGGCCTGATTCCTGAGCATAAACGCCTGCGGACAGGAACATTGCAAACAGCGAAAGGGTTAAGAATTTAAGAAACTGTTTTTTCATAAGTTGTTTGAAAATTTGGTTACGATCAGCCCATCAATAATTAGTCCGGTTAAAAAGCTTGCGAAACGTGACGGGTTGGGTTACACGAGTAGATTTCTCTCTACATTGTGGCGGGACGCAAGAGAAAGCTGTAACTTACTTTAACACAATTTCCTATGGCGAACCCAAGAGAACTTGCACGAAAGAACCTGGGCATTCCAGCCGAGAACAAGGTTATTCTCAGTATTGATGGTGGCGGAATGCGCGGAATTTTTACGCTTCAGATTTTAAAAAAACTCGAGTGGCTTGCGGGTAGTCCGTGCTACGAATGGTGCGATATGGTTGCCGGAACCTCTACGGGTGGATTGATCAGCAGCCTGATCCTGAATAAAAAGTCTGCGGTCGAAATTGAAGAATACTACAACACACTTGTACCGAAAGTTTTTACCAGGAAGTCGTGGCTAGCCCATCGCATCTACAATCCGCCAGCCTATGACAAGAGGAATTTCCGCAAGCTTACCCGTGAAATTGTTGGAGACCGAACACTGAAAGAGTTGAATGAGGCTACCGGATTAGACATGTTGTTCACGGCAAAAGATCTTGCGGCTGGTGAAGAAACATTCTTTACCTGCTTTGCCCATGGTGAGCAGATCAAGGGAACTTATCAAAACGTGCTTTTACGGGCGGTGATGGAAGCGACTATGTCCGCGCCCACCTATTTTTCTCCGTTTGAACGTTTTGCTGACGGAGGAACTACCACGTTCAACAATCCGGTTTTATCAGCTGTTCTCGAAGCACTTCACTATGACGGAAAAGGCAAATACCGACAACATGAGCTTACCGTTTTTAGCTTCGGAACAGGCTCCGTACTCCGATTTATCGACCCGTTAAAAACTCAAAATCCCAAAGGGCCGGATTCTATCTTCTGGTTGAAATATGTAATGGCCGAAGCGAGCAAAGATGCCAGCGAAATGCAAATCGACACACTGCGCAGCGGACTGATTGACGGACTTGATTTGAGACGGTATCAGCTTTCGCTTGATCAGGAAGCGGTTCACAAACTACCCGATTTGCCGGTCAAGCCGATGGCGGGAATCATGGCTTCCTCTCTGCACGGTTTAGCTGACGAGCAACTCAAAAACATCGACATGGCCGATGTAAGCAAATTCAATTTAATGAAGACGCTGGGAGAAGCTACCGCAGCGTTTATTTGTCCCGCTGCAGAACTTGAGCTGCCGATGCCTGCACGAACAGCCAACTGGTTTCAAAAGGATTTTCTGGCCCCGAATTCAAGGCGGGGTGCTTTGGTTACCGCACGCGGTGACATCCCCGGTATACAAAAGCGGCTGTCAAGCCCGGGTTGGATCGATAAACAGCCAACCTGAGTGTACAATTTTGTTCAGGGAAGTGTTCAGCTTTGACCAGTCGTGCAGCCGGGATACCCTAAACGATTAAAATTTCCCAACATCAGGAACTGGCGAAGGATTTGTCAGTCAACCGGCATGAGAGTTTTTATCGGTTTAATCCTTTGGTTTATGCTGCTGGCCCTTTGCTGGCCACTGGCGCTTATCATGCTCGTTTTGTTCCCGCTGGTTTGGCTGGTGCTGCTTCCCTTCCGGATCGTAGGATTGACCCTCGAGGTTGTTATCAAATTTATCGGGGCCGTGTTGATGTTTCCGTTTCGCATACTGGGTATGCGATAAAGCCCCCTGAAAATCCCGGAGGCTTTACGATTTGTTCTTACCGTGCAAAATAATACTTGAAGCCGAGTGACGGGTTTAACGAGGCCGCCCCAATAGTAAGGTACGTGCCCTCATCATCATCGGTATCGCTATTGGGATCTGAATAGCTGAACATGATGCCTTGTAATTCAAAATCAAGTCCGATTTTGTCTGTGAAGAAGTATGAAAATCCAGGCGAAAAAGAAATTCCAAAATTTTTCCCGGTAGCGTCTGGGTAGAAAGAATCGGGTGGGTTGTCCCGTTTCGTAAATCCGAAAGTCATTGCTGCGTTGAGCGTAAAAGCGAAGCGCTCGTTATTGGTAAACAGGTAATACTTAAAATAAGGCTCCAGGCCGGCCGATCGTGACGATGTTAAATCATCACCATCCGCCTTATCGTTTCCATAGCCAAAGAAAAGGTTCATTCCCAACTCCATATTATCGGCCACGAAAAAACCGGCTCCCGGGGCGATGGTCACTGATGTACTTTCCCGTTCAACACCCAAAGCTTTGCTTGTACCGGTTGATGCTGATACTAAACCGCCAAGGGATATCGTTCCCTTGCTGGTTTGCGCGAACGCAGCCAATGCACAGGTCAGAAAAAACGCCAACATTACTAGTCTTGTCATATATCACTGATTTTAGTTAGAGAAGATCGCTCAAGGTACTTCCAGTGGCGATGTTTTGAGTTCCGCTGGCAGGATTTAACAGAAACTTAATCCGGAACGAAACGAATTATCCACCACTCATGGGGAAATAATTACCCAGGCTTCATCCGGCCAGATTGCACGAGGTTGGCCTTTTCAGATAGATTTTGACTGGCATAGAATTTCGGGTCTCTGCATAACAAAGATGATTGGTGTATGGAAGACTTTACAAAGGCCGTGTTCGCATTTACAAAACTCACTGAAATCAACAACAGGCGTTCAGCGCGTTACACTGCAGCGGCAGATCGCGTAAAAAATATTCACTTGAAAATTATTTTCATGAACTATGCATTCCAGGCGCAGCAGCTTAACGCTGATTTAAAGCGATGGATTAATGCCTACGGGGCTCCGGCTGCGCAAAGTGCCGGAGGAAATTTTTCCGCCATGTGGTCGAAGTTACGGGAGCTCTTCAGTTTCAGTACGGAAAATGCCGTGTTCAGCCTGTGCGAGGAACTGGAAGAGGAAGCGCTGAAGAATTATAAAACTGCCCTCGTGCTAAGTTTTCTTCCTGCAGCTGCATTGAAAGACGTTGAAAAACAGTTTAAGGAAATTCAGAAGATTAAAGACAATCTCAGGAGCATGAAGCAAAATCATGTGTATGAGCTTCAGGCCGCGTAACATGCACTAGCGAAGCATGATCTTCAACGGAATAACGCTCTTCCCAAAGGTGAATTGAAGTATATACTGTCCCTGCGCTACGTTAATCTTGTCGCGCGCGAAAGCGTATTCGTGCGACCCGCTTCCCTGAGATTCACGAAGCAAGGTTTTCACATTTCGGCCGGATGGATCCAGGATTGACACACTCACAGAAGCCGGCTTCGAAAGGGTATACGAAAACGTAAGATCATCACCAACCGGATTCGGGTAAACCGACAACTCATACCGGCTTGCCAGTGTTTCGATTTCAACCCCGGTTACAACATTACTTTTCGTCAGTTCCCATTCCACAACATAAAAATGATTTGACGCGTGGCTTTCGGAGCGCGTGAGTGCGGTTGTATCCTGTACCGTTACCCGAACCGTTGTCATGTTCCCAAGATCGGCAGATGAAATCGTCAGGGTTTCCACATTTTTTGCCTTGATAACATCGTTCACTTCCCACTTGATCTTGACTGTATTGGGCTCAGGAGCGACAACTGACACAGCGAAAGCTAAATTCTGAGGCTCCCCGGCATCAATTGCAAATTTTGTGTCTTGCGGTTCAAATCCGCTAAGCGGAATGACGAACTGATGGAAGCGTTCCACAAAGGTTTCGGTACAAACTTTACAAAGCGGAGCATTCAACACAGCCATTTTACAATTGGTGTGTGGCTTCTTCCAGCTGGCATCACCCGAATGCGCGTAAATCCCCACTCCATCGACACCCATCCAGTTCTTCCACTTCACCAATGACGGACTGGTTTGTTTGGTCATGTTCGGTTTTTCAGCTGCGTACTGTGGGCCAGCCCAGTACTCATCGGCCAAACCCGCAAACGAATGACCGATCTCATGGATCGCCACTTCTCTTCCGGCTGAATGATCGGAGCACGTGGCAAATGCACCGCCAGCACCCCCGTAGTAGGGCGTGTTTACCGCTATAAAAGCCTGGTCATACAATGGAAAGTTGGCTGCCAGTACATTAACAACTTTTGTGAGATTGCCGGGGTAAAGAAGCCGGTGAATGCCCAGATAATCGAACGTAGATCCGAAATAGTTATTGACGGTTTTCACAGACTGTGTCTGACAGGCTCCGTCACCATCGGTGCTGTTTTGGGGATGGTTGGCTCCGGACTCCTGCGAAATGACCTTGATCGCGTACGCGTTAAAGTAGTGCTTGTATTCTGTAAAGGGTGATTGCGCAAACATGGCATCGAGAATCTTATTGACATCGGCAATGAACTTGGTTTGTTCACCAGCCGTGTATCCATCACCCAAAAAAACCAGGTTAATCCGGTCAGTAACGGGTCCATTCTCCAGTACCGTCTCCACCTCAAAGGTTTGAGCCTTTGCGGTTAGGCAAATAATCAGGCATGCAAGGAAACTGAACACACGCATCAATCGCGCAATTTAAGTTTAACAGAATAGGTAATTTTACCCGACAGTTCTTCTTCGGCCAGAATATATTCCGAATCCCTGAAAAGTGTGACCCGCACAAAAAATTCAGCATCCTTCAGTTTCACCGCTTTAGATTGAAATTGCCCCGCGTCATTTGCAACCTCCACCCGTTTGAACAACGGGTGATCAATCGCCACGGAAGATAACGGTTTCCCGCTACCATTGAGCTGTGTAATTCGCAACCGGTTGGGCGAATGGGAATCCGGTTGACCAGTCTTCATTTTTTGATGAACAACCGTTTTATTGACCAGTTTTATCTCCTTTCCGGAAAGACTGTCGCTACGCATCACAAACGTCAGGAACACGAGGCCTTCTACAGGGTCTTTCGCTTCAACACCCTGCTGTACTGATGTTGTTTTACACGAGGTCAGCATCGACCACGCCATCACCAAAACCAAGATTATCCTCATGCACATAAAACGTCACCCGGGATCGAAAATTTTTCCACCAAAATAAACCAATTGCGGCACTTGAGCGTTTGAAAATCGGCTGCGGTCGTGGCCGGCAAGGTTAACGATTCATAAGTTACTTGAACACAGGCCTTTGCTTATGTAACACTAAAAGAAAGGAGGTACAAATGTCTAGTCCCAAGCAAATTTTATCAAAATCAACAGCACTAACCAAATCCACAGGTGTGGAGAGTTGAGAAGTTGATTGTACCTCGTGCGATTTTTAGTGTTTGATAAAATTGAAATGAGGATTTTTGAAAGTATCCGGCCAGTATCTAGGCCGGATATTTTTTTATAGGCTCAGCAAAACCCGCCAGGCCTCTGCTACCCTTCCCGCGCGCAAATGCGACTGCGCCAGTTTATGAGCAGCTTCCGTGCCTTTTGCAATAACTGATTTCTCTTCATCCGTTGGCAGTGTAGCAGAAGGAATGCTCTCAATGTTTGCGAGCATACCCAGGTCATTTCCGGTAAGCACACTACTGTTGCGGATCTGCTCAGGCAACCTGTCGTAGCCGATGCCGACTTTCTCATTCGGTTTCGGAACGACAAATATGTTATCACCCTGCGCCCGGCAATAGTAGTTCTGGCCCATGCGGGCCACTGCATCAATTTTATAAGGGTCGATAATACCGTTCTCATCCACAACACGCTCCTGGATATGCATCAGCAAGACCTCGCAAAGCACGAGATTGCCAGCCCCACCCTGATCACCCAGCGAGATAACCTGTTTTACCCTGCACTCGAAGGCGACCGGAGATTCTTTTACGCGCGGTGGCTTTACCTGTTGCGATACTTCGGGCGTTAAGCCCGATTTAATAAACTCGTTCACTCCTTTTGGAAAGTCGCAACTGGCGAGAGAAGTCTGCTGAACCATGCTATAATCCACGATATTAATCACCACTTCATCCACCTCGCGAATGTTTTCAAGTGTATGCTTTTCTGAATTATCACGCACCCGGCGGGAAGGCGAGAACACCAGGATGGGCGGATTCATGCTGAACATGTTGAAGAAACTGAAGGGACTCAGGTTCACGTTTCCGGCTTTATCGATTGAGCTTACAAATGCAATCGGGCGGGGCGAAACCGCGCTTTGCAAATACGCCTGAAGTTTTGGAACGGCGAGATCCTTTGGGTTAATCGTAATCATAAGGGTTTATTATCAACCGGAATTTCCGCTTCAACCTCTACGGGAAGGGTAAACACTTTATATCCGAAAATAAGCATGAACATGCAGGGCAAAAGATACGCGCCATAGCGAAAGCGCTGCCCGGTATGCGCGTACGTCCAGGCCTGAAAACTCACGATGGTTTGATACAACACGAATCCGGATAACACAACAAATACCAATAGCAGGATTATGCCAAAGCTCCGTTTCAACCTTTTGTTCCGCACCAGCAAGGCAATGAATTCTGCTATCAACACAGCAGCCACCATCAGGATCGTCACGGTAGCGAGTGTTCGGGGAAAGTTCTTCAGGTAGAAGTACTTGTAGATCATCAAACCGACCTTTCCCAGGAGGTTCGGACTCGACAGCAGCAGGGCATCAATCAAAACCAATGCGGCAACGAGGATGTAAAAGAAGAACTTCCTTTTCATTTAATCAGCCGGTAGAATTTTTCCTTTGCACTCACCAAAGCCGATGCGGACGCCATCTTTTTCCGCATAGCCTTTCATGATCACCGTATCGCCATCTTCAATGAATTTGCGTTCGCTTCCATCCGGCATGGATAAAGGCTTCTGTCCATTCCACGTTAACTCAAGCATGGAGCCATACGAACCGGGTGACGGACCGCTGATGGTTCCGGAAGCGTACATATCTCCTACCTGAATGTTACAGCCGTTCACCGTGTGATGTGCCAGTTGCTGGTTTACATTCCAGTACATGCATTTGAAATTCGACCGGCACACGGTTGTAGGTTGGGAACGTTCCGGTTCGATCAGCACTTCGAGACGGATATCAAAATTCTTTTCCCCTTCTGTAAACAGGTAAGGAAGCACATTCGGGAATTGGTCGGGTCCTTTCACGCGGAAAGGTTCAAGCGCATCAAGCGTAACAATCCACGGTGAAACCGTTGATCCAAAATTTTTGGCAAGGAACGGGCCGAGGGGAACATATTCCCATGTTTGAATATCGCGTGCCGACCAGTCGTTGAACAGTACGAAGCCGAAGATGTGATCTTCTGCATGACTGGTTGTAACGTGCGAACCAAGCTTGGTTTCCGAGCAGGTAATAAATGCAACTTCGAGTTCGAAGTCGAGCTTGCGTGTGGACGCGAAAGATGGCGGATCATCTCCCAGTTTAATCTGACCTTTCGGACGTTTTATAGGCGTTCCGGATACCACGATTGATGACGGCCGTCCGTGATAGCCAACCGGCAAATGTTTCCAGTTCGGGAGCAGCGCATTCTTGGGATCACGGAACATCGAACCCACGTTCGTTGCATGTTCTTCGCTGCTGTAAAAGTCGGTATAGTTGGGAACACGCACCGGCATGAGCATCTGCACCTCGTTCATGGGAATGAGCGCAATCTCGCGTGCCGCTACGTTATTCTTCAATTCCGTATTGTCGTGCTGCAGCAACTCGGAAATCCTTTCGCGCACTTCACGGGTTTGTTTTTTACCGAGTGCGATAAAGTCGTTCAGGAAGCGCTGATTAAAAATCCCGGACGGCAATCCTAAGCCATCCAAAAATCCATTCTCGTGCAAATACACCAGATCAAGCACATGGTCACCAATGGCCACGCCGGCTACGGGCGACAGATACTTCGTTTTAAAAATCCCGAAAGGAAGATTCTGAATCGGGAAATCGGATCCGTGGGGTACTTCTACCCAGCTTTTAAGGTTAGGGTTATTGGCTTTGATCATACAACTCAAAAATACTCTTTATTTCCAGCAGGTTAAAGGCTTCATAAATCGCCAATAAAAAATCACGCCCTGCAATGCAAAGCGTGACGATGATAGCCCCTTTTACCGACTGCTATTCCTGCCAGAACTTAGTGCCCTGCAGGCGGACAAGCTCGGTTGATGCCAGCGTTGCCTGATACGTAAACTGCAATTGCGTTAACATTGCCCGCTGGAGATTTGCGGAGGCAAACACCAGATCAAGGTACGTAGCAACTCCCCGTTCGTACCGGACCTGCGTTAACCGAAGGGCTTCCCGGGAAGCGTTTATCTGTGTGGCGGCATTCTGTTCCTGCTGGCGATACGCGGCCAGGTCGGCCCGTGCGGACTGCCAGTCTTTCTGCAATGTGTTGGTCAGGTTGGTTTTAGAAATTTCCGAAAGCTCCAGCGACTTTCTTGCAACTACCACATTCTGACGAAGGCGGGAGCCCTGAAATATTGGCACGTTTAACGTCACCCCTGCGAGGTAGTTGAAACGCATTTCATCAATGTCAGGCTGATAACCGTTTCTGACACCCGCTGCCGCCTGAAAACTCAAACTGGGCAAACGATTACTTTCGATATACCGCGCATCGGCTTCAGCCGCGGCAACCCTGTTCTCAGCCGCAAGCACATCCGGATTGCTGGTTGCGTTCAATTCTTCAGCCGTAGCGTAGGCAAAGTCGAATTCCGTTCCGGAAGGTTCTTCCGTTAAACCCGTAGTATAGGTCATCAGCGCAGCCTGTCGTTCGTACTGCCGCTGAAACTCAATCTTCCGGTTCTTTTCCTGATCAATACTGTTTTCGACATTAATCAAATCAACCTGCAATGCATCGCCCTGGCGGATCTTTCCTTCAATGATCTTCTTATTCTTCTCATAAAACGCAATAACGGTGTCCTGCAACTGAATCGACTTCTTTAAATAGATCATCGAATAATAAATGTTCGTCACCTGAGCAGCGACCTGCATACGGGCCGCATCGATGTTCTGTTGTGAACCTTGCAACTCGGCTTTAGCTTTCTCAACCTGCGCTTTTGTCTTTCCAAAATCCCAGATTGTTTGCGTAAGGGCCACATTCACATTGTAATTATTATGGGGTTGAAACAATAACGTTTTCGTTTCAGTTGCACTTACCGGAAACCGGGTTTGCGATACCGGGTCGACATAATTATACGTTGCCGTACCGTTAATATTCGGCATATAATTGCTCTGCGCGATACTGACACGGGCAGCAGAAATTTCAGAAGTTGTTTCAAGCTCCTGAATTTTCGGGTAATAACTAAACGATTGCACAATCCACCTGTTCAACTGCGGATTAACCTGCGCCTGAACAGAAAATGCGAATGCAACGGTTAGAAGGGTTAAGATTTTTTTCATTGTATTGTTATTAATGACTCTCTTCTGAAATTTTTTGGATGGTTTGCTTGTCCATTTTTTTGGTCTTCAGAAAAAACACGAGCGGAAGAACAAGCAGAAAGAACAATCCGATCAGTTTGAAACCGTCCAGGTATGCAAGCAAAAATCCCTGCTTCGTGATTGCCAGATCAAGGAACTTATAACTCAGCGTGGTAGCGGTTGACGGATCTGCTCCGCGGCTGATGGCTCCGGCAGTATAGTTTGCCAGACGCTCGGCCATGAGCGGATCGGAAGCTTGCAGATTAGAGACAAGATCGGTGCGATGAACCACATACCGGTTATTGACGTAGGTATTCATCACCGCAATACCGAACGCACCTCCCAACTGACGGATCATGTTAGTAAGCGCAATCCCAGACGACATCTCCTGCGGCTTCAGCCCGACTACCGCCTGGTTAATCAGCGGTACAGTAAGGCATGCTGTTCCGACTCCGCGTAAAATCTGCGGGAAGGTGAAAAAAGTAAGCCCCGCATCCGGATTCGCCAGCGAGGAAGTGTACCCATGAAATATAAATGCAATGCATCCGATCACCACGTAGTAAACAGGCGACAATCCCGCCTGCAAGGTTCGTCCGATGATGGGCATACACACAATGGCGATCAATGCTCCCGGCACAAGTCCGAACCCTGCATCGGTAGGCGTGTAGCCGAGAATGCGTTGCACCAGCACCGGGAAAATGAATACCGAACCAAACAGTCCGAATCCCAATACGAAGGTCAGCACGTTACTCGCGACAAGATTTTGACTTTTCCAGACACGCAGGTTGATCAAAGGCTCTTTAATGGTCAGCTGCCGGTATACAAACGAGACCAGTCCGATGACGGCAAGAAAAGTCAGGATAACAATGGTGCGGTCTTCAAACCAGTCTTCCGACTGCCCTTTTTCAAGAACATACTGCAGGCTCCCTATTCCGAGAACGAGAAACAAGATACCCGAGTAATCAATCTTTACATTTTTACGGTTATCGAGTTGTTCTTGTGTATCATCAGGAACAAAACGGTATGCGAGCAATGCAGCAACAATCCCGAACGGAATGTTAATATCAAAGATCAGCGGCCACGAATAGTTATCAACAATGATACCGCCCAACGTGGGGCCGATGGTTGGTCCGAGTACGATACCCATTCCAAACATACCCGCGGCCATCGGACGTTTCTCCGGCTCGAAGGCATCAAACAAAATCGCCTGCGAGGTAGACAACAAAGCTCCTCCACCGATTCCCTGAATAAATCTCCAGATAATCAGCAAGAGAAGACTGTCGGCATTGCCACACATGTAGGAGGCTACCGTAAAAAGTACAATCGAGGCCAGATAGTATTTCTTACGGCCAAACAACCGCGCAAAGAAGCCCGTGAGCGGGATGATGATCACGTTCGCAATCGCATAGGCGGTAATTACCCACGAAGTATCCTCAATGGTTGCTCCGAGATTTCCGCTGATGTCGGCCAACGCCACGTTCACGATTGACGTATCAATCAGCTCCATGATCGCTGCGGAGATCGTGGTCAGAACAATAATGACACGCGCAATTCCTTTCAGCGCCATACTTACTTCACGTTAACCTCTACCTCCACGCTCAGGCCCGCACGCAAAATGTTTTTGTATTCTGCTGCATTAACGATGTCGATTTTAACAGGGATGCGCTGCGTAACCTTTACAAAATTCCCGGTTGAGTTGTCGGCTGGCAACAACGCAAACTTGGAACCAGTTGCCTGACTAAACGCGGAAATTTTACCCTTCAACTCCACATCCGGGTAGCCGTCAATGTTAATATCAACCTCCTGCCCTTCTCTCATTTTTTCAAGCTGCGTTTCTTTGAAGTTCGCTACAACCCAAAACGACTCGGAGTTAACGATGGAGAATAACGGAGCGCCCGCCTGCACGAACTGACCTTTTTCAATGGTACGTTTTCCGATGCGACCGGAAATCGGTGCCGTTATCCGGCAGTAACTCAATTTCAGTTGTGCCTGGTCATAAGCAGCCTTGCGGGTTTCGATAAGTGCTTTCACTTTTTGAATCTGCGCTTCCGCGATCGCAACTTGTGTAGACGCCAGGTTAATCTGGTCACGGTTCGCCGTGTATTGTTTGCTGGCCGCGTCATAGTTCGAGCGACTGTCTTCAAGCTGCTTGGTTGTAATCGCTCCTTCCTTCAGCAATGCCTCATCGCGGGCGAAATCCGCTTTGGCTTTATTCAATCGCGTTAGCTGGACATCGGCATTGGCGGAAGCAAGTTTTTTATTGGCGAGTGCGTTTTGATAACCCGCCTGCGCATTCGCTTCGTCAGCGCGGGCATTCATCCAGTCGGCTTTTGCCTGTGTGGCCGCAAGCGCGTACTCGGCATCGTCAATTTTAATAATGGTTTGATCGGCCGATACCTGACCGTAGTCATCAACTCCTAAAGAGTCGATGTATCCCGCAACGCGGGAGATTACCGGCACGGACCGCGATTCAATCTGTGCGTTGTCAGTCGTTTCATATTTCAGGTTATGCAGAAGCGAGCGAATACCAAAAAAAGCAGCCACAGCCACAATTCCGATGATGATGAACAAAACCCTGCTTTTCTTTCGGGGAGGATTGGTGTTTTCCATAGTCGATTTAAAATTACGGGGCAAAAGTAAACTTGGTTGACTATTAAAGTCAACCGTGTTGACTATTATTTTTTTATTACCTTTGAGCCGTGAAAACAGTCTCTAAACCAAGTTTGGATCAACTCCTGGCGGATACCGAATACGTCAAGAAGGAAAACTGGGGGAAGATTCTGGCTATTTCCAAGCGTCAGTTTGACGAATGGGCTACCCGCCGGCTTGCAGATTTTGGATACTCCGATTTTAAAATGGTGTACATGCCCGTGCTCATGAACATCCGTCCGGAAGGCACTAACAACAACGAACTTGCCGCTCACGCCCGGGTAACCAAACAGGCCATGAGCAAAGTTGCACGCGAACTGCAGGAAATGGGCTACATCAAAGCAAAAACATCACCTGAAGATAAACGCATCACCATCTTTTCGTTGACCGATCGGGGTAAGAAACTTGTGATTGAGGCCCGACTATGTGTGAAAGAACTGATGGATTTGTTCAGGGGTGAATTCGGAAAGGAAGAGTTAGACCGCACGATGAACACCATGTTGCGCATAATCGATTTTATGGAGCGTGAAGTAAACGCCAAAAAATGAGCGTTGTGCTTCCGGCTGCCTTTGAAGATCGCTTAAAGCCAGTACTAGGCACCGAATGGAACGCGTTTGTTCAGGCGTTGAAAGAACCTGCACCCACCAGCATCCGCATCAATCCCTACAAAAATAGTTTTGCTGAAGGAAGTAACATTCCATGGACAAGCTTCGGAAAATATTTAACCGAACGACCTAAGTTCACACTCGACCCAACGTTTCATGCCGGTGCCTATTATGTGCAGGAAGCCAGCTCAATGTTTCTCGAACAGGCACTGAAGCAAACAACCGATCTCACAAAAAAATTAAACGTGCTTGACGTCTCCGCTGCGCCCGGTGGAAAGTCGACACACCTGTTAAGTCTGCTGAGCCGCGAAAGTTTACTGATCGCCAACGAAGTGATTCGTTCACGCGCGACTATCCTGGCCGAAAACATTCAGAAGTGGGGTTGCAGCAATGCCATAGTTACCAACAATGATCCGGAAGATTTTAGCCGCTTAAGCGGATTCTTTGACGTGTTGGTGGTAGATGCACCGTGTTCGGGGGAAGGATTATTTCGGAAAGATCCCGAAGCGATGAAAGAATGGTCGCCCGAAAATGTTGACCTGTGCAGAAAACGGCAACGCAGAATTCTGGCAGACGTATGGCCCGCGCTGAAAGAAGAGGGCGTGTTGATTTACTCAACCTGCACGTACAACCGCTTCGAGAATGAAGAAACCATGCAATGGCTTCGGGAACAACAGGACGCAGAATCGCTCGAACTAAAAACGGAAGACAACTGGGGAATTGATCATGTTCACGAAAACGGGATTCATGGCTATCATTTTTATCCCCATAAAGTAAAAGGTGAAGGTTTTTTCCTGTCGGTGATCCGGAAGAAAAGCGCCACGCAAGGAGTCAGTTTAAAAGCGCGCAAAGGCTTAAATCCACCCGCGAAAAAAATTGAAGATCAGCTAAGTGCCTGGACTACCGTGACCGAACCGCAGTTTTTCACCTGGAATGAAACCGCGTTGGTAATCCCGGGTTCGTTATACAAAGAGACAGCCTTTCTGCTCGATCATCTCAAGTTCGTTCAGGCGGGCACAGCCCTTGCGACCCTCAAACACGACAAACTAATACCCGAACATGCTGCTGCTCTTGCAGTGGACCTGAATAAAGATCATTTCAAGCAGCTTGAAGTAACGGAAGATGATGCGTTACGGTATTTGCGGAAAGAACCGATGCAGATACAATCCACCGGAAAAGGATATGCGCTGGTGATGTTCAACGGCCTGCCGCTGGGTTGGGTAAACATGCTTGACAATCGCATGAATAACCTTTACCCGAAAGAGTGGAGAATAAGAATGGCCGGCTGATTCCAGCACGGCCATCTTCCTAAAAAAAACCAACCCACAAACTCAACAAGCCAACAGTTTCATTACCACGCCTGAATAATCTCAATGATCGTATCCGGCAGTTCAACGCCCGCAAAGAATATCCCCACACAAAGTACTTTCTGATAATAGTTCGCTTTACCCATGGCCAGCGGTAAAGAGCTTACCGATAGAGCCGCAAAGCCGATCGCAAAGATGGCGGTCATCAGCAACACCGCTAACGGAGATGTTAAAAACAGAACTCCCGCAATGGCCAGCATGGTAGCCACCGCACTTACCCAGAATGATTTCTTTAGTCCGTACGTATTTACCATCGAGCTGAACGGGATCGACAGGATTGCAGAAATAATCAAAATTCCAACCGCGATGATTTTACTGTTCCCGCTGGGAAACAATACCGACAGCTTGTTGTGCATCACCTGCGGAAATATTTCAAACAAAACTGCCGTGGCAATGCCGAGCACAATTCCCAAAAACAAAATGTAGCTGTACTGTGACTTTTGCGTATCCAGTTTGAAAGAGGCCATCGCCTTGTTACCCGAGTTGTTAAAAAGACTCAAGGAATTCCGCTTCAACGCGTAGCCGGATAAAAACACAATCACACCTCCGCTGATAAACGTGATCGGGGCACCGAGGTAGTCAATAATGTCTACGATTACAGGCTCGAGGGCATACAACAGGTTACCCACAATGGTCAGCACGGCCATGGCACGGGGAAGTTTCTCTACCGGGATAAACGTTTCAATCGTTGAGATCGCCGGGCTGGTGAAAATGCTCATCGCGATGAGCCATAAGATGATTAACACCGGAAGTACCCATTTGAAGATTTCGCCCGGATCGCCCAGCAACGTAAACGCCACCGCCATAAAAATCATCGCAGCGAAGCTCATCCCTGCACTGATCACCGGGATCCGGCTGCCGCGTTCAAACCGATACCGGTCTCCGATTCTTCCGGCAATGGGTGGCGTTACCACAAGGATTATCCCCTGGGCTACGGTTAATAAAAACGTAAATTCTGTGAAGCTGAACTTGACGAGCAGCTTGGGTTGATAGTTCTGATAGGCAATCCAGCCAATCACCACCGAAGCATACAAAGCTGTGAGGCTCCAGAGTTGCTTCCATTCAATATTCAGTGGCTTGCTTTCGTTAGTTGTGCTGTTTTCAAGGGTTAAGCTACTTTCCATTAGTTTCGTCTGGTTTTATCTAGTTAAACATACGAAACAGGTACAGCGCCCGGATTTCAAACCCCCGATTTTTAGTGCATTTTCTGTATTTTTGCTGTCTGTTTCTTTTTAATCATGTCATTATCAACCAAATACAATCCCTCCGAAGTAGAAGATAAATGGTACAAGCGCTGGATGGAAAAGCGTTTTTTCCATTCCGAGCCTAACCCGAACAAAGAGGCCTACACCATCGTGATCCCTCCGCCAAACGTGACGGGCGTTTTGCACATGGGCCACATGCTCAATAACACCATTCAGGATGTGTTGATCCGCAAAGCACGTATGCAGGGCAAGGAAGCATGCTGGGTTCCGGGTACTGACCACGCATCGATCGCTACCGAGGCTAAGGTTGTGCAAATGTTGCGCGAGAAAAAGATTAAAAAGTCGGACCTCACACGCGATGAGTTTCTCACGTACGCATGGGAGTGGAAAGAAAAATATGGCGGCATTATCCTTGAGCAGTTAAAAAAACTGGGCGCTTCGTGCGACTGGGACCGTACCAGCTTTACGATGGACCCGGACTACTACAAAGCCGTTATTCGTGTTTTTGTTGACCTGTATAATAAGAATTACATCTACCGCGGACTTCGCATGGTGAACTGGGACTGCGAAGCGCAGACTACGGTCTCGAACGAAGAGGTTTTATATAAAGAAGAAGGCGAGCGTTCTGTACTTTACTCGGTTCGCTACAAAGTAAAAGATACCGCAGATGAATGGATTACCATCGCTACGCAGCGTCCGGAAACCATTATGGGCGATGTGGCGATTGCCGTTAACCCTTCCGATGAGCGTTACAAAAATTTGGTAGGCAAAAAAATTCTGGTACCGTTTATCAACCGCGAGATTCCGGTTATTGCCGATGATTATGTGGATAAGACATTTGGTACAGGATGTTTAAAGGTTACCCCGGCCCACGACATTAACGACTACGAAATCGGGCTGCGTCATAACCTTCCGGTGATTGATACCATTAACGATGACGGTACCATCAACGAAAAGAGCGAGCTTCCGAAATTCTTCGGCAAAGATCGCTTCGTTGTTCGCAAGGAGATCGTGAAAGACCTGCGTGAAGCCGGTCATCTGGTAAAAGAAGAAGAGTTTGTTACGCGCATCGGCCGTTCGGAGAGAACCAATTCGGTAATCGAACCGAAACTTTCGCTGCAGTGGTTCATCCGGATGAAAGAAATTTCAAAGAAGGCAGCTGAAGCCGTTGAAATCGATGACGTAGTATTGCATCCCGCAAAATTTAAAAATACATACCGTCACTGGATGGAGAACGTGCGCGACTGGTGCATCTCCCGTCAATTGTGGTGGGGACATCGTATTCCCGCATATTACTACGGCAGTGGTGAGAATGATTTTGTGGTAGCGGAAAGCGTACAGGAAGCAATTGCGCTGGCATCAAAAAAAGCCGGCAGAGCAATCACCGAAAAAGATTTAAAGCAGGATTCGGATGTGCTCGATACCTGGGCATCCTCATGGCTGTGGCCAATTGAGGTTTTCGGCGGGTTCAAAGATGAGTACTTCGACAAAGCAACCGGAAAAATCAACGTAGCTAAAAACAAAGAACTCAGCTACTACTACCCTACCCAGGTACTGGTAACAGCTCCCGAGATTTTGTTCTTCTGGGTTGCCCGGATGATCATTGCAGGTTACGAGTACACCGGTCAAAAACCATTTACAGATGTGTATCTGACCGGTATTGTTCGCGATAAGCTGGGCAGAAAAATGTCGAAGTCGTTGGGTAACTCACCTGACCCGCTTGACCTGATCGGCAACTTTGGTGCAGATGCCGTTCGCACGGGAATGCTGTTCAGCTCGCCTGCCGGGAACGATTTGCTGTACGATGAAAAACTGGTTGAACAGGGAAGAAACTTTGCCAACAAAATCTGGAATGCATTTCGACTGGTAAAAGGCTGGGAAGTGGACGCATCGCTGAAGCAGCCTGCTGAAAACCCAACGGCCATCACGTGGTTTGAATCAAAACTGAACGCATCCCTTACCGAGCTGAACGACCATTTCGATAAGTTCAGAATGTCTGACGCTTTGCAAACGGTTTACAAACTTACGTGGGACGATTTCTGTGCCTGGTACCTGGAGATGATCAAGCCCGAATTTGGCAAGCCGATCGATCAAGTGACCTACGATAAAACAGTTTCGTTGTTTGAAACCGTATTGAAAGTATTGCATCCGTTTATGCCGTTCATTACGGAAGAATTGTGGCACGAACTGAAAGACCGCAAAGACGGGGAATATATCATTGTTGCTCAGTGGCCTGCCGCGGGTAAGTCAGACGAATCCATTTTGAAAGAAGCTGATTTCGCGTTTGAACTTGTAACACAAATAAGAAACATCAGGAATTCGAAAGGGCTATCACCGAAGGAAGCGTTAAAACTGCAAAGAAAGGAGTCAGAACAGAAGTTTGATCTTTTTATGGCGATTGTAAAGAAATTGTCAAACATTTCTGAAGTTAAGACAACAACCTCAACCACTACAGCTGGTCCATCGTTCTTAGTAAGAACTACAGAATTCACAATCCCGTTGGAAGGCAAGATTGACGTTGCGAAAGAGCGTGAAGCTTTGCTGAAAGACATTGAATACCAAAAGGGCTTCATGGCTTCAGTTGACAAAAAGCTATCCAACGAAAAGTTTGTGAACAGCGCCAAGCCGGAAGTCGTGGAAATGGAGCGCAAGAAAAAGGCTGATGCCGAAGCGAAAATTAAAGCGCTCGAGGAGAGTTTATCGCGGCTTTAAGTTATCCGGTAATGGTTATCCGTTACATCCAGTAAACGACTATTAGCGGATAACCATTTACCTAAAATCTGCCTGCAGCCATCAGCAACTCAATATTCTTGTGCTTCAGTCCGAATTTACGGGCAACTGATTCGTTGGTCAGGCTGCCTTTGTAGGTATACACACCTTTCATAAACCACTTGTGCGTGAGGATCATTTCCTCTACTCCGCCTTCTTCCGCGGCCCGCAAAATGGTTGGTGTGAATATATTGCTCAACGCGTTGGTGGCAGTATGCGCCACGCGTGATGCTACGTTCGGAACGCAATAGTGAATCACATCGTGCTTGCGGAACGCAGGCTTCTTCAGCGTGGTAATCTCAGAAGTTTCCACACATCCGCCCTGGTCAATACTTAAATCAATAATCAACGAATCGGGCTTCATCTTGCTCACCATTTCTTCGGTCACTACGTGCCGTGCCCTTCCCTTTTCTGCGCGCAACGCACCAATCACGACATCAGCGGTTTTCAACGACTCGCTGAGCGTAATGGTATCGATTGTTGATGTGTACAACTGCTGACCCAAAATATGTTTGATCCTCCGCAGTTTGTACAGATGATTATCGAACACCTGCACGTCTGCACCCAATCCAAGGGCAGCCCGGGCCGCAAACTCGGCTACCGTTCCCGCTCCAATAATAACAACCTTGGTTGGAGGTACACCGGTTATTCCACCCAGAATAACACCTTTCCCATTGTTCGCGGTGCTCAAGTACTCGGCTGCAATCAGCATCACGGTGCTTCCCGCAATCTCGCTCATCGCGCGTATGATCGGCATACCACCTACTTTGTCTTCGATGAATTCGTACGCCAGCGCGGTGATCTTTTTCTTCATCATCGCATGAAGATCTTCCGGGTTCAAATGCCCCATCTGGATTGCCGAGATAAGGGTTTGGCCGGGATGCATGTATTCAATCTCCTCCACCGTAGGCGGTTCGATCTTTAAAATGATACTGGCCTTATAAACTTCCTGGGGGGAGTAAACAATTTTGGCGCCCGCTTCGCTGTATTGCTGATCGCTGAATTTCGAACCAACGCCCGCCTTGGTCTCCATCCACACATCGTGACCGTTGTTTACGAGCAATGCCACCGCATCGGGTGTGAGGGTGATGCGGTTTTCCTGCAATGAAATTTCTCTCGGAAGACCGATCACAAACGAATTCTTTTCCTTCTTCACCGCGAGCATCTGCTCCTGCGGAACGAGGCTTGCCTTGGCAAGGCTTTCAAACCCCGTTTTCTTCTTGTCACTCATGGGTGTTAAATGCTATGGTTCTTTGCTGGTCGTTATCGGTTTTCTGAATCGACACTTCAAAATATTTTTCCGGAAGCAAGCCGGCAACTTTTTCCGGCCATTCAATCAAACAGTAAAACCCGGAATCAAAATACTCTTCCGTTCCGATGTCGTACGCTTCAACTTCATTTTTAAGCCGGTAAAAATCAAAATGGTAAAGGGTTTGGCCTGACGCTGTTTCGTATTCATTTACAATCGAAAAGGTCGGACTGCTCATACCTTCATGTACGCCCAACGCATGACCGATGGCTTTGATGAAGGTGGTTTTACCCGAACCCATCTCGCCATGAAAAACGATCACACGAAGTGGCCCCGCTTCATGAATCAGCTTTTCAGCAATTTCAGGCAGATCACGGGGCGTTACCTTCTCAAATACGATACCCTTCACGTCAGGACGCATTTTTCGAAGATAGCGAAATTATGGGAATAATCATCTCTTCGAGACTCACACCACCATGCTGAAACGTGTCCTTGTAAAAGTTAACGTAGTAATTATAATTATTGGGATACGCAAAGAATTGGTCTTCAATCGCAAACACATAAGAGGTCGACACATTAACCTTCGGCAAAAACAACCGCTCGGGCTTCGCCACCTGCATTACCTTGTTGCCCTCGAAGCCGAGATTCTTTCCCTGCTTGTAGCGCAAGTTTGTATTCACCGCTTTGTCACCCACAATTTTAAAAGGCCGCTTTACGCGGATCGTTCCATGATCGGTCGTGATGATCACTTTCGCATTCTTCTCCGAGATCTTTCTGAAAATCTCCAGCAAGGGCGAATGCTCCAGCCACGATTTGGTGATGGAACGGTAAGCCGATTCGTCAGGAGCCAGTTCGCGCACCATCGCCATATCGGTTCGCGCATGCGAAAGCATATCCACGAAGTTATAGACGATCACATTCAGATCGTTCTTGAAAAGATTGTTTATGGAATCTGCCAGATCGCGACCGGCTTCCAGGTTTTTTATTTTATGATACGAGAACTTGATGTTCAGATTGTTCTTTTTAATCTGCTTTTCCAGGAAGCTGTCTTCAAAATTATTCTTGCCTTCATCTTCATCCTCGCCTACCCACAGGTCGGGCTGCAACTTGGCCATCTCGGCCGGCATCATGCCCGAGAAAATAGCATTCCGCGAATATGCGGTTGTCGTGGGAAGAATCGAATAGTACGTCTCTTCTTTCTCCACGTTAAAGTATTCTGCAATAACCGGCTCGATAACTTTCCACTGATCGTAACGCAGGTTGTCAATCAACAGCATGAACACCGGTTTTCCCGGACTTAATTCAGTAAACACTTTCTTTTTCATCAGCTGATGAGAAAGCAACGGCTTGTCGCTGTTCGGATCATTGAGCCACTTTTCGTAATTCCTGATCACAAACTTGGCGAAGTTTGCATTCGCTTCGGTCTTTTGTGTTTCGAACACATCCTTCATGTCGTTGCTGTCGGATGTATCAAGCTCAAGTTCCCAATAAACAAGTTTTTTATAGATATCCGCCCAGGCTTCATGATTCATGTCGTCCATAAACGCCATGCTGATCTTGCGGAACTCCTGTTGATAATTCAGGTTGGTTTTTTCAGTAACCAGACGTTTGTTGTCGAATATCTTTTTTACGGAAAGCAGAATCTGACTTGGATTCAGCGGCTTGATCAGGTAGTCAGCAATCTTCGATCCGATCGCTTCCTCCATGATATGTTCTTCCTCATTCTTAGTGATCATCACTACCGGAAGGTTGGGCTTGTTGTTCTTGATGATTCCCAGCGCTTCAAGCCCCGACATACCCGGCATATTTTCATCCAGAAAAACCGCATCGAAATGTCGCTCCTCGCATAACTCAACAGCATCCGAACCGCTGTTCACCGGAGTGATGTCGTAGCCGCGCTGCTCCAGGAAAAGGATGTGCGGTTTCAACAAATCAATCTCGTCATCGGCCCATAAAATGCTGTATCTTTGCATAGTCGTAATTTTACGTAAGTTAGTGATTTGTAGAGCAAAAAGTTAACCGTAAAACACGGGGTTGAGGAACAGAAAAACCTTTTTCTGCCTTCAACTACCAATAACGGATCGCCACCACCCATCGATGAACAAGAAGAAGATTATAAACGATCCCGTCTACGGATTTATCACAATCCCAAGTGAACTTCTTTTCGATATCATTTCTCATCCCTGGTTTCAGCGACTGCGCCATATTAAACAACTCGGCCTGACTGATTTAGTCTATCCGGGGGCACAACATACACGCTTCCAGCACGCGCTCGGAGCGATGTATCTGATGACCCGCGTGCTCGACAACCTCCGCAACAAGGACATTGAGATTTCCGATGAAGAGTACGAAGGCGCGGTGATTGCGGTGCTCCTGCACGACATCGGGCACGGACCGCTCTCACACACACTGGAACATACGTTGTTGCACGGCATCAAGCATGAAAGCCTTTCGTACCTGTTCATGCAACGACTTAATAAAGATTTTAACGGTGCGCTGGGGATCAGCCTGAAGATTTTTCAAAACACGTATAAAAGAAAATTCTTTCACCAATTAGTTTCCAGTCAATTGGATATTGATCGTCTGGACTATCTGAAGCGCGATTGTTTCTTTGCCGGAGTGATGGAAGGAACGATCGGTGTCGATCGGATTATTTCCATGTTAACCGTTCATAACGACCAACTGGTGGTGGAAGAGAAAGGCATTCTGAGTATCGAAAACTTTTTGAATGCGAGACGATTGATGTACTGGCAGGTATACCTGCATAAAACAACCGTGAGTGCCGAGCGCATGATGGTAAATATCATCAGGCGTGCCGAACACCTGGTGAAGTCGGGCGAGAATTTACCGGCGAGCGAATCCCTTCTCACATTCCTCCGCCACACCTATTCGCTTGAAAACTTTAAAGACAAAGCAGACGTACTGAGTGCGTATGGCATGCTGGACGATAACGACATCTGGGGGGCCATCAAGCTTTGGCGCAGCCATCCGGATTTTATCCTGGCAACACTGTGCAAGTTGTTAACCGAACGCAGACTCTTTCAGATCAGGCTTGGAAGTGAATCCATCCGCAAAGAAGAAATTGAACGCATCCGGGAAAAGGTTACGCAAACCTTTGGCGTGCTGCGGTCGGAATCGTCATACTTCTTTTCGTACGGATCGGTAAGCAACGAAGCCTATGCCGAGGGGCAGAAAATCAACATCCTGATGAAGTCGGGTGAGTTGGTCGACCTGGCGCAGGCATCCGATCTTCCCAACATCAAGGCTATCAGCAAAATCGTGAAAAAAAATTACCTCTGCTGGCCTAAAAATGTATCTTTGTAGATAGTCGATAGTCTCGTGGTCGATAGACCTTAGCCCGCGGACACTATGGACCATCGACTGATTAACGATCGACTAACGAATGGAGTTTACCATACAGCAAATAGCCGTCCTGCTGGGCGGAGAAGTAAAGGGCGATGGCAACGCAAAGATTAACATGCTTGCT
Organism: Cyclobacteriaceae bacterium; assembly: GCA_016786495.1. Taxonomy (GTDB): domain Bacteria; phylum Bacteroidota; class Bacteroidia; order Cytophagales; family Cyclobacteriaceae; genus UBA2336. The sequence continues at coordinate 127,520 of JAEUUJ010000049.1, forward strand.
AAAATCCAGGACGCCAAGCCCGGACAAATTGCATTTCTCTCCAACCCCAAATACGAAAACTTTATTTACACTACGCAGGCCTCTGCGGTGATCGTGAGTAAAGACTTTGTTCCCAGAAAAGATATCTCCGCTGCACTGATTGTTGTCACTGATCCGTACAGCAGTTTTACGGTTTTATTGGAAGAGTATCACAAGATGATGAGCTTTCAGAAAAGCGGTGTGGAAGAACCAAGCTTTCTGGGAAGCAAGACGACCATCGGAAAAAATATTTATCGCGGAGCGTTCTCGTACATCGGCAACAATGTTAAGATCGGGGATAATGTAAAAATTTATCCGCATGCATATGTCGGAGATGATGTAGAGATCGGCAATAATACCATTCTGCACACCGGGACAAAACTTTACAGCGGAACAAAAGTTGGTAACAACTGCGTGATCCATGCGGGCACCGTAATTGGCAGCGATGGATTTGGATTTGCACCTCAGGCAGACGGAACCTACAAAACCATTCCGCAACTTGGCAATGTGATCATTGAAGATAATGTTACCATTGGCGGAAATACGGTAATCGACTGCGCTACCTTATTCGGTGATTCAACGATTATCCGTCAGGGTGTCAAGCTTGATAACCTGATTCAGATTGCACACAACGTGGAGATCGGCAAGAACACGGTGATCGCAGCGCAAGCCGGAATTTCCGGTTCCACAAAAATTGGTGAGAACAGCGTACTGGCCGGCCAGGTGGGTATTGCGGGTCATTTGGTGATCGCCAACAACACGAGCATCGGTGCTCAATCGGGCATTTCAAAATCGATCAAAGAAGAAGGTCAAAAGATCCTGGGATATCCCGCGTTCGACATCAAAGAATACTTCCGCGCGTATGCCGTGTTTAAAAATCTTCCCGATCTGAATCAGCGTCTCCGCGATCTCGAGAAGAAAATTAACGGAGTGAACCAGCCTTCCGAATAACAGCGCAGCTCCGCAATCCGGCTTTTTCAGCACTTCCATTCGTGTAACTGATTGATTACCAGGGTATACCCTATTTTGATAATCTGTTTGAAGGGCGTAAATTTGCCAACTTTTAAAAGCGATGCTAAACATTAAACAGCAAACCATCCAGAAGTCAGTGACGCTCTCGGGAGTTGGACTTCATACTGGCGCTAAAACGAACATGACGTTCGTACCTGCCAAGCCCAACCACGGCATTAAGTTTCAGCGTATCGACCTTCCGGGATCGCCCATTATTGATGCGGATTGCGATAACGTTGTTGACATTTCCCGGGGTACCACGATCGAGCAAAGCGGTGGCCGCGTGAGCACCATTGAGCATACCCTGGCAGCCCTGGTGGGTTTGGAAATTGATAATGTGTTGATCCAGCTTGACGGACCGGAGTGCCCGATCATGGATGGAAGCTCCATTCAATTCGTAAACATTTTAAAAGAAGCAGGCACAGAAGAACAAAATGCGATCCGTGACTTCTTCGAAGTTCAGGAGCCTACTTTCTACCGCGAAGCAGCCCGCAATGTGGAAATTGCAGCGCTTCCGCTGGATGATTACCGTGTAACGGTGATGGTGGATTATAACTCACCGGTGTTAGGAAGTCAGCATGCATCGATTACCGACATCCGTCAGTTCGAAAAAGAAATTGCATCGTGCCGTACGTTCTGCTTCCTGCATGAACTGGAGATGCTGTATAAAAATAACCTGATCCGCGGTGGTGATTTGAACAACGCGATCGTGATTGTTGACCGTGTGGTGAAGGAAGATGAACTCGACAGCATCGCGAAAATGCTGGGCAAACCGAAAGTTGAAGTTCGTCACGAAGGAATTCTCAACAACATTGAACTCCGTTACAAAAACGAACCTGCGCGGCACAAGTTGCTTGACGTAATGGGTGACCTTGCCTTGGCAGGTCGTCCGCTGAAAGCACAAATTCTCGCGGCTCGTCCGGGTCATGCCGCCAACGTTGCCTTTGCGAAAAAGTTAAAGAAACAAATGGCGGAAGCCGATCGCCAGGGACGACCGAAGTACAATCCGAATCTCCCTCCGGTGATGGACATCAACAAGATCACGTCCATCCTGAACCACCGCTATCCGTTCCTGCTGATCGACAAGATCATTTACCTCGACAGCGAGACCGTTGCGGGTGTTAAGAACGTGACCATGAATGAACCGTTTTTCCAGGGTCACTTTCCGGGCAATCCCGTAATGCCAGGCGTGTTACAGGTAGAAGCGATGACCCAGATCGGAGGCATCCTCGTGCTAAGCACCGTTCCAGATCCTGAAAACTATAATACATACTTCCTCGGTATCGATGATTGCCGCTTCCGCAAAATGGTATTACCCGGCGACACCATGGTAATCCAGTGTGACTTGCTGGCACCGATTAAACGAGGTATTGCCAAAATGAGAGGCCGCGCTTACGTAGGGAACACCCTGGTTTGTGAAGGTACAATGACTGCTATTATTTCCCGTAAAGACTCATGAGCCGATTCCCCTTAGCCAACGTACACCCCGATGCCAAAATTGGCAACAATGTGGTCATCGAACCTTTCGCAACCGTTCAAGGTGATGTTGTCATTGACGACAATTCCTGGATTGGTGGTGGTGCGATCATCTGGGATGGCGCACGCATTGGAAAAAATGTAAAGATATTCCCCGGTGCATCCGTTTCCTCCATTCCGCAGGATCTGAAGTTTGCGGGTGAAAAAACTGAAACGCACATTGGCGATAACACGGTAATCCGTGAATACGTAACCATCAGCCGGGGAACAACCGATAAGATGAAAACCGTTATCGGCAAGAACTGTTTGCTGATGGCGTATGTGCACGTAGCGCACGATTGCATTATTGGTAACAATTGTATTCTCGTGAATACTGTACAAGTGGCAGGTCACGTAACGATTGACGACTGGGCCATCATTGGCGGAGCCAGCGCGTTGCACCAGTTTGTAAAAGTTGGCGCACACGTGATGCTCTCCGGAGGATCGCTTGTACGAAAAGACGTTCCCCCGTATACGAAAGCTGCGCGCGAGCCACTCTCCTACGCGGGAATCAATACCGTTGGGTTACGCAGAAGAGGGTTCACCTCCGAGAAGATCAACGAGATTCAGGAAATCTATCGCTTCGTTTTCATGAAAGGCATGAATAATACCAAAGCGCTTGAACTCGTTGAGTCAACCATTGCACCAAGTCAGGAACGTGATTACATCCTGAACTTCATTAAAACGTCCGAACGCGGAATCATGAAGGGTTACGGTTCCGGTGATTAACGGATTGCCATGATCGCGGACCAATTCGTCATTGAGGTTAATCAACTGGCCAAGCGCTACAACCGCGAATGGATTTTTAAGAATTTCACGCATACGTTCCGCTCCGGACAAACCTACGTCATTACCGGTCCGAATGGCTCGGGTAAATCAACCCTGTTACAGGTACTCTGGGGCCAGCTTCCGCAATCGGATGGCAAAATCAACTATTTGAAAGCAGGCCAAACAATTCCGGTGGATGATATCTTCCGGCACGTGGCTGTTGCAGCGCCTTACATGGATTTGATTGAAGAGCTTACCCTGACCGAGCACCTGGAGTTCCATTTCAAACTTAAGAGACCCCGGCCCGGATACTCGATCGAGAGCATGATTGAACGCCTTTATTTGGGCAGCAGCCGCGACCAGCAGATCGCAGACTTTTCCTCCGGAATGAAGCAGCGCGTAAAACTGGGACTGGCATTTTTTACGGATGCTGACGTGATTTTCCTGGACGAACCCGGCACGAACCTCGATGAAAAAGCCTTCAACTGGTACCAGGAAAATCTGGCGAGTGCAGACCTGAAAAACAGCCTGATTTTTATCGCTTCCAACCAGAAAAGTGAATATTCGGATTCAGCCGAGGTGATTTCCGTGGCCGGATATAAATGACGGTTACTAAGGGCGAAAAACTCTTATTAACCCCTTAAAAACCAGTGAATTTCAGCTATAGTTTGATTTTCTGAGTTATTAATCGCAAATTCGAAACCTAAGCATTTACAAAAAATGAAATTTCTGACCAGAACCCTCTCGTTGATTACAGTAGCTTCGCTAGTCCTTTTCTTCGCCAACTGCGGTGGCGATGGTGGTGGTGGAAGTGCAAAAGAAAAGACCCAGTTGAAGAAGCTTTCCAAGGTTTGGGAAATAGAGTCAGCTGAACGTGATACCGATCCGAGAACTGCTGACTTTACAGGATTTAAGTTAACTCTTTCGGGCACTTACAACTCTGACAGCCCGGAGGGCCCATACGATTATTCGGTATCCGGTAACACGCCGGATCCAAGTCCCTGGCCGGCCAGTGGCGAGTGGTCGTTCAGCACTGCGGGCAGCGACGAAGGCCTGATTATCCGTGACCCTGACACGGCAGATGAAACCCCGATGTCCTACCAGATTCTGAGCAATGGTAACCTGGTATTGACCATCAATATACCGGACGGCAGCGAAGGCTGGCGCACCAAAGAGGTGTCCGGAGAATGGGTTTTCACGTTCACTCCGCAATAACTAACGAACTCAAAGCAAAAAGGCTCCTTCCGGGAGCCTTTTTTATTTCAATACCACCACGGTAATTCCATCACCACCCCGGTCGACATGCTCATCGGCTGCCGATGCAACCTGTTTGTATTTCCGAAGATGTTCACGTACAACTTTTCGCAATACGCCTTCACCCTTTCCGTGAAGAATTTTAACTTCTCCGTGACCAAGCAGAATCGCATTGTCGAGGAACTGCTCCAGCACCGGAACAACCTCCTCCACCCGCTTGCCGCGAATGTCGAGTGTTGGATTAAACTGCGCCTGCTTCTCATGAAGCTTGATGCCGGTGGACACCGGCTTGCGTGAACTTTCCGCAACAGGCTTGCCTCCCAACTTCTCGAGTCGCGTAACGGCAAGCGTGGACTTGAGATCACCAAATTGAACCGTAGCATTTTTTCCTTTCACTGACAACACAACACCGTTCCCCTCCTGCCCGATAATCCGCACGCGGTCTCCGGCATTAATGGCACCGGCCACCACTTTCTCCTTTTTGATTTCAGGCTGATGTTCAACTTTCTTCGAGAGCTCCTGCAGGTTCTTCCTGACTTTTAGTGTTTCCTTCCGCTCGGCCTGATTCTCCCGAATATGGCGAATCGTTTTCTCGATCTCCTTATTGGTTTCGCGCAACAGTGCATTGGCTTCCAGCTTGGCCTTGTTGATGATCTCTTTCTTTTTCGATTCGAGTTCGTGGGTCAGTGAATCGTATTTCGATAACAACGCTTTCAATTCGCGCTCCTGCTTCTCAAGCTTCGTTACACGCTCACTCAAGTCACTCTTTTCTTTCTCCAGCGTCCGCACGAGTGACTCAAAGCCCATCAACTCCTTACCCACCAGTTCCTTGGCTTCATGCAGGGTTTGTTCGGGCAACCCTGTTTTTTCGGCTATCTCAAGTGCAAACGAACTACCCGGCTTCCCGATCTCAAGCTGATACAAAGGCGTCAGGTTTTCTTCATCGAAACGCATAGCCGCGTTGCGAATGCCGGTGTGCTTTTCCGCAAAGAGCTTGAGGTTATTGTAGTGCGTTGTTGCCACGCCCCATACCTTCCGGTTGAGCAATGCATGTAAAATGGATTCTGCGATGGCTCCGCCAAAGTCAGGATCGGTACCTGCACCAAGCTCATCCATCAGCACCAGCGACCGGCTTCCCGAATGTTCGAGAAAGTAACGCATGTTTTTTAAGTGACTGCTGTAGGTACTCAGATCATTTTCGATCGACTGCTGATCGCCAATATCAATGAAGATATCACTAAAAATTCCCGCCTGCGAATCAGGAGATGCCGGAACCAGCAACCCGCTCTGCAACATGTACTGGAGAATCCCGACCGTTTTCAGGCATACAGACTTACCACCCGCATTCGGGCCTGACACCAGCAGCATCCGGTCGGTTTCCGAAAGTTCAATATCCAGCGGAACAATTTCGCGTTTCCCCCGAAGGGTCATAAACAAAATAGGATGTCGTGCCGTCATCCAGCGCACAACCTGCCGGTCGGCCAACAATGGAAAATCGGCATTCAGCTCAAGCGCAAGCTTGGCTTTAGCACGAATAAAATCCAGCTCACCCAACAGGTTCACGGCCGTTTGCAAGGCTGGCAGATTTAACCGCAGTGAATTGGTAAGTTCTTTCAGTATTCGGGTTACTTCCCGCTTCTGCGCATGCTCGAGGTCGCGGATTTCGTTGTTTGCTTCGAGTGCATCGGTGGGCTCCATGAAAACGGTTTGTCCGGTAGCCGATTCATCGAGAATAAAGCCCTTCATTCTTCGCTTGTGTTCCGCCAAAATCGGAATCACCAGCCTGCCTTCCCGGATGGTAGGCATCGCTCCTTCCGGAACCCATTGTTGTGAAATTGCATGGCGATAGGCCTGATCAACCAGCTTTCGGATTTTACCTTCCTCTTCGCGAAGCCTCCTGCGGATGCGCGTTAACTCCGCGCTGGCATTATCTTTAACTGTTGCTGTATCATCAATTACTTCCAGAATTTTATTCACCAATCGTTTATCGATAACTACCGGAGTAGTCAATTCGAACAAGGCCGGATAAAATTCTTTTGACTTCGTCAGAAAACTGATGCACTCAAGAATGGTTTGCAGCGAATAGGCCAGTTGAAGAAATTCCGTTTCGTCAAGGTAATTACCTTCAATGGAAGATTTCTTCAACAGCTCGCGCGAATCAAGGTAATGATTGGAGGGAAAGTGCTCACCCTTTTCAAATATCTGTTTAAACTCGAGCGTCTGCTGAAGCAGCCGGTTTACCGTGGTGCAGTCGTTGAGAAACTGCATGTCGTCAACACGCGACACTCCCAATTCCGAAAGACAAAAACTGATGAGCTTTCTGCGAATGTGATCAAAGCCAAGCCGGGTTTCAATGTCATTCGGGTGCAGCATCCTTGTTCTTGTGCGCGCTGGCGCGCTGCGCTTTCAGGTTCAGTGAATCCACCAGAATGGTGTATATGTTTTCCAGTTTTTGAGGCTGGCTCATGTAGTAATCAAGCGACCTGCGAAAAACGGTATCGGAGACACCCGCCTTCCGGAAGGCACGTTCCGAAAACAGCGGGAACAGCTCTTTAATCGAGTCGTACGGGATAGCCAGTTTGTTAACCTTCTCTTCCGAGAGGTAAAGTTCAGTCATCACATTGACCATTTGTTTCTCGGATAAAACACCTTTCGGTCGTTCATCGCCACCGCAGCCGGTTAAAAGGGTAATACTACCGGCCAGCACAAACAGCACGATTTTCCTTCCAAAAGGAATTTTTACCTGATCTCTAAACATGGACGCAAAAGTAACTTACATTTATTTATTTTTGAAACCGGTAAAAACCGGCCTCGCGTATCAAACAAAAACGGAGCCAACCTTAGCATGAAAGCGCTTCTCAAAAAGCTTCGAAAGTATGAAATCCAGATCCGGAAGGCGATTAACAGCCAGATGCATGGCGACTTCCGTTCTGTATTCAAGGGTACGGGGCTTGAGTTTGACGATGTACGGCCTTACCAGTATGGCGATGACATCCGCACAATTGACTGGCATGCGTCTGCGAAAGGCCATGGGGCGTTCGTAAAGACGTTTCGCGAAGAAAAAGAGCAAACCGTGTTTTTCATCCTCGATGTGAGCGCTTCACAGGAAATTGGTGCGGAAGGCCAAACGAAGGTTGATGTAGGGCGTGAAATCTGCGGAGTGCTTTCGCTCGCAGCCGTGAAGGAATCGAGTCATGTGGGGTTAATCTGTTTTTCAGATCAGCGCGAGCTGTACATCAAGCCTACCAAAGGTGTTTCACAAGCCTATCAGATCATCAGCGGTCTTGTTCAGCTTAATCCGCGATCGCTCAAGACAAACCTTAACAAGGCACTGGCATTTGTGCTGAATATGATCAAACGCAGGGCGGTCATTATTCTGATATCAGATTTTATCGATGACGATTACTCAACCAACCTGAAGTCGCTGGCACGCAGGCACGACCTGGTAGTGATTCACCTGAGCGACAAGCGTGAAACGCGCTTGCCCAAACTGGGTATCGTGCCGGTGATCGACAAAGAAACCAAAGAGACGATCTGGATCAACACTTCGTTCAGCGATTTCCGGCAGAAGATCAGCAAGCGGCTCAACGATCGAAAACAGGAACTTGAATCGTTCAGCCGGAAGCATCAGATCAATTTTTTGTCGCTGGATACCGATGAAGACTA
>JAEUUJ010000013.1 GCA_016786495.1 Cyclobacteriaceae bacterium
TGCGGGCGTGAAATGCCGGTACATTCACTCAGAAGTGACGACTCTCGACCGCGTTGAGATTCTGCGTGAACTGAGGCTTGGTGTTTTTGATGTGCTGGTGGGGGTTAACCTGCTGCGGGAAGGTCTGGATCTTCCGGAGGTGTCGTTGGTTGCAATCCTGGATGCCGACAAAGAAGGATTCCTAAGAAATCAGCGTTCGTTGGTGCAGACGATTGGTCGTGCTGCGCGGAATGAAAATGGCCGCGTGATTATGTATGCCGATACGATTACTGAATCCATGCAAGCGGCTATTGACGAAACGAATCGCAGACGTCAGGTTCAGAAGGAATACAACCAAGCGAATAACATCACACCGAAAACCATAATTCGCTCAAAAGAATCGATCCTTGGCCAAACAAAAGTTGCCGACTCGAAGAAGTCGACCAAAAATTACTACGTGGAAAGTGAAGAGGTGTCGCTTGCTGCTGATCCGGTAGTGGCGTACCTCGGCAAAGAAGAGCTTCAGAAAATGGCGGACCGGACTAAAAAAGCGATGGAGAAAGCTGCCAAAGACCTTGAGTTTATGGAAGCCGCAAAGCTGCGTGACGAGTACATGGCGATTCTGAAGATGATTGAAGAGAAGAAGTGATTAGACAGATGACCTTGTGATGTTTTTAATCAAATCCTCCGTTACACTTCGCAATAACTCGTTAAGTTCAGGGTCCTTTACCGATGTGTCATTGATTTTCGATCGAATAAACGAGACTAGTAGTGTACTTTTCTCACTGATGTTGGCCGATATTGCCTTCAGCGTCAGCATCAGCGAATGATACGCATTTTCGCCACCCGTTGCGGCAACAACCACGGCCGTTGGCTTGCCTACAAACTCACCTGAAGAAACGGTCCAGTCGAGCGCATTCTTCAACGTTCCCGGAACCCCGAACGCATACTCCGGAGTCACAAACAAAACTCCGTCTGCATTTTTTAGCGCTTCGCGAAAGCGCGTTACTTCAAGGGGCGTTTCAGCATTATCATCGAAATGAGGTAAGGTTCCGAGATGGTCGTAAACCGTAAACCTGACATCCGGATGTGGGTGGTGAATGATCTCGTTTAAAACCACATGTGTGGACGAGTTTGGTACGCAAGCTTCCTGAAAGACAGAGAATCTTTATCATACAGAAGATACGCAGGAAAAGCTGTCAGGTTTTAAATTTTCGACAGCGGCATAGCAGAGGTTCTTGTACGCCTTGAGTATCAGATAACTATATAAATCAAAAAAGCCGTCACATGGACGGCTTTTTTTGCTATAGCAGGTTCAGCAGAACTTACAGGCGTTTCTTTACAGGGGAAGTTGCAATCGTTTTTCCTTTGCCTCCTTTTACGGAAGCATAAGTCGGGCACGTGTACGCGCTGCACGCTGCCAGCGCTACCGCAAGTGCGCACACGAAAGCAATTCCGCTAACCAATTTTTGACTGTTTTTTACCAATGTTCTCATACGTTTTGTTTTTTGAGACCTGAAAAGACAAAGCTTGTGCCACCAGATAAGATCAGGCAAGAGCCCGAAAATTGAATAAAAAAGCGCCTGCAACGGGCCGAATTACAAACTTCGACGGGGTGTCTCCCGAAATATCGTTTTTCGGCTCACGATATTTAGGCACGAACAGAGGCAAAAAAATCCTGATCT
>JAEUUJ010000029.1 GCA_016786495.1 Cyclobacteriaceae bacterium
TGAATCGGTACAGTTCACTAATTCGTTCCATTGCCCGGAATAACAATTTGCCGCTGGTCGATTTGCGCAAGGCCTTCCTTGAGTACAATAAAGCTAACAACCCCGAAAACAAAGAGTCTGGAGTTCTCACTACCGACAGGGTTCACCTCAACGACAAGGGAAATGAGCTTGTCGCAACCGAGATGTGGAAGGCGATTAAAGGATTATAATTCGCTTGCGCTTACGCTGAACGTGTCGCCCTGTTTCATGTCGCCCGTCTCATAACCTTTTTTGAACCACTTCATGCGTTGTTCAGACGTTCCGTGTGTAAACGAATCCGGGCTTACATAACCACGGGCTTGCTTTTGCAGGCGGTCGTCACCGATCGCGCTGGCTGCTGTTAATGCTTCTTCGATATCACCCGGATCAAGAATGCCGTTCATTTCCTGGGCATAATGGGCCCACATGCCCGCAAGGAAATCAGCCTGCAACTCGAGCCGCACCGACATGGCATTTGCTTCCGCTTCGCTTTGTTCCTGGCGTAAGCCATGTACTTTATCCGAAATGCCCATTAAATGCTGGATATGATGACCAACCTCATGCGCAATTACATACGCTTGCGCAAAATCGCCCGGGGCGCCAAACTTGTTTTTCAGGTCGTTGTAAAAACTCAGGTCGATGTACACCTTTTCATCAGCAGGACAATAAAAAGGCCCGGTAGCTGCGCTTGCCTGGCCACAAGCTGACTCAACGTAATCGGTAAACATCACCAGCGTGGGTTCGCGGTAATCGCTTAACTGCTTATTCCAAACATCTTCTGTATCCGCCAGTACAACACGTACAAATGCTGCCAATTCCTGCTCAGAAGCCGAAGGCGTGTAGGGTTGGTCAGACGAATAGGTATTTCCTCCGTTGTTCGTTTGTTGCAACAGTTGCAACGGGTTTACACCATTAACCCAGGCGATGACAACGACAATAACGACCACAATCAGTCCGCCTTTGCTGAACAGTCCGCCCGGGATTCTGGAACCACCACCAAAGCCTCCGAACCCACCGCCTCCGCCACCGCCACTCCCGCGCCTGTCTTCAACGTTGCCGCTTTGTCTTCTTCCGACCCATTTCATATGCTGATCATTCGTTAATTGTTCGTGTCATTTGGCAGGCTTTTCGAACGCATGCGGAAAGCCATATTTGCACTTAAATTACATCGTGGCCAATTGATTTTCTTTCTTAATTTCGATTTTCTTTTAAAAATCCGCTATGCAACGTATTATTTCTGTTCTCTGCCTGATTCTTCTGTCGGTTTCGCTTTTCGCACAAGACCGCATGACCCCCGAATTGCTTTGGAAACTTAAACGGGTATCTGGCCTGGGTGTGTCGATCGACCGGCAGCAAGTCATCGTGAATATCAGTTCACCGGATGCCAAAGAGAATAAAAGCACCAGCGTAAAATATACGATCCCTGTAAAAGGAGGTGAGCCGGAAGAAATCACGACAACGTTAACCAACCTGTTGCGTGACCGGTCGGTTTCGCCTGACGGAAAGTTGAAGATTACCGTTCAATCCGTAAAAGTGAATAAAGTTGCCGGCAAGGATTTTTATCCTACACTGGATAAATCGAACGTGCAGATTTACGAGAGTTTGAATTTTCGCCACTGGGACACCTGGGAAGATGGCGAGTTTAATCACGTGTTTGTTCACCCCATCGGAGACCGTGAAGTAGGCGAGGGTAAAGATATTATGCCCAACGAACCCTACGACTCCCCGCAGCAGCCGTTCGGTGGCGATGAAGATTTCACCTGGCGCCCGGACAGCAAGCGCATCGTATATGTGTGTAAAAAGAAATTCGGCACGGCATACGCCACCAGCACTAACACCGATTTGTATGAGTACGATGTGCAAAGCGGTGTAACGGTAAACTTGACCGAGGGAATGCTGGGCTACGATACCCATCCGGAATATTCGGCTACCGGAGTGTTGGCTTGGCTTAGCATGAAACGCGATGGCTACGAAGCGGATAAGAATGACATCATCGTCAGAAATGGAAATGTTACCACCAACCTCACGCAGCAGTGGGATGGCACTGTGAACAGTTTCGTGTGGAGCATTGATTCAAAGAAGATTTATTTCAACGCGCCTGTTGACGGAACGATTCAACTCTTTGAGGTAGATTATCCCGGATTTACCAAAAAAATGCCGGTGGTGAAGCAGATTACCCGGGGTGATTTCGATGTGGCTGCATTGGTGGGGCAATCCGGTAATTCCATGATTGTTACCCGTACCGACATGAATCACGCGGCCGAGATTTATTCCGTAAACCTCGCGAACGGAGAAATGAAACAACTTACGCACATCAACGATGCAGTATACAGCAAGCTGGCATTGAGCAAAGTTGAGAAACGAATGATCCCGACTACCGATGGAAAGCAGATGCTGACGTGGGTTGTTTACCCGCCCGATTTCGATCCGGCTAAAAAATATCCAACATTATTGTATTGTCAGGGCGGTCCGCAATCTGCGTTAACACAATTCTATTCATACCGCTGGAACCTGCAGTTGATTGCAGCCAATGGCTACATTGTTGTGGCTCCCAACAGACGCGGGATGCCCGGTCATGGGGTTGCGTGGAACGAGCAGATCAGCAAAGATCATGGGGGTCAGGCCATCAGTGATTATATCTCCGCGATTGATGCGCTGGCAAAGGAGCCGTTTGTTGATCCCACGAGGTTGGGAGCAGTGGGCGCAAGCTATGGGGGCTACTCGGTGTTTTTCCTCGCGGGTGTCCATAACAATCGCTTCAAAACATTCATTGCGCACGATGGCATCTTCAACACGAAGAGCATGTACGGTTCAACGGAAGAGTTGTTCTTTGTGGATTGGGACTATGGCGGAAACTATTGGGATAAAACCAACGCTGCTGCGCAGAAGTCGTACACGCAGTTCGACCCCAGCAGCCTGGTTGACAAATGGAATACCCCGATCCTGATTTTTCAGGGCGGAAGAGATTACCGTGTGCCGGACGGACAGGCGTTCGAAGCCTTTACAGCCGCGCAGTTGAAGGGCTTGAAAAGCAAGCTGGTATACCTGCCGACTGAAAACCACTGGGTGCTGAGTGCTCAAAACGCACTGGTGTGGCAAAGTGAATTTTTTAAGTGGTTGAAAGAAACCCTTTGATGTTATGACGCTGCGACATGCTATCGCTATCTATTTCTTCTCTTTAATTATTGAGACTGTCGGTGTATTGTTTAAGGTGTTGCATTTACCTGGCGCGGATGAAGTCCTTGTTTTTGCAGCTATCATTCAAACGGTTGGCTTGATTGTAATTATTATGAAGGTACTGAAACATCCTAAACTGAAAGATTTTCTCGACCATTAGCGTATCAAGTGTAGACTCATTTTTAACTATGCCCGTAAAACGACTAATTCTAATACTTACCGTCCTTGTGGCGTTGATCGCCATTAACCTGTTTCTATACTACAGCAACGATCACGTTGAATGTGATGTAAAAGTTGTGCGTTCCGTAGGTAAGAACGGAGAAGAAGTTACCACGACAACGCACGTTTGTCACGAACGGTTTAGTTTTTAGCGATAATGGTATCACACTTTTTTATTGTTGTTAGTATTATTTCGGTTGAAGTCTTTCTGCCAATTCGTACGGATAACCGAAAAGCCATTGGAAGCGTGCAGTTGACGGAGATAGGGGAGTTCGCTGTGATGCGGAAGGAGCGACCGAAAGTTCCGGCACATTTCCATACGGGTATTGACATCAAACGGCCTGGAAAAAATTATGTTGATGAGCCAATATTTGCAGTTGCTGAAGGAACTGTAATCAGCAAACGTGACGATGGTCCGTATGCACAGTTGATTATTGAACATCAAACCGAAAAGCAAAAATTCTGGACCGTTTATGAACACATTGCAGGATTAAGAGTTTCGCTCCATGAGCGGGTAACACCTGCAAAACCTATTGCGCGATTTATGAACGAAGTGGAGTTGAATAAATATGGCTGGCAGTTCGATCATTTCCATTTCGAAATTCTGAAGGTTGCGCCTATTCCCGTGAGAGTCGATCCGGCCAAGCCGCAGCGTCTTTTTAACTCCTATTCGCTTGTATGCTATTCCAAAAGTGATCTGGATAAGTACTTTTATGATCCATTAAATTTTCTGCGGAAGCAGTTTAGTCATTAACCTGAAAACGTCCGTACTTATGAAACTTCTTCTATCCGTAATTCTTCTTTTACTTTGTTTAAGTGGTTTTTCTCAGAACGTGACATTGAAAAACCCCGAAGGCGTAGCCAAGCCCAAAGGCTATTCGCATGCGGCTGAAATTGATCTCGGCAAAAGTAAGATGCTGATCATCTCCGGCCAGGTGGCTATGGATGCCGAGGGCCGGGTAGTGGGCATGAATAACTTCGAGCAACAGGCCGATCAGGTTTTCAAAAATATCAAAACGATTGTCGAGAGCTCGGGTGGCACCATGAATGATGTGGTCAAGTTTACATTCTACCTGCGCGATGTTTCCAATATTGTTAAGGTCCGTGAGGTGCGTGACCGGTACGTCAATACGGCAACGCCACCGGCCAGTACACTGGTCGAAGTAAGCGATCTGTTCCGCGATGAGTTTCTGCTGGAGATAGAGGCAACCGCAGTCATACCCAAAAAGTAAATAGTACCGTTCTCATAAATCACCCACTTCTCGGTATTGTCCTGATTTTCAGGGGCTGGTAATATTGGTGTATAATCCAACCAGCAACATGAAAAGAATTTTTGTACTCCAGCTAGCGGCCTTCCTGCTTGCCACATTCGTAGTGGAGGCCCAGGTTACGCTGCCGCGAACTCCGAGTCCGGCTGCTACTGTAACGCAGACAATCGGTATTTCTACCGTTAGTGTAAACTATTCCCGTCCAAAAGTAAACGGGCGTGAAGTTTGGGGAAAACTTGTTCCCTACGGATGGAATGTCGATCCATTCGGACTGCAGAACTCCGCTCCGTGGCGCGCAGGCGCGAACGAGAACACCATTCTTACGCTTTCACACCCCGCAAAAATTGAAGGCCAGCTTGTGCCTGCCGGTTCATACGGATTGTTTTTCGTCATCAATAAAGATAACAGCGGGGAAGTGGTACTGTCAAAAGAGTATCAGTCCTGGGGAAGCTTCTTTTACGATGCCAAGGCAGATCAGATGCGTGCAAAAATCCAGGTGCGCGATATTCCGCATACGGAATCCCTCACATACGACTTCATGAATCTCACAAAAAACAGCGCGGAGCTCGTGTTGAATTGGGAGAAGAAGCAGTTTCCTGTAAAAGTTGAATTTGCGGTGGATGACATTGTCATGAAAAATGCTGCACTTGAACTGAAGGGGCAGCGTGGGTTTACACCGCAGGGCCGCATCAGTGCCGCTAACTATGCGTTGGCAAACAACGTGAATCAGGAAGAGGCCATCCGTTGGATTGACCTGGTGATCCAGAACAACAAATCATTCCAGGCGCTCAACATCAAAGCCGGCCTGCTGAAGCAGATCGGTAAAACAGCAGAAGCGGATAAAATCATCACGGAAGCAATCGCTGTCGCCACGGAGGCCGAATTGAATGCGTACGGGTATCAACTGATTGCGGAAGGCAACAGTGAAAAATCCATTGAAGTACTTGCACTCAATACACAACGCTTTCCAAAAAGCGCCAATGCATGGGACAGTCTCGGTGAAGCCTATGCGTTGAAAGGAGACAAGGCAAATGCAATTAAGAGTTTTAAAAAGTCGCTGGCGTTGAATCCACCCGATGCCGTACGATTGAATTCTGAAAAATATTTAAGACAGTTAGGAGCGATTTAAGGTTGTTTTTTTTCATATTTTTCATCCTAACCTTGTGGTGTGCGGAGGCTTCGGCCTCCGCTTTTTTTTAGCACACGCGAGTCAGTACTTTGAAACCGGTAAAAATTTAGTGACGTGGTGTAACAAAGAACAGTAAGTTTAGTCTTTTGGTTTTCGCACCTATGATCAGAAGAATTTTACAGTCGTTTCTGCTGGCTTTTCAGAATATCCGGTCGAATCTCTTCCATACATTTTTATCGGTGCTGGGCATTGTCATCGGGGTGGGCGCGCTGGTTTCTATTCTATCACTCATTGACGGGATGGAGGAATTCGCCCGCGATCAGATTACACAAACCACTTCGGTTAACGCTATTATCATAAAAACCAATGCGCATCGCACCGTCAATGGCGTGACGTTACGGAAAGATACGTTTGCCGTTGTTGACTACGACCACCTCATGGCATTGCAGAAATCCCTAAGCAAACCGGTGACTCCGCACATGCGGGTAACTTCCCTTTCGGGAGAAGTAAAGCTAGATACGCTGCGCGTTCCGGTGTATGGTTGGGCGGTATCCGGAAGGGTCTGGAGCGACTCGGCCAAATTCTCGGGAGAAATGCTGGCAGCGTCACACTGCGAACGAGGGGATTCGGTGGCGATCGTGAACCATGCGTTTGTGAAGGCCGCGAAAATTACAGACGATCAGGCTGCTGTTGGCAAAACGGTAAAGTTTAACGGATTGACGCTGAAGATTATGGGTGTCACCGTTGAATCGAAGAATACCACTCCGCAACTCTATTTTCCGGTTTCCCTGCTAACCGCTCAACAACTTTACCGGAATGTTCCGGAGGTATTTCTCGATGCCGCTAAAACGGAAGACATCGCGAAATTGAAAGAAGAAATTACAGCCTGGCTCGCGCGAACCTATCCGAGCGCAAAAGATGATTTTACGCTGTTAACAAACGACTTCCGCATTCAGCAGGCTGCGCAGGGGTTTCTCCTGTTCAAGATTATCATGGGCCTGATTGTGGGTATTTCGGTTGTTGTGGGCGGAGTAGGGGTGATGAATGTGTTGTTGATTTCGGTCACGGAACGCACTGCTGAAATCGGAATCCGCAAAGCGGTGGGCGCCAATAGACGCGACATTATTTTATTATTCCTGTCGGAATCGGTTACGGTATCAGCCTTTGGCAGCGCGCTCGGATTAATTTTCGGCACATTGTTTACGATGGCAGCCATTCCGATCGTAAAAGCGGTCACGAAAATTCCGTTTCAGGCGGCCTATACGTTCAATACGTTCTTCCTGATTGCCATCATTGCAGTGGTTGTGGGAGTGGTGTTTGGTACGTATCCGGCAGTCCGGGCCTCCCGCCTTGACCCGGTGGAAGCCATCCGGCACGAATAATTATATTTTGAGAGTTACCGGTTTAGCCTTATTTTCATACACTAAACCACACTAAACTTTTACACTATGATCGATCAAATTGAAAGCAACGATCTTTCGCTCACCACGGCTGCGAAGGCGTTCTTAAAGGAATCAGCCGGTTGGACAAAATTTATCTCCATTGTAGGATTTGTATTCCTTGGCCTGCTAGTACTGATCGCCCTTTTTGCTGGTGCATTTTTAGGAGATATGATGGGAAATAGCGGGATGGGCTCTTTTGGGGGCGCATTCGTAACGGTTATTTATCTGCTTATTGCCGTTTTATATTTTTTTCCAATCTATTACCTGTTTCAGTTTTCATCCAAAATGAAAGCGGCCCTTCAAACGCAGAATTCTGAACTCCTGGAACAGGCATTCAGCAACCTGAAGTCGCATTATAAGTTCATGGGTATTCTGTTGATCATTGCCCTGGCACTCTATGCCATTGCCTTTATTTTTGGCGGCTTGGCAGCGATGATGATGTAATCGTCGGGTTATAGGAATAAAAAAAGCTCCCGCGTGGAGCTTTTTTTATGTGCGTACGCAACCGGGGTATAAAATTTCAGCACATTTTTTCCGCAACTCACGTCAACTTTTCAGCCGGTTATACCATCCTGTTGTAAATAAGTTTGACAAAATAGTAACTAATAGCTGGGCTGCTTCGTATATTTGTTTTACAAAACATATACAAATATGAGCAAAGAATACCTGGGTGAATTTGAAGAACTGGTGCTTACCATGGCCGGAATCCTGCAGGATGAAGCGTATGGAAACGCCATTGTCAACGAAATCAAAGCCCGGGTAGGGCGTGACGTAAACCTGAGTGCGGTACACGTTACCCTTTATCGACTCGAAGACAAAGGGTTTGTGAAGTCAAAAATGGGTGGAGCAACCAACGTGCGGGGCGGCAGACGGAAACGCATTTTTACGATCACCAATGCGGGTCTGGCGATGCTTCGCGCGATGAAAGAATCCCGTATGGACCTCTGGAAGCTGATCCCGCAGTTGAAAATGGTTGGCATATAACATGAAAGAGCATACACCTCCCAGATTTGCCCTTCGCTTACTCGAATGGTTTTGTCCGCCTGGGCTGTACGAGGGTATCGAGGGCGACTTACTCGAAGAATATGACCTGGACAGGAGCGAGCGGGGCGCAACAACTGCCAACATCAGGCTGGTGTTCAATGTTCTCCGGTTTTTCCGGCCGGCCATCATTCTGCGAAATCGATTCACGCTAAAAATCATCAATACTGTTATGCTGGGAAATTATCTGAAGGTTGCCTCGCGCAACATTGCAAAACGTAAATTGTATTCGTTTATCAATGCATTCGGCCTGAGTGTGGCCATCGCATTCTGCACATTGATTTATCTGTTTGTACAGGACGAAAAAAGTTTTGACCAGTTTCATGAAGATAAGCAGCGCATCTACAGGCTTCACACCACAAATTTCAATTCAGAAAAACACGCTCAGGCAGATCCTCATCCGTTTAACAGCCATGCCTATCTCCCGGCGAAAATGAGCGAGGTTATGCTCGATGAAATGGCGGAAGTTGAGAGTATAACCCGTTTCACCGACTACAATAGCGGGATTATGAGCTACGGGACGAATAATTTTAATCAGCGATTCGCGTGTATCGACAGCGGATTCTTCCGTGTTTTTTCATTTAAGATTTTGGCGGGCGATCATAAAAATCCGCTTCGCACGTCTTCCGATGTCATACTGACTCCTGAGGTTGCAAAGAAATTTTTTGGCGATGAGGACCCGATCGGAAAGACCATTTCACTTGCTTCGAATGGCACGAAAAAAGAGTTACGGGTCACAGCCCTCATTGAGCCGCCTCCGGCCAATTCAAGTATTGATTTTTCGATGCTGGTATCGTTCGAAGCTCATCCCTGGTTTGCACAGTCCCGGGAGCAGTGGGGGAATTTCTCCTATCCAACCTTCGTAAAAGTTCGCCCCAATACGAATATGGATTTGTTTAAAGTGCATTTGGATACGCTCACGAATAAATACCTCGGTGAACGTTTTAAGAAATGGCGCGAACGTGAGGCTATCCCGGCCGGGATAAAACCTACTGAATTTGACGCCATGCCAATAACGGATATTCACCTGGCGAAAGATATCTCCTGGACAAAGGTGAGTGATAAAAAATACTCCTGGATTCTGGGTGGCATCGCGATTCTCATTCTGGCAATCGCCTGTATTAACTATATCTCGCTTGCGCTTACCACCTCAGCGTCAAGAAGGGTAGAGGTAGGTATCAGAAAAGTTGTCGGAGCTCAGAAAAAAGAAGTTGCCTGGCAGTTTACCATTGAATCGGTAGTGCTTGCGCTGATTTCGATGTCCATCGGACTGGTGTTCGTGGTGCTATTCCTTCCGTATTTCAATGAATTCACGCAAAAGAGCATTTCCATCACGCTAACCAATTCGTTCTTTATTGTAGCCGTGGCGTTGACGATCGCGCTGGTGATTGGCTTTATTGCGGGGGCGTACCCGGCCTTCTTCCTTTCCGGATTTTTGCCCGCACTGGTTCTTAAAGGCAGATTTACCTCGCGCCTGCAAGCCGGGTTTACCAAACCATTAGTTGTGTTCCAGTTTTTTCTATCCGCTTCGATGATTATTTGTTCGGTGATCATGTACCGGCAAATGATCTACATCACCACAAAAGATCTTGGGTATAATCAGGAGCAGGTTATTGCGGTTCCAACGCAGTTGGGTTGGGTTCCGGAAGGTAAAGACGTGGTTGAGCAATATCGTAATGCAGTCAAAACGAATCCGTCTGTAGTTAATGTAGCCGGGACGTCCAACGCCTTCGCCCACGGTTTGTCAAGTTTTGGTTATCGCATCAAGGGTGAGAACAAAGAAGCTTTTATTTATGCGGTTGATTCGGAATACATTCCTTTGCTGGGTATCGAGTTGATCCAGGGGCGGAATTTCGATCCTGCCATTCACTCCGATTCCACTGCGGTAATCGTTAATGAAGCGCTCGTAAAGGATATGAAATGGACCGATCCGTTGAACGAGCACCTCAACTGGAAGGAAGACAGCACAAGTCTCGGCTCACCGGTAATCGGAGTGATGAAAGACTTTCACTTTATGTCGCTTGAGCGATCAATCGAGCCTATGTTTATATCACAGGAAGTTGGTTACCTGATGAACATTCTTGTGAAAATAACACCGGAACAGATTCCGGAGAAAATCGAACAATTGCGTAAAGCCTGGGTGAGCCTCTATCCCGACAAGCCGTTCGAGTACACCTTTGTGGATGAAGACGTTGCCAAACAGTACGACATGTACAAACGCTGGTCCAAGATTATGGGTTTGTCAACCATCTTTGCGATTCTGATTGCGTGCCTTGGTTTGTTCGGACTGGCCGGCATCAATGCGATTAACCGCACAAAGGAAATTGGTATCCGTAAAGTGATGGGCGCGCCTCTGACCAGTATCTTCATGCTTCTCAACCGGCAGTTTATGTTTTTTGCACTGATCGCGTTCGTGCTGGCTATTCCGGCATCCTGGTATGCCATGAACCAATGGCTGAGCAGTTTCAAGTTTGCCATCACGATCGGCTGGCAATTATTTGCCGTCAGTTTATTGGCCGGATTATCCCTTGCGTTGCTTACGGTAAGTTATCACGCCATAAAGGCAGCGCTGATCAACCCTGCGGAGACGTTGAAGCATGAGTGATGTGACACAGAGGCCTTAAAAGTTCGGAACGTTTCAACTGGTACTACTAGACTACTTTACGCATCGGAATAACGTTACCTATATGTTTTACAAAATATATAGAAATATGCTAAGAACGTTCTGTATCTGGTTTAAAGTTGAGACTATTGCTTTAGTAACGCATTGATTTGGTTTAAAAAGTTTGTTGGATTTAAAATTGAAACACCATGAGATCAGTCATCTTTTTTATGTGCCTTTTTTTGACGTGTGCTTTATTCGCACAAGGTTCAGAAGGTAAAAAGGAAGTTATCGTGATACACTCGGATGTGTATAAAACAGACAGAAAAATTGCAGTCTATCTGCCGCCTGGTTACGACCCGCTGAAGGGAGAGAAACTGCAAGTCGCATATCTTTTCGATGGCCAATGGGAAGATTTATTTAACTATGTAACTTCTACCTTAAGTTATTTAGCTTCGATTGGAGAAGCTAAAAATTTGATAGTTGTTGGGATTTATGCGCAGGACAGACAAAGCGAATTTACACCCAATGCTATTAATGAAGAAACCAAAACAAGATGGAAGAACCCAAAAATAGGATTGTCTGCTTTGCTTGACAATCATTTACGAACAGAAGTTTTTCCTCTGATTGCAAAAAAGTATAATGTAGAAAATTACAGACTTGGTATTGGGCATTCACTTGGTGGAACGTACCTGATAAATTCCTTTTCTGAAAATTCAAAGCTATTTAATGCATACATTGCAATAAGCCCAAACCTTGAGTATGACAATTATGAAATTCTGATGAAAGCTGAAAGATTGTTAAAGGCGGAATCAAAAATAAATTCATTCTTAAATGTTTCAGTGGGAGACTCAGATGACTATGAAAAATTTTTTTATAGGGGCGTTAAACAGCTTGATAGTATACTCTCTGCTGTGAGAGTGAATGGCTTGAAATTCAATTTTGACTATTTAAGAAACGAAGATCATTTATCGTCACCATTAACGGAATTGCCAAAAGCACTAAGATTGTTTGCAAAGCTTACAGCGAAGCCCTCCAGCAGTGAAGTAAGCAAAATTTTAAGCGATGAGTCTCTTTCGTTATATGAAGAGATCAAAAAAAGATACAACGAATTAGAAGAATGGTTAGGCTACCAATTTCAACCAACTGAAGATGATTTGAATAGAATTGCTTATATCGCTTTATCTAACAAAAAGGCTGATGAAGGTGTAAGGATATTGAATTGGGCTTTAGAACTTTACCCAAATGGCATAAATCTGTATGATAGCAAAGCTGAAATGTTGGAGAATTTGTCTAGAAGCAAGGATGCAAAAAATAGCCTGAAACTTGGGCTCGTAAAATTGGAAGCTACAAAACTAACAATGAGCAATGAGAGGTATGATTATTTCAGAAAAATATTAGATGAACATTTAGAGCGCCTGAACAAGAGCAGTCATTAGTTGTCCATCGGATTTAACTACTCAACCCCGCAGATACATTGAGCACGAATGAGACTAATTGGGGATTAGGCATAAGGGCAACGAATATTCAGCCCCCTGATGTCTAATCCTCAATCAGCACTTTTAAGCCAATTCTCTCAAATCAACAGGAACCACACGCGACACGCCTTTTTCAACCATCGTGATACCGTAGATTACATCGGTGGTGGTCATGGTGCGCTTGTTGTGCGTAACAATAACAAACTGCGAATCGCTGCTGAATCGTCTGATAATGTTGTTGAACTTGTCGATGTTGGCATCATCAAGCGGTGCATCCACCTCATCGAAAATACAGAACGGTGCAGGCTTCAACAAGTACATCGAGAACAGCAGGGCGGTAGCCGTAAGTGTTTTTTCTCCACCGGAAAGCTGGTTGATCGTTAACGGCCGCTTGCCTTTCGGTTTCGCGATAATGTCAATTTCAGATTCGAGCGGGTTTGACGGATCAGTGAGTTTTAAATCACACTCGTCACCCTCCGTAAACAGCGAGCGGAATACTTCGATAAAGTGTGTTTTGATTTTATTGAAGGCATCCATAAACGTTTCGCTGGCAACGCCTTCGATTTCCGTAATCGTTGCAAGGAGTGAGTCCTTCGCCTTGATCAAATCGTCTTTTTGTGTGATGATGAAGTCGTTCCGTTCTTTGATCTCCGTGTACGCTTCCATCGCCATCGGGTTAATCGGTCCCATGTTATCGAGGCGTTCACGCGTCCGTCCGATTTCGTGGCGAAGTTTATCTTCGTCCAGATCTTTTAATGTTTCAGCTTCTTCCGGTGTGGATTGCTCAATTACCGAATCGAGATCGATATTGAATTCAACCGACAAGCGTTCCTTCACGGAATTCAGTTGCATCTTGCTTTCGTTCACCGTGTTCTGAAGCTCCATCAAAATGCTGTCGATATTTTGGCGTGCGTGCTGTGCTTCACGCAGTTCTTTTTCCACCACATCGATATTACCACGGGCTTCGTAGTATTCTTTCTCCGCTTCGCTCAAACCTTTCTCCATTTCCTCTTTCTCGGCATACATGCCGATGAGTTCCAGGTCGTTGCTTTGCGTTGTTTCTATGATGTGCTTCACTTCCTCCTCGTTCTTCTTCAGCTCTTCCACGTTCAGCTCAATGCGCTGACTGCTCTGCTGCATGGATTCCTGCTTGAAGCGTATTTCCTGCTCGGTGCTCTTCACCCGGTTCTCCTGCTGGTGGAAGAAGATGTTCTGCTCGTTGAAGGCGGCTGACTTCTGTCCGAGCAGATCGTTTTGTGACGACAACCGTTCAGTGAGTTCCACAAGCTTGTTCTCCTGTTCCTGCAATACGTGCTGGAATTCAGTTGCCTTTGGCTTTAACTCGTCAAGCTCTTTTAATAATGTGTCGACCTTCTCAAGGATGTCTTCTCTGCGTAACCCTGCGGTGCTCAGCATGTTTGCGAATTGTTCGCTCTTCGTACGAACCGAAACATACTCTTCATTAACCTGGCGGATAGACGTTTGAAGCTCGTCGATCTGATGACGCATCTTGTTCGACTTCATGCGCTCCAGATCGTTCTGGCGCTGTACCAGGCTCGTGCGGATTTCATCCAGCTTGGTATTCAGTTCTTTAATTTCTTTATCGAGCTTCTCGAGATTTTTCGCACGCCCGATTTTCTTTCCTTCAAATAATCCTACCGAGCCACCCGAAACGCTAAACCTGCGCTTGGTGAGTTTACCGCTCTTGGTAATGAATGTGCTGTCGTCATCAATCGGAATGTTCCGCGGATCACCTTCGTACACATATACCTTGTCGAGGATAAACGCCATCAGCTTGCGATACTTCGGATCGAATTCGATGATTTGTGTCGCCGGGAATGCGTTGTCGTAAATTTTGGTCGGAGTCGGATCGAACCGCTCAAACGTATCCAGAATAAAGAAGTGCGCCTTGCCCTTCGAAGCATCACTCAGAATGTTAATTGCTTCGTACGCCTCAGCTTCATGCTCGACAATATAGTAGTTGAGGTATTGTTCGAGATAGTTTTCAATCGCTACGCGGTATTCTTCCGAACACGTTAAAATGTCTGAAAGGAGCGGGGCATTCCGGGCAATCTTTTTCTTGAGGAATTTAATTGCTTCCGGGAACCCTTCCAGGTTTTCAACGAGCGACTTGGTCAGGTTGTATTCGTTCTGACGTGCATCCAGCTTACGGCTGGTGGTGTTCATCTCCTCGCGAATCATCTCGATGGTTTTTTCCATGTTCACGATTCGCTCTTCGCCTTCTTCTTCCTCTTTCTTAAGGATGCTTAGCTCGTTGTTCTTGACAGTAAGTTCTTCCTGAAGTTCAACCAGTTTCTTTTCAAACTCCACGAGGCTTGCGCTTTGCAGATTGGTATCGGACGTTGTTCGCTCCAGTTCCTGCTTAAACGATGAAACCTGAATCTCGCGGATTTCAACCGCTTTGTTAATCTGAAAGCTTTCTTCCTGACGTTCACGTTGTACGTGACGCAGGGAGTCTGATTCAGCCTGAAGTTCTGTGGTAATTCTTTTTTGGTCTTCGTACTCGGCCTTCAGATGCTCGAGCTTGTTTGTAATCTCCTCTAAAATCTGTTGTGCAGCTTCACGTTCCGTTTCAAGACTTTGAATGCTGAAGCGCGCGCGTTCGTTGCTTTTTTTATCCTGGTCGATCTGATCGCGCAAATTCACCGCGCGGTCGTTCAGGTATTTTAAGCGTTCGTTCTTGATCTGCTTTTCGCTTTCGTAGTGGCGGATCTTCGATACGAACTCGTTAATCGTTTTCTGCCGTGTCGACAGTGTTTTCTCTTTGTTGATCAGTTCCGCCTTTGAAGCTTCGATTGAGGCTTCTTTTTCAGCGATTTCAGTGGTCAGTCTGATTTTGCGGTCGTTCTCATCCTGAACCTGCTGATTGACTGCTGCCGATTTTTCCTTCTGCTTGTTTACAACAACTTTCGCCAGCGTGATGCTTTTCTCTTTATAGTCTTCCTTGATCTTGTAATAGTTCTCAGTTTGCTTCGCCTGTTTTTCAAGGCTCTTCATGTTCTTCTCAATCTCAAACAGCAAATCTTCCACACGCTCGAGGTCGGCATCCGTGTCTTCGAGCTTCTTGAGTGTTTCTTTCTTGCGCTTTTTGAACTTAGAGATACCTGCTGCTTCTTCAAACAGCATCCTGCGCGAATTGTCTTTGTCGTTCAGCAGGTCATCCACCATGCCAAGTTCAATGATGGCATAACTGTTCGAGGCCACACCCGTGTCCATAAACAGGTTGGTGATGTCTTTCAACCGGCAGGTCACGCCATTCAGCAAATATTCGCTTTCACCCGTGCGGTAAAGCCTGCGCGTAATGGTGATTTGTGAGTACTCCGTAGGGAGGATGTTCTTGGTGTTGTTGATGGTGAGCGATACTTCCGCCATTTGCTGAGGCGAACGGCCACTGGTTCCGTTGAAGATCACGTTTTCCATCTTTTCGGAGCGCAACGCACTGGTTTTCTGCTCTCCGAGCACCCAACGGATCGAATCGACCACGTTTGATTTCCCGCACCCGTTCGGGCCTACAATGCCGGTGATCCCTTCATCGAAATTGATCACAATTTTGTCGGCAAAACTCTTAAAGCCCTTGATCTCCAGCTTCGCTAATTGCATAAAAAAAACTCCGTAGTGGTTAGTAAAGTCGGCAAAGATAAACTTCTCGACCCGGCAATTCAAAAATATATTCAGGTTGGGTGAAAAGTTTAAAAACAGGCGGAAATGGCAATTTTTTGGTTACTTTTGGATATGGATGAGAAGATTATTTTTTACATCGTTCTGGGGATCGTCTATTTCATCTTCAACGCGCTGAAAAAGAAGAAACCCGAAGACGAACCCGGTCCTGATCGTCCACAATCCCGTCCCAAATCCGACAAGCCTCAGCCGGTAACCTTCGAAGAACTTCTGCGCGAGATTACAGAGGGTAAGACTGAGAAATTTCCCGAGTCGCCTGTCACGCAGTCAAAGCCGGAGTTCCGTCAGCCGCTGCCTAAGCCCAAGCCAGCCTATATCGATTATGACGATGACCTGGAGGAAGAGGAGAAGAGTCTGGAGAAAACCAACTTCGATGACGAGCGAAGCAACCAGGCCTACGAAGAGGCAAAGAGGATGGCGTTCAACCGCCCTTCGCTCGAGGAGACCATGAAGCTCGAAGAGGTCAATACAACCTATGGCCGCTTCAAGGAATTCGATAAAAAGCAGGAAGCTACCGTGCTGTCAGAGTACATAAAAGACTTACGTGACCCCAAAGGCTTCAAAAAGGCCCTAATTCTCAACGAAGTACTCAATAGGAAGCATTTCTAGCTCCAAATTTTCATTTTTTAGGACAAAACTTACCTGAATAGGATAAGGAAGGCTGATTCTTTTGATCACTCATTGCTAGTTTTGACCTTTGTTTCGATGATTTTGTTGGTTACAACCATTTTTTAATCGTTATTTAGGTAGGTAATTTTTTGAACTTGAAGTTTAGCCCTGAACCGCAAAAATCCTGTTAATGAATAGATTATACTCGGTTTTTTTTCTTTTCCTATTATGGCTGCTTCCGGCCGCTCACTGTCCGACCGATTTTTCATGCAAACAGGTCACGGGAGGATCGAAATCCGACCGATCGCTTGAACTCAAACTGACGGAAGGAGTATCCGAAGAATATACCCTCGAACTTTACGATCTGAATGTGGGCAAGCTCGTCAGCAAGAAGAGCATGTTTTTCTCCTCAGGAGATTCCAAAGTTGTTTTTGATAAAGTAAAACCCTCTACCTATACCGTTTACTTTTCTTCTGCCAGTTGTCCGAAGAAACGATCCGTGAAAGGCAAAGAGGGGATTGTTGTTCAATAAGTTGGCATGAGAAATTTTTTAGTCGCAAGCGTTGCATTTTTTGGGTTGCTGATGTTTTCAGGCCAATCTGCTTATGCGCAATGTCCTGTTCAGTCCGATGTGCTGGTAAAAACCAGTACCGATGTAACCTGTTTTGGAGCGAATGATGGAACTATTACAGTCGACCTGGCGGATGCCTCTGTAGGCCCCGGTGTTTTCAACTTTGACTTGTATGATCTGGTAGCGGGAGCTTACGTAACACTTTCTGTTACCGAGACTGAAAATACCGCTGCGCGATCCGTTACCTATAGCAACGTGCCTCCGGGTTCGTATGCAGTTGTATTTCGTAAAGTAGGCTGTACGACATTAACCATTACGCAAGGCGTTAGCGGATTCGACATCACCGAACCGACCCAACTCGTTGTTACCGATGTGGTTGCACCGGATTGTAATGCCACGGTCGGAGTCGGGAACGGTAAAATTGATCTGACAATCTCTGGCGGCACATCGCCATACACGACTGCATGGTCCGGCCCGACTTCCGTGCCTGCCAACACTGTCAGCACGGCAGCAAACCTCGATGCAGGGTCTTATAGCGTTACCGTTCGGGACGCCAACAACTGTACTGTGGTGCTCAATTTAAGTGTGGCTGTAACCACTCCGGCGGATGCAGGTCCGGCAACGGGCGTTGCCTGTGGTACGGCAAGTTTCGCATTATCCGGTAACGCATTCGCCTCCGGAGAAATCGGAACGTGGACTGGCCCTCCGGGCGTAACGTTTAGTCCGAACGCAAATACACCAAACGCCACGGCCAACAACCTCGGTGTGGGTGCAAACGTTCTCACCTGGACCATCACCGATACCGGATTTGTTTGTACCGGTTCAAGCGATAACATCACCGTCACGTATTCTAATGTCAGTATTGCCGGCTCTGCGAACGTAGCGCTTCCCTGTTTTGGTGCGACTACAGCCACGGGAACCTTCACCGTCACAGGTGGTATTGCACCGTTCACCTATACGGTCATTTCAAATACTTCTGGTGCGACCGTCACATTGCCTGCTCCGGGTCCGACAACTTCGGTCAACTTCACCAATGGCGGAGCGGGTGTTGTAACGCTTCAGGTGCGCGACAACAGCAACTGTACGTCACAGGCAACGATCACCATCACACAACCCGCTTCTGCGGTTACGGCAAGCACCACCATCACCAACGTAACGTGTAACGGAGGTAATGATGGCTCAATCCTGGTTACTCCGGCCGGTGGAACAGCTCCATATGATTTTTCGATTGACGGGGGTACTACGTATCCGATTTTAAGCGCGGCAACGCGCACCTTTACTGCGTTAACAGCACAGAGCTACAACCTTCGGGTACGCGATGCGAATGGTTGCGTTTCAACGGTTTTAGCGCGCACAGTAACTCAACCGACTGCCGTTGCACCCGGAGCCGTGGCTTCCGCAGTAAGTTGCTTTGGCGGAAGCAATGGATCCATCACCGTAACGCCATCGGGCGGGGTGGGGCCTTATGATTTCTCCATCGATGGCGGAACTACGTATCCTGTATTGGATGCTGCAACAAACACCTTCACAGGCTTGACAGCCGGAAGCTATAACATCCGCGTGCGCGATGCCAACAATTGCCAAACTGCGGTTACGCCCGTTTCGGTTTCTCAACCTGCAGCTGCTGTAACGGCCATAACAACGCCTTCAAATGTTTCTTGTTTCGGTGCAAGCACCGGATCTATTCTGATTACGCCTTCGGGCGGAGTCGGTCCCTACGACTTTTCAATTGATGGCGGAGGTACTTATCCCATACTGGATGGCGCAACACATACATTCTCCGGGTTGACTGCCGGTAGCTACAACATCCGCGTACGCGATGCCAACAATTGCCAGACCGCTGTAATTCCGGTGACCATCACACAGCCTGCTGTGCTCGCTGCGCCAACTACACCGACAAACGTAACGTGTTTCGGGGCTGCAACGGGTTCAATCCTGGTGTCGCCTACCGGTGGGACAGCTCCATACGATTTCTCGATTGATGGGGGTACAACCTATCCGGTTGTTGATTTAGCAACACATACGTTTAATGGCCTGGCAGCCGGTACCTATAATATCTCGGTTCGGGATGCGAATAACTGTATCGTTGCCGCTACGCCCGTCACCATCACGCAGCCCGCTTCTGCAGTGAGTGCAATCACAACACCGGCTAATGCAACGTGCTTTGGCGGTAGTAACGGATCAATCCTGGTTACTCCTTCAGGCGGAACATCTCCCTACGACTTCTCGATTGATGGTGGAACCAGCTATCCGTTGACGGGTTTAACGACTCATACGTTTACGGGACTTACAGCTCAGAACTATAACATCCGGGTACGCGATGCGAACGGCTGTCAAAGTACCGTGGTCGTAACGACGGTGGGTCAGGCGGCTGACATCACGTTTACGCCTGGCGTTGTTAACGCTACATGTTTTAACGGAACGGATGGCTCAATCACCATAACGCCAACGGGTGGAACAAGTCCATATGATTTTTCGATTGACGGTGGTGCAACCTATCCGGTTGTTGGACTGACGACCAATACCTTCACCAGTCTGACCGCACAGAACTATAATCTTCGCGTGCGCGATGTCAATGGATGCGTCTCGTCTATCGTAGTGCAGGCTGTTACCGCACCAACCGGAGTTACTATTAATACAACTACTTCAACGCCAGCTTCGTGTGCCGGCTTTAACGATGGTACAATCAATGTCACGTCTGTAACGGGTGGCAACGGAGTGTATCAGTATTCCAATGACAATGGAGCTACGTTCCAGGGTTCGGCATCTTTTACCGGTCTTGCGGCAGGTAGTTACGATATCGTAGTAAAGGATGGTAACAATTGTACTTCGGCTCCGGTAACGCAAGTTGTGGGTTCCGGATTGATCTACGATGTGGCCGCTACCTCAACCCCTGCTTCCTGCGGAGGCGCGAATAACGGAACCGTAACGGTTACTTCCACGACGGGAGGCGTTGCACCATTCCAGTACCGCATCGATGGGGGAGCACTTCAGGCTTCAGCGACATTTAACGGCCTGGGCGTGGGTACCCATACGGTTATTGCTGTGGATGCCAATGGCTGCGCATCCAATCCTTTTGATGTGGTGGTTGGATCCGGATTAGCGTATGATGTGGCTGCCACTTCAACCCCGGCATCGTGCGGAGGCGTGAATGACGGAACCGTAACCGTAAACTCGACAACGGGCGGAACCGCTCCTTTTCAATACTCGATAGATGGGGGAGCACTTCAGGCTTCAGCAACCTTCACGGGACTGGGCGTAGGAACGCACACGGTAACGGCTGTAGATGCCAATGGGTGTTCATCAAACCCGTTCGATGTTGTTGTCGGATCGGGTGTTGCTATTACGTCTACCAACACTTCATCAGCGGTAACGGTTTGTCTTGGCAGCGATGGTTCAATCACTGTAACCGGGATCACCGGAGGTACAGCACCGTACGATATTTCTATTGACAACGGCTCCACATTCCCGGTGCTTGATGTAACGTCTAACACATTCACGGGCCTTACGGCCGGTAATTACAATGTTGTTGTTCGCGACAACGCAGGATGTTTGTCGACAGCGGCACTGGTAACGGTAGCTGCGCCTCCGGGATGCGTTCTCAACTGTTTTGCCTTTAACGTAACCACAGATGCGCAATCCAAACGCCCGACCTGTAATGGAGGGTCTGACGGAGTTATCGCCTTAACGATCTCTGGTCCTCCGGGAAACCTGATCGTGTCGTTGATTCCTTCTACTGCGCCAACGGTTATCCTGCCGTCAGGTTCAACGTTTGTGTTCAGCAACCTGTCGGACGGGTCATATCAATATTCAATTACAGACGGAGTTAATGTGTGCGTGCAGAGCTTCGATTGGGGTGCAGTACAGAATGTACAGGCAACGCTTTCCAGTTCAAACGACTCGCCTTGCTTTGGAGTTCCTTCGGGCAGTGCTGTGATCGATGCAACGGGAAGTACAACGAACGAATACTATTATTCGCTCGATGGATCAAGCTGGACCCAGTTTGTGCCGGGTGTTACGATCGCAAACTTACCGGCCGGAACGTATAACATTCATGTCGGCAACGCGGCCAACGATCCTTGCTTTGACGCTGTACCCGTGACGATCAATGAATTGGGGACCGCTTCGCTTGATACCGTGTACGTTTCATCGGTTAACGGATTCCCGGCAGTTTCATACCCTGAATCACCAACCGCAACCCGCGTTATCGGGATTGAGGAAAGCGGTGCCGTTCCGTATGAAGTTCGGATGGAGTTGGTTAACCCGTATGGGATAACACCGAATCCTCCGTTTATTATCGACTGGACAGTTGTTAACGAAAACAATCCGCAAAGTTTTATCCCGCAAAAGCAATTGGACAATCTGTATGCCGGTGAGTATCAGCTTTCGCTTCGCGATGCATTGGGATGTGAAAGAACGTTTGCTGTTATCATTGGGCTTGATGAACGCGTCTTTATTCCAAACATTTTTACTCCGAACAAGAGTGACGATCTGAACAGTACGTTCTTCGTCAGGAATCTGCCGGAGAAAGGATCGAAGCTTTCGGTTACCGATCGCTGGGGTAAAGAAGTGTATTCATCCAACGATTACAATCCGGAAACACTGTGGGATGGGGGCAACACTCCGGATGGTGTGTATTACTACCGGCTCCAGATTAAAGGCGGTAAAACCTACACGGGCTGGGTAGAAATTCTGCGCGGTACGAAGCCTTAAAGCTTCTCCAGAAATTTTAACGTATCAATGTTGTCGGCATAGTCCCAAACTTCCGGGTATTGTGCAGATCCAAACGGAACCAAAGCAGGTTTTTCATTTCCTACCAGGCACTGAATTTTCTCAGCATCGCGGTGAAGTTTGGCTTCCAGATCAGCCTGGTCCTTGTAGTACTCGTAGTATAATACGGAAATGGGTGAGACGAGCTTTTCATTTTCCTGGAGCAGGATAAATCCGTTGTCGAGAAATGGAATCAGGTTCACCAGCAAAATCGATTTCTGGTAGTCGTAGTTATTGCAATATTTATGGTGGTGGATAATGTCTTTGTACCGGCTCCACCGTGAAAGCAGTTTGCTCAGGTCGTATCCTGCCGGAACAAATGCTTTCGATACGTTTCGGCAACCCAGTCCGAAATAACTAAAGATGTCTTCACCCAATGCCTCGATATGTTCGGCCGATTCCTGGCCGGAGAGAATGACAACCGAGGTTCGGTTCTTTCGGATTATGTTCGGGTATTTGCCGAAGTAGTATTCAAAGTACCGCGCGGAGTTATCACTTCCCGTGGCGATAACCGCGTCAAAGCCTTCCAGCCTGGTCTCTTTGATGGTGATCATTTTTTCGAACTCCGGTTCAAGCCAGATCAAATGTTTGATGAGGTAGGCGATGAGCTTCGAATCCTTTGAGCTGAGCTTGAGTTGTGCCCGGTGGCCGCTGATCAATACCGACAGCAAGTCGTGAAATCCTACCAGTGGAATATTGCCAGCCAACACGAGCGCTACTGTCTTTGGTGCGCCCGGCTCCAGCGTGTACCGGCTTGTCCATTGGTTGAGTTTGTCTTCTTCCAGGTAGCGACTGATCCCTGCAAGTGAGCGCTTTACATTCTCTTCCGTAAACCATGGGTTCTCCAGCCGGGCTTGCAGCGCAAGCGATTCAAAGCCCTCCTGACTGAGGTTTGCCAGGTGAGTGCCAAGCTTGATAAATGCGTTTAGTCGTTGCCCCAGGGTCATGAAAATGTAAAACTTTTAGGAGTGGATTGTTGTTTTGTTCGTTGATGATTGCGCTGTATTTTTGCAGCGCTTTTTTAAGGCCTCAAAAATAGACAAATGGCGATAATTATAACGGACGAGTGTATTAACTGTGGAGCATGTGAGCCTGAATGCCCGAATACGGCTATCTATGAGGGTGGCCGGGAGTGGAACTGGGCCGGAGGAACCAAGTTAGAGTCTGTTGAACTGGAAGACGGCACCAAGCAGGACGCCAAGACGCCCCAGACACCGGTATCCGATGAGTTCTATTATATCGTTTCAGGGAAGTGCACGGAATGCACGGGCTTTCACGAAGAACCCCAGTGTGCCGCGGTTTGTCCGGTTGATTGCTGCGTACCCGATCCGGATTACGTGGAAACGAAGCCTGAACTGGAAGCCAAGAAAGCCTGGTTACATCAGGAGAACCTTTAAGGGTACGATCAGCTCCGAAGCATTATAGATGCTTACCGCATCTTGGATCGTTTGATCAGATAGGTTTGGAAGATCAGGTTTACGTCCTGTCGCACATCGGCCTCTACAAAATCGATTTTATACTGATTGCAGCGCATCTTCAATGCCTTGTAAAACCTGTCCGATTCCCGTTTGTACACCTCACGTACATCGGCCGGATTCAGGCGCAGCTTGTCACCACTTTCCATGTCGATGAACTCGTGCGGCCGGTCTTCAAAATTCAGCAGTAGTTCGGTGTCGGCATCGGTTACATGAAAAACAATTACTTCGTGCTTGTTGTGTTTGAGGTGCTGAAGGGCTTTGAATAACTCTTCGGTGTTGTCGCCATCAAACATGTCGCTGAAGATTACCACGAGCGAGCGCTTGTGAATATTCTCCGCTACCTCATGAAGCACCTTTGCGACCTGTGTTTTGGATGTATTTTTTGTCCGGGCTTCGATCAGCCGTTCGAGGTGGATAAACAGCTTTTCAACGTGTGTGGGAGTAGACTTAATCGGAGTCAGGGTTTCGATCTTGTCCGAAAACAGGCATAACCCCACGGCATCGCGCTGGCGGCTCAGCATCATGGCCAGAGCGCCCGCCACGTATGCACTGAACCTGATTTTGGCCCGTGTATCGGCCGGGTAAAACATAGACGAGGAGGTGTCAACCGCAATCAGGCAACGGAGGTTGGTTTCTTCTTCGTATTGCTTGGCGAACAACTTGTCGGTACGGCCATAAATTTTCCAGTCGATATGCCGTGTACTCTCACCTTCGTTGTACAACCGGTGCTCGGCAAACTCAACCGAGAACCCGTGGTAGGGCGACTTGTGCAAACCTGTGATAAACCCCTCTACCAGCTGGCGCGCGAGCAGTTCCAGGCTGCCGGGCTGAATCGTTTCTCTCAGGTTAAGCTTCATATCCTAAAAATGGCAAATCCCTCAAAATTTAACAGTTTTAAACGGTTTTAATGGCTGTTTTATTACAGGAAAGGCGATTGAAAAGATTTCAAAGGTTTGCAATCATTAGCCAAAACGCTATATTAACACAGTATTTTACCTAAACCTAACCCTAAACTAAACCCAGAAGGACTGTGGAAGAGAATAAGAGCAATGGCAGAGATGAGATATATTCTGCGAAAGTAAAAGCTGGTAAGAGAACCTACTTTTTTGACGTCAAGTCAACCCGCTCAAACGATTATTACCTGACGATTACCGAAAGTAAAAAGCGCTTCAAGGAGGATGGGTTCACCTACGAGAAGCATAAAATATTCCTGTATAAAGAAGATTTCAACAAGTTCGTGGAAGCCCTCAACAACACCGTTAACCACGTGAAAAACGAACTTATGCCGGATGTGGATTTCACTCAGTTCGACCAGATGCGTGAAGAGGCGCATGCCGAAGAAACCGGGGCGACTGTTGCCAAAGCCGGTTCCGACTCGGAGCTGAAGTGGGATTAAAACCTGCCTGCATTTAGAATACCCAAGCCTTTGTTTTACAGAGGCTTTTTTGTTTTCTGGCCTTCCGAGTATATTTGCGGCCTTAATTTCTAATCAGCACTATGGGAGTAAAATGCGGTATTGTGGGTTTGCCCAATGTAGGTAAGTCGACATTGTTTTCAGCGCTTACCAACATTCAGAATGTGGCCGCGAACTATGAATTCGCTACGATCGACCCCAATGTCGGCATCATTAACGTTCCCGATAAACGTCTGGAGGTGCTGACGGAGATCGTGAACCCGCAAAACATCGTTCCCACCACCATCGAGTTTGTAGACATTGCCGGTCTCGTAAAAGGAGCCAGCAAAAATGACGGCCGGGGTAACGGCTTCCTCTCTAACATCCGCGAAGTAGATGCTATCGTACATGTGGTACGGTGCTTTGATGACATCAATATTGTCCGCTCTGCCGGGCCGGTAGATCCCGTTTCCGACAAGGAGATTATCGAGATGGAGCTTCAATTGAAAGATCTGGAGTCGGTTGATAAGAAGGTAGCCCGCATCGAGCGAGCAGCCAAGGCAGGCGATGCCAAAGCGAAAGCCGAACTCGAGGTTCTGAGGCAATATAAAGCGCATCTGGAGCAGGGTAAAAATGCCCGCAGCCTGGATGTTTCCGAAGAGGAAAAGAAAGCGGTATCCGACCTGTTCCTGCTCACCATGAAGCCCATGATGTACGTGGCCAATGTTGACGAGAAATTCCTGCATGAGGATAATCACCACGTACAGGCCTTGCGCAAAGTGGTGGATGCAGAAGGAGCGAAGATGATCAAAATCTGCGCAGCCCTGGAGGCCCAGATTGCCGAGATCACCGACAAGGATGAGAAGAAGATGTTCCTCGAGGAATACAAGCTTGACGAGTCAGGTCTTGCGAAAATGATTCAGGCCAGCTACAGCCTGCTCAACCTGATTACCTACTTCACGGCCGGGGTGAAAGAGGTACGCGCCTGGACCATTGTAAGGGGATGGAAAGCCCCTCAGGCAGCGGGAGTTATCCATACCGACTTCGAGAAAGGGTTTATCAAAGCCGAGGTTATCAAGATGGCTGATTTTGAAAAATACCGCTCAGAAGCTGCATGCCGGGAGGCCGGAAAACTTGCGATTGAGGGCAAGGAATACGTGGTAACTGACGGGGATATCATGCATTTCCGCTTCAACGTATAGGTTTTCGCCCCGTTTCCCGCCCGAAATCCTGCTTCCTGCAATTATTCCTTACATGGACTTGAGTTCATTTCTTTATTTTTATTAGTTTTATAAACTGCTCATAATCAGTATAAAACAGGGGTTTACCAGAATCGATTTTTTAACACCCCATTATTTTTTTAGAAGTGAGAACCAGGATCATTTTTTCGTTGAAGAATCGCGGGGCGTATGTGCCATTTCATCACCAGTTTTTGCTGGCACAGTTCATTAAGGGAGTCCTGATTTTCGGCCCTGACAAGGACTACAAAGATTTTACGCAGTTCATCTTTTCGGGCCTGAAGGGCCAGACCAAGATCAGCCGTAAAGGCCTGCATTTTTATTCATCCAAGGTGACGCTGGTTTTCTCATGCACCGACAAAGCATTTCTCGACTACTTTCTCGGACGCCTTTTTGAACAAAAGGATATTGTGATTGGAAGCCTCCATTTAACCCCGGAAGCATTCGAAAAAGAGGAGGCGGTTCAGATCAATGAGGAGGCTAAATTCCTTTGCATTTCACCCATCGTACCGATCCAGGCAGCAAGCTTCAATGACGACCAGAGCAAAAAGTTTATGTCGCCTGATACCGATGAGTTCTCGGATCTTTTGTACGATGCAACGCTCGCGCGGATGGAAGCAACCGGAAAGTACACCGCTGAGCAACTGGCTTCGTTTTACAAGTTTCAAATCGTACCCGATGCCGACTACCTGAACCGGATTCAAGCCACACATAAAAAGTTTGCCCGCATCTACCCGGTGTACGATAACGATGTGAAGTTTGAAGTCCGCGGCTACACCTTCCCGTTCACGCTATATGCCGCTCCCGAAGTACAGCGATTTGTGTATGAATATGGCCTCGGCTATTTCTGTCACAAAGGTTTCGGAATGCTGGATGTGGCCGGCAACGACTCCATCCGAAAAGCCGATCAGCGCGAAGTAGTGTATGCTTAACGTGGATTCTGCGCAAGCTCAATATAACCAATCAGCAAGTCAGCCTGTGGTTGAAACGACCGGTAATACACCAGGATCTCATACTCATTTTCTGTTTCAAAGTGATTCCCCTCGAAGTAATCGTATGGAACGGTTGCCGATTTAACCACGTATTGATAATCGTAATATCCCTGCCGCAACAAAACTGTTGCGGTATACTGTTGTTTGATGGCATCGTAGGTCATCAGATAGTCGGGTAGAGTACTCCAATTGGTGAACGCTCCGTTCAAATAGACAGCACCGTCAACGGGCTGTGACGACCGCAGCGCGAAATGCACGTACGCATAGTTCGCTGACACCGGATTCCGGAAGTCGTAATTATCGCTCTGGTAATTACCGTTCAAATCGTTAAAGATTGCATACGGTTGTCCTTTCCGGGAAACATCTTCCTGGATGAAAACATGAAACGGCTTTTGCGTTTTATCCACACTTTGAACATTCCGACCCGGGTAGTTGAGCGACCGGAGATCAAACCACCGGAACTCGTTTCCGCCTTTGAGCATTTTAGCAGGGTCAAACACGCGATACTCGAGTTCCCGGATGTTGTCGCGTACAAAGGCAGGCTTCAAGCCCTCGGCCAGATTATCCCAGCGTTGGTTTTGGCGGATGGTCACGTTTACGTTCTCCATGGGGTTAATCAAGTCGAGGTTTTTATAGTTGATGGTAAAATTGAGTTGCTGGTTAACATTGGTTGCGGCTCCGGCTCCCAATAAATTGCCATCGCGGGAGAATGAAACACGCGAATCGTACACCATAAAACGTTTGGTAAGGATAAGATCGGTTTTGTCGGAACCCCGGTAAACCGCCAGTACGTAGTTTCCGGGTAGCTTTACAGCCGGCAACCGGAATTTGTAATGAACGTAAGGAATCTGGGTATCGAGCGAGAACTCGAAGTTGAGCAGTGGAAATTCGTTGAACTGGGGCATGAAATCGAGGTCGGAGAGCGTTGATTTAGTCCAGTCCTGGTTACAATGGATCACGCGGGCGTAGTAGCTGTCGCGCGATTCCTGGAGGTCGTCAAATTCGAGCACCAGATTCCAGTTGCCGAGTTTGGTCACGGTGGGGAGGAGTTGGACATCGGAGCTGGTGCCCTCGGGATACACGCGAACCGTCTTAATTTGCGGTTCGTATGAAGCATCCGAGAGCGTTAAGATCTTTGGAGTACCCGAATTGGTGGTAGACGTTTGGGTGAGCGGAACACACGAAACAAGCAACAGGAATACGACAGACCATTTCTTCATGCTCAAAGCTAAAATTTTAAACTACGCGTTTCCAACCTTTTAACGAGGCCCAGGGTCAAATATGCATAACGATCGAATTCACCCGGGAATGCTCAAAGAAGAGGAGCTGATTGAAGCCTGCCGAAAAGGCGACAGGGCCGCTCAAAAGGCTTTATACGATCGTTTTGCAAAAAAATTGATGGTGGTATGTCTGCGCTATTCGAAATCCACACCGGAGGCGGAAGACATTTTACAAGAGGGCTTCGTGAAGGTGTTTCAGGGTTTAGGGGGTTTTAGGCAAGATTCTAAGCTGGAAACATGGATGACAAGGATTATGGTGAATACGGCCCTCAACCACCATCGCAAAAAGCTCTATCTCTACCCGATGGTAGATGTTGAAGACATTGACCTGCCCGAAACCGAAGTGAGCCTTTCGGGGCTGCATTTTACCCAACTACTCGAAATGATTCAGGAACTGCCGCAGGGTTGCCAG
This sequence comes from Cyclobacteriaceae bacterium, assembly GCA_016786495.1. GTDB lineage: Bacteria > Bacteroidota > Bacteroidia > Cytophagales > Cyclobacteriaceae > UBA2336. The sequence goes on from JAEUUJ010000029.1 coordinate 28,817, forward strand.
GTAGTATTCAACATGTTTGCCATCGAAGGATATGGGCACAAAGAAATTGCTGAGATGCTGGGAATCTCAGAAGGAACATCAAAGTCGCAGTATGCGCGCGCGCGTGCCTTGCTGCAAGAGCGATTATTAAAGGGATCAACTTATTATCAGCGTTATGGAAAATAGCCGTTTTGAGGAGTCGTTCAGGGATGCCTTTAGCGGAGCCGAGGTTACACCGGCAGAAGGAGTATGGACGAACATTGAGCTGTCGCTTGAAAAGGCATCCGGAGGAAAGATGAAGCGTAACCTGTTGCTGTTTCAACTGCTGGCGGCTGCATCGGTGGCGTTCGCCTGCGGAATTGGTGCGCTCTACTACATGAACAGTACGGTGCCACCCGATCAATCCCGCCAACAGGCCGGCTTAAAAGAAGATGTACGCGTAGCACCGGAACGTCAGTCTGAAGGTTCCGTCAACGATCAGCAGGTTAAAGAATCACCGTCAACACAGGAAACAACTCCGCGTAAATTCAGTCGTCCGCGCAAAGCGTTAACAACGGTACCGAATCAGTCTGGCAGCGATGTCAGGGAGTATCAGAATGAATCCGCGCAATCAAAGAAAGAAGTTGATCTGCGTCCGATTGCAAAGAATCCACTGATATCGTATGTGGTTGTGAATACGCCAGCATTAGTTTTGCCGAAGCCCGAGGAACCCGTGCAGGCCGACCCGGGTATGGTGCTGCTCGCGCAGTTGAAAGATATTGAGAAGAAATACCAGGAAGAGGAAAAGAAGAAACCCAACGAAAACATCTGGGCTTCGGTCGGAGTAGGTGCGGGGAATTACCGCCCGAACCGCGAAGTGGTTACGAACGACAATGGTGCATCATCGAAAGGTGGCGCAAGTTACTCTGCTGGTGTAAACATTGGCGGCCGGATTACCCGAAGATTGATCCTGCAGGGTGGCGTTTCGTATTTGTCGCAAAGCGCGGACTTTACTTCCACGAGTGCAAACCGGGGAGCAGCGTCACTAAGCGAATATGTCAGGCCTTCGTTATCAAACGTGGATGGCGCATCGGGATCTCCGGTTTCGTCATACAACGTGAACAGCAATCTGCAGTTTGTGAGCGTTCCCGTTCAGGCGGGATATGTAATTGTGGATCAGGCGTTCAGTATTCAGGTTAATGGCGGGGTGGCTACAGACCTGTTTATCAGTAATACACTTACTCCTGACGACTCACAGCTTGCGAAAGTAACGCAAACTGCGGGAAAGGAATCTCCGTACCGTACCGTTACCTTTAGCGGATTGCTGGGGACAGAATTCAGTTACCGGATTGCAAATCAGTATCGCATTTCGTTAAACCCGGGGTTACGTTACTCACTGGGTTCGATATATAAGGAAGAAATTGCAGCGCGGATCACTCCGGTTACATTCGATGTTTCGCTGCGATTCAGGTATATTTTTAAGTGATGATTATGGAGCGCTCGATCTGGAAACCTTACATTTCAAAAGCAATTTTAGGCGCGGCTGTCCTTGCTGCGCTGCTGGTACTGAGTCTGTTGCTGGAAAATTGGAACGTTTTTTAGCCGTTCAATTGATCGAGTTCCGTCAGGATTTCCTCCCAGCGTTTGGTAGCTGATTCCAATGCGGTTGCGGTGGCATTGAATTTATCTTGCGCAATTTTCAGCTTTTCAAAATCCGTGTAAACCTCGGGCCGCGCCATCTCGGTTTCGAGGTCAGCTTTTTCCGATTCGAGCGATTCAATTTTTGCCTCAACCGTTTTTAATTCTTTGTTCAGCGCCTTGAGTTTCTTTTCGGTTTCGTCACTCTTGGGAACAGTTTCTTTCTTTACCTGCGGGGGCGGAGTTTCACGCCTTGCGGGTTCTGCAACCGCTTCGTTCTTTTTCCGCCAGTATTCGTACTCGTCAAACGTGCCCGGATATTCTTTGATCTGCTTGTCTTCGATGTACCAGATTTTATTGGCGATCTGGCTGACAAAATACCGGTTGTGAGAAACCACCAGAAAGGTTCCGGCATACTGTTGTAATGCCTGAATCAGGATATTTTCGGAAATAAAGTCCAGGTGGTTGGTCGGTTCATCCAGCAACAGAAAGTTTGCTTCCGAAATTAGCGTTTTAGCAAGCGCCACCCGTGACTTCTCACCGCCCGAAAGAACCTTGATTTTTTTGTATTGATCCTCGCTCGAAAAAAGAAAGCAGCCCAGCACGTTGCGCAATTCCTGTTCGGTTTTACCCGAACCGGCCTGCTTCATTTCATCAAGGATTTCATTATCGACATGAAGTGATTCCAGCTGGTGCTGTGCATAAAAAGCGGGAATCACATTGTACCCCATCGTTCGCTCACCTGCTACCGGCTCGGTGCCGGCTATGATCCGCAGCAGCGTAGACTTTCCTTTTCCGTTCGCGCCAACGAGCGCAATCTTATCACCGCGTTCAATGGCAATCGAAGTATGTCGTAAAATTTCAAGGTCAGCGTAAGCTTTTGAGACGTCTTTCAGGGTAGCAATCCATCGGCCTGGCTGCTGATTAAACCTGAACTTAAAGTTTACGGCTGCGGTGTCGTCAACAACTTCTTCGATCATATCCATCCGCTCAAGCGCCTTCACGCGCGACTGAACCTGCCGGGCTTTTGTTGCCTTCGCTTTGAACCGCTCGATAAAACGCTCGGTCTGGCGGATTTTTGCCTGCTGATTTTCAAACGCATTTTGCTGAATCTCCTGGCGGAGCTCCTTTTCCTCGAGATAAAATGAATAGTTGCCCTCGTAGGTGAACAGTTGCGACTGACTTACTTCAATTGTTTTGGTTGTTACGTTGTCGAGGAACTGGCGGTCGTGCGAAACCACCATTACAGCACCTTCATAATTCCGCAAATAGTTCTCCACCCATTCGATGGAAGGTAAATCGAGGTGGTTGGTAGGCTCATCGAGCATGAGCAGGGACGGTTTTTCAAGCAACAGCTTGGCCAGCATCACGCGCATGCGCCATCCACCCGAAAATTCTTTCAGCGGCCTGTGCAGATCAGCCGTAACAAACCCAATACCTTCCAGGATTTCTTCTGCTTTTGACTGCACGGTGTAGCCGTCAAGCTGCTCGTATTTTTCCTGGAGCCTGGTAAGCTTCGATACAAGCTCGTCTGAGTACTCGGTTTCCAGTTGCTTGATGATGTGCTCCAACTGGCGTTCGATGTCTACAACCTCCTTAAAAGCGCCCATGGCGACTGTCAGAATCGAATCTTCAGTCTGGTAGGAGAGCAAGTCCTGGTTCAGGAACCCGATGGTGCAGTCGTTTGCTTTGCTGATTGATCCGGCATCCAGCGAGTATTCACCATGAATCAGCTTCAGCAGGGTTGATTTCCCGCGCCCGTTGAGCCCGATCAGCCCAATCTTGTCTTTTGGTTTTACAAATGCGCTGGCGTTCTCGTACAAAGCCCTTCCTCCGATGAAATACGAGATGTTCGAAATGGAAATCATTGCGCAAATATACTTCAGGACGGTTATACTCCACTGATCAAATCGCGGTTTCAATTCAGGGTTAAAACCGGTACATTTCCTGAAACAATTTCCGGTATGAATCTTAAAAAATCATTCCTTGCTTTGGCAGTGTTGGCTGCCGCCTGCAGTCCGAAAAGTAAGGCGCCTGAAGGCGAACTGCCCCTGAATACGATCAAGTTGCCTGAGGGATTTGCCATTGATGTTTACGCCAAAGTACCCGATGCCCGGTCGATGGCCATGAGCCCGTCGGGCGTTTTGTATGTCGGCAACCGGGATGGCGATAAAGTCTACGCGGTGAAGGATACGGATGGTGATTACAAAGTTGATAAAACCTGGGTGATTGACTCCGGCCTGAATCAGCCGAATGGCGTGGCATTCCGTGACGGGCATTTGTATGTGGCTGAGATCAGCCGCATTTTGAGATATGAAAATATTGAAGCAACTCTGGACTCACCTCCGGATCCGGTTGTGCTGAATGATACTTATCCAACGGAGGCACATCATGGCTGGAAGTATATTGCGTTCGGACCTGACGGAAAGCTGTACGTACCCGTAGGTGCACCCTGCAACATCTGCGAATCAAAAGATTCTATTTTCAATACGATCACGCGAATTAACCCCGATGGCACCGGCCGCGAAATTTATGCAACCGGCATCCGCAACACAGTAGGTTTCACCTGGCATCCGGTAACGAATGAGTTATGGTTTACCGACAATGGCCGCGACATGCTGGGTGACGATATTCCTCCGTGTGAACTCAACCGTGCGCCTGAAAAGGGAATGAACTTCGGCTATCCGTACTGCCACGCAGGTACCATCAAAGATCCTGAGTTTGGCGACAAGCACGCGTGCAGTGAATTTGTGCCACCCGTGCAGGCATTAGGTCCGCACGTAGCACCGCTGGGTGTTAAATTCTATACCGGCGAGATGTTCCCGGACACCTATCAAAACACGGCTTTCATTGCTGAGCATGGATCCTGGAACCGAACCAAAAAAATCGGCTATCGGATATCGGTGGTTAAGGTAAAGGACAACAAGACTTCTGAGGGATACGAAGTTTTTGCAAGCGGCTGGTTAAATGAGGCGGAACAAAAGGCGTGGGGCCGGCCCGTGGATGTACTCGTGCTGGCTGACGGCTCAATGCTTGTTTCAGACGACATGGCCGGAGTGATTTACCGCATTTCCTATAAAGGATAATCAGTTATGAGAAAAAAGGTTCTGATTGTAATTCTGTTGAGCGTACCAGGCGCACTGTGGGCGCAGTTGTCGGGTGATCTTACGCTGGTAAAACAAATTGATGCTACACCCGTGAAAAATCAGGCTAATACGGGTACGTGCTGGAGTTTTTCAACTACCTCTCTGGTTGAGTCAACAACGCTTACAAATGGAAATGGCGAATTCGATTTGTCGGAAATGTATACCGTGCGCTGCATCTACACCGAGAAAGCAAAAAACTATTTGTTACGTCAGGGGAGTGCGCAGTTCGGTCCTGGCGGTCTCGGTCACGATGTAATCCGCGCGATGGCAAATTATGGTGCCATGCCCGAAAGCGCCTACTCGGGGCTGTTGTTGGGTGTGAAGAACCACGATCACTCCAGACTGGATCAGCAGCTCAAGAATTATCTTGACAGCTTGTTAAAGACGCGTCCGGTACCCGCAAATTGGATGACCAGCTTTCAGGGCATCCTGGATGAACATCTCGGCAAGGCGCCCGAAACCTTTACATACAAAGAAAAGACTTATACACCTCAGACCTTCGCCCGGGAAGTTTTGAAGTTCAAAGCAGATGATTACGTCAACATCACTTCGTTCAGCCATCATCCGTTTTATAGTTCATTTATTCTTGAAGTACCCGATAATTTCCTGAACGGTTCGTACTACAATGTGCCGCTGAACGAGCTTATTTCATTAACCGAGCGCGCCCTGCAGGCCGGGTATTCGGTAATGTGGGATGCGGATGTCAGCAACAGGTACTTTAATCAGAACTCAGGCTATGCCATTCAATGGGCGGGAGCGGAGCAGCCTCAGAACATAACACCCGATCAGGAAGAAGTTACCGTGGATCAAGCCACTCGCCAGCAGCTTTTCGAAAGTCTGGTTACGCAGGATGATCACCTGATGCACCTCGTAGGTCTTGAGAAATCGCCCGGTGGCAAGAAGTTCTTCCTCGTAAAAAACTCGTGGGGAGAGATTGGCCCGTTCAAGGGGTATATTAATGTTTCGGAAGCCTATTTTGCCGTCAACACCGTAAGCCAGGTGGTTCCAAAAGCAGCCCTTGATCCAAAATTAAAATCTAAATTGGGGATCAAATAAAGCTGAATGCATCCTATTCTTTTTGAGCTGGGCGGAATAACTGTTTACAGTTATGGCTTCATGATTGCGCTGGGCGTGATCGGAGCAGTGACCTATTTGTTTTTCCAGGGTCGTAAGGATGTTGGGCTGACATTCGATCAGGCAAACTCGCTTTTCCTGATCATTTTCATTGCCGCATTTTTGGGAGGAAAGGTTTTTCTGTTCTTCGAGAACCCGTCTTTGTATGCACAAAATCCCGGTAAGTTGCTGGCAGGCCGGGGATTTGTTTTCTACGGTTCTTTTCTGTTTGCTGTACCCGCGATGTTATGGTTCTTCCGGAAGCATAAACTGAATAGCTACAAGATGCTGGATGTGATGGCGGTTGTAACGTGTATTGTTCACATGTTCGGCCGGATGGGCTGTTTCCTCGCAGGATGTTGTTATGGAAAACCTACTGAAGGTCCGTTGGGCGTGATCTTTACCGATGCAGCTTGTCAGGCTCCGCTCCATCAGCCGTTGGTTCCAACGCAGTTGCTGGAGGCAGGCTATATTTTGATTGTGATGCTTGTTTTGTTGTTAATCAAAGCGAAGTTCCAGAAGTTTTACGGACAGCTGTTTCTGCTGTATTTGATTCTGTATGCCATCGGAAGAAGTGTGCTGGAGATTTTCCGGGGCGATGTCGCGCGCGGATTTATCATAGACGGTGTGCTGTCGCACTCGCAATTCATTGCTTTGTTGATGGTGATTGCCGCAGGATTTGTGTACAACCGCTGGTCGAAGAAAAACCCGATCGCTAAAAGTCGTTAGCGATATCCTTGATCTTTTGTTTTTTGTCTTCCTGCATCATTTTCAGCACAACAGTCGAGGTGTAATCGAGTTCAAGCTGAGACTTGGAATGCGACCGAAATTTTAAGGCAAGCTTTTCACCGGCCCAATTGTACGAGTCGTCACGAACGTTGTAAATAGGTTTGCCCAGCGCGCTTTCCATGCCCTTCATCAACCGGGTGTCTTTATCCGTACGAACAATAAGCTGATAAATCAAGCCCTTGTACGTTTTGGCCTCGATCAGGTTGACGTTAACTTCCCCGATGGAACTGTAATCAGGGTGTTCAATCACATAAAGCTTTACCGGATGGCCATCGTGTTTAAGGTCTTTTTTGAAGGTTGCACCTTTTACCGAGTCGATGGAAGACGCGAGTTTAATACCTTTAAAACCGTTTCTGCGGTCAAGCTCGGTTTCCTGCCCGTAAGCGGTTGTCAGGATGGCGGATAGAGTAAGGAATACGATCAGTCTCATGTTACTGGCGGGGTTCAATACACTGGAAAGGAATGCTGATTTTGGTTCTGTCCCACAAGAGCAAAAGGTCGGCCACGTTGTTACGCTGGTCAAATTTTATGGTAAACGATTCGTTCACGGTTGTATCGGTTTGCACCGGAACCTCAAAGCGGAGGAGGTCGTTTTTATAATTATAGTTGTAGGAGCCCCACAACCCAAGTTCTTTATTCAGGATGATGATCCATTTTTCCTTGTCGGGAATGGTGAACAGGGAGTACGTACCTGCGGTAATCATCAGACCGTTTATAAACACATCTTTTGTTAACGTGATTTCAGTGGCTTCATTCGCACCGGTACGCCAAACCTGACCGTAGGGCACGAGTGCTCCGAAGATTTCACGACCGCGCTTTTGAGGCTGGCAATACGTAACTTTCACATACGTGTCTTTGTAGCGAAGTGTGGCAAAGGCTGCCGGACTGATTCGTGCCGGAACGGCATCCTGGGCGGAAATACCATATCCGGAGAGAACAAAAATGACGATGATCCAATGTTTTGCCCTGATCATTATTCAAATTAACTTGGCGAATATAATTCTTAAATTCTAAAACCGTAACCCGCATGCAGCGCCCAGCCTTCGATGATATCTTTATGGAGCTTGCCGTAAACCTGGCCAAGCGTTCGCATTGCATCAAACGCCATGTGGGAGCGGTTCTCACCAAGGATACCCGCATCATCTCCATCGGGTATAACGGTCCGCCTTCGGGTACCCATAACTGTGACGAAGAGTGGCCCGAAACGGGATGTCCGCGTGATTCAAAAGGTGGTTGCTCGCTGGCTATCCATGCGGAGCAGAATGCCATTCTGTACGCGGTAAAGAATAAAACCTCGATCGAAGACTCGACTCTTTATATCACGTTATCGCCCTGCCTGGCATGCGCACGCATCATTTACAGTTCCGGCGTGAAACGCGTGATATACCTGAAATCGTATGCGGAGCATAAAGGTATTGCCAGCGATGAGGGCGTTGATTTCCTGATCCGGTTTGGTGTGAAGGTTGAACGTTACCTCGGACAGTTGAGTAACGTTACCCACATGATCTGATTACTTGTTCTTCAGGGCCTTCTCAATATCCTTCAGCAATTTCGCCGGTACGCTTTTCGGATCTTTGCTGAGTTCAAACTTAAATACCTGTAAGGCACGTTCGGCCATGAGGTACAAACCGGAAGGATTGTTGTCGTTGCGATAACTGCCCAGACACCATTCAATATCGGCCTGAAGGGCTTGCTCCACGTTCAGACTTTGGAGTTTCGCGAGAATTTCTTCGTTTACTTTTTCAATCTGGTGAGCAGCGGGTGCCTTTGGCGTAACAGCTTTTTTTGCTGCGGCAGTTTTCTTAACAGCGGGCTTTTTTTCAGCAGCAGCTTTTGCAGGTTTCTTGGCCATACGGATCGAAAGGATGGTTAAACAATAGTTTAAAATTAAGCCGCGAGGATATTAACAATCAAGCGAACACCGCATTTAATTTCCGCAACCGTATGAAAAAGGCGTTGATCCGCGAACTTGAGCGTTGAGCATTGGCATAAAAAACGAAAGGGAAGCAAATCTGATTTACTTCCCTTCGCAAAGTCTCTTAGGTAAAACCTAATTACTTCTTTTTCTTAGCAGCCTTCTTTTTAGTTGCCTTTTTCTTGGCTGCTTTCTTCGCTTTCTTTGCCATAGCGTTGAAATTTTAAGTTAAAA
>JAEUUJ010000033.1 GCA_016786495.1 Cyclobacteriaceae bacterium
CTTAAGGTGACTATAGCGGCGGGGTTCACCTCTTCCCATTCCGAACAGAGAAGTTAAGCCCGCCAGCGCTGATGGTACTGCAATAACATGCGGGAGAGTAAGTCGTTGCCTTCTTTTTATCAAAAGCCTCGTGTTAACGCACGGGGCTTTTTTTATGTCCTGACGCTACGGCTAGGATCCTGACTGAAACGTCACCATCGCTGCCTTCTTTTTATCAAAAGCTTCATAGAATTATGAGGCTGTTTTGTTTTTAGGGGATTTTCACCCTAAAATCTATCTTTGTCTACGTGAAAAAAGCACCCTTCCTGATAACGCTCGGTTTATTTCTGCTGGTGGCGGGGTCTATTTTCGTATATCAGTTCTTTTTCAAAGAACGCGCGGCTACGATTTGGGATATGGTACCCGGGCAAACCGTGCTGATTTATGAACCCCGGGAATGCCAGGACTGCATTCAAAAGTCGGGAAATAATATCGGGCAGCTGGTTAAGAACTTACTTCTCGATGCCGATAACCAGGATTCGCTGGCTAACGTGTTTGGCTTCCTGTTTACACCGCAATCCGGAAGAGCGATCTCGTTACACGTCATCAGCAAGGATGATTTTGATGCCGTGTACTACTTTACCGGCAAACAGGCAACTTTTTTTAGATCGCACGTGAGCCAGTGGAAGGACACCAAAGGAGTTCGGTTTACGGAGCGAGAACTTAATGGTTTTAAGATTCTCGAATTCAGCATCAACGGCAAACTATTTTCATGTGTTGAACTTGATAATGCCTGGGCAGGAAGTTTTACACCTTTCCTCATCGAGAATGTTGTCCGCACCTTTGAATCAAAGGATGAAAGAAACTTACGAAAGGAACTTTCAGGCATTTATGCGCTTCCGCACGTCAAGGATGATGCGGGCGATATTTACATTCATCTCGGTAATGTAGTTCGGCTTTTAAAGGTATTCCCGGCAAATTTATCGCGCCAACTCATGGATATCGGCGATGCGGGCCTGCTGGACATTAAGCAAACGGAAAACGCCATTGTTCTAAATGGTTTCAGCCTTGCCCGGAAAAATGACCCTACTGCATTGCTTTCCTATTTTGAAAGTCAATCGCCTGTTCAATTCACGATCAAACAGTATATATCGAACCAGACTATTGTTGGAGTGAATTATGGTATCAGTGACGGACTTGCTTTCTATAACAAGCTGTCATTATCGCGAAATAAAGCCGTTCTCGACTCGCTGAACTCCCTGGTATCAATCGATTATCCCAAACTTTTTTCGTCTTTGGGCAAAGAGATGGCAGTTTGTTATCTCGAGTCAGGTGAAGATGTGTCGAGCGTAATCGTGTTTGAAACACAAAGGCCCCGGGACTGGATTGCTGCGTTTGATCAACTTTCGGAGGAATCCCGAAAGGAAGACACTGTGTTCTTCGAGAATTATTCTACCTACACGATTCGTGAGATTGGGATCAGTAATTTTCCGGGTAAGCTCTTCGGCCCGCTTGCATCAGGCAATTCGACTACTTATTATTCATCGATTGGGAATTACATTATTCTTTCCGGGAGCATCGAAACAATGAAGGGATTTCTGGAAGACATTGATCAGGAGAACGTGTGGGGTAAATCGGTAGCGTTTAACAAATTTACCGAGTCGACCTTGCTTGAATCCAATTTCAGCATCTATGTGAATACTCCGCTCGTCTGGAATAGCATCACGGACAAGTTGAGTCCTCCGTGGAAAAAATTCGTTCAGAGTAATCAGGGTCTGCTGAACTCATTTGAATATGGAGCCATTCAGTTTAGCCATTTGAATGAAAGCTACTACACCAACCTTACCTGGACATATGTTGATTATCAGGAGAAGGGTGGGAAAAAGATAAGTGTGCCAAGCGACAGACTCGTAGCAAGTTTTGGTTCTTCGCTCATCTCCAGGCCAACAATTGTTAAGAGTCATGTGAACGGAACGGACGAAGTGCTCGTGCAGGATTCGTCTTATGTTCTCTACCACCTGTCGGCTGATGGCAAAGTACTGTGGCAAAAGGAGATTCATGAGCCCATTGTGGGAAGAATCTATCAGGTTGATTATTACAATAATGGCAAACTTCAGTTCTTTTTCAGTACGAGCAACAAACTGCATATCATTGATCGTCTGGGAAATTATGTTAACTCCTATCCGCAGGAGGTTAAGCCTCGTGATGTTCTTTACACCACACTGGTGGACTACGATAAGAGTAAAAAGTACAGATTTTTGCTTGCTGACAGGGCGGGTAAACTCTGGATGTTTGATAAAGAAGGTGCAAATCTCGAAGGCTGGACTCCGTTTAACACAGGAGGTGATCTGATCGGACCTGCAAAGCACTATCGGATTCGTGGTAAAGATTATATCCTTGCCATTCGAAAAGATGGCTATGCATCTTTGACTACGCGCAGGGGAGAGATCATAAAAGGTTTCCCGTTCAATCTGGAGGCTCGTCCGCTTGGAGATTTTTATCTTGAGTCGGGAAATTCAGCCGGCGCAACAAACTTCGTATGCGTATCCAAGGATGGCTTTCGAATTCGGTTCAATCTTCAGGGTCAAATCCTGAGTCGTGAAACGCTGATAAAGCCTTCGTTTGAAACTCAATTCAGCCTGGTAGCAGAACAATCCGGCAAGTCGTATGTGATCAAGCGTCAGGATTCGAAACGGCTTACGGTGCTGAAACCCGATGGCAGCGAGATTTTCTCCAATGCAACTATCGGAATGAACATGGCTGAGGTTAAGTTCTATGATTTTGGAGCGGGTCGTGTATTTTACGCACTAACTGACCTGGAGCAGGAACTTTCGTTTGTCTATGATGCCGCAGGCAACTTGCTTACCACAACTCCGTTACAGGGCACTTCAATTGAACTGCGGCCTACCCGCAATGAAATGCCAAAAATTTTCCTGGTAGATGGCAACTCACTGATCATCCAGTGAGAAATTCTTCAATGGCGCTATAAATAGTTGACAGCTGTTGCCTGGATATGCAATACGGAGCTACTATATAAAAAGTGTTTCCCAGTGGTCTTAGCAGAATATTTCGACTCATGAAGTAGTCGTAAATTTTGCCGCGGATAGAATTGGAATACGATGTTTTTTCGGGCGTGCGTAATTCTATCGCCAATATCGTCCCCAGCGTTCGAACCTCTTTTACAATTGCGTACTTCTCCAGTTTGCTGGCAAATTCCTGGTGCAGATTTGCGATTGTCTTGATCTGCTGCTGACAATCGGAGCTTTGCAATAGCGTGAAACTTGCATTAGCAGCTGCACAGGCAAGCGGATTGGCTGTGAAGGAGTGCCCATGAAAGAAAGTCTTTGTAAACTCTATGGTTTGAAATGCGGTTAGAATTCTGTCCGAAACCGCAGTCACACCCAGCGGCAGGGTGCCTCCGGTTAAACCTTTTGACAGTGCAACCAGATCAGGTTTTGTTTCTACGTAGTCGCTGGCAAAAATTCTCCCTGTTCGGCCAAACCCGGTAAATACTTCATCTGCAATACAGACAACTTCTTTCGCCCGGGCTAATGAAAGTAATTGATTAAGAATGCTGGCTGCGTACATTCTCATGCCGCCTGCTGCCTGAATCAACGGCTCATAAATAAATGCTGCGACATTACCGGAAGTAAGCAGACGTTCAAATGTCTCAAGTACGGTGGTTTCGTTTTCGGAAGTCGGAAACGGAATAAACTCGACTTCGAATAAGTATGGTGCAAAGGCAGCTGTAAAAATGCTTCGATCGCCAACCGCCATGGCACCAAATGTATCGCCATGATAGCTGCCTTCCAGTGCAATGATTTTCTTTCGTTCAATTCCCTGGTTGTGCCAAAACTGCATGGCCATTTTAAGCGCGACCTCTACTGCGGTACTGCCGTTATCGGAAAAGAATATTTTTGAAAAGCCTTTCGGCAGGATGCTTAATACATTTTCTGAAAGTGTGATTGCAGGTTCGTGGGTGAAACCTGCAAAAATAACATGCTCAAGCTTGCGTGCTTGCTGCGCAACCGCTTCCGCGATAACGGGATGGGAGTGCCCGTGCAAGTTGACCCACCAGGAAGAAATGGCGTCAATAATTTTGCGCCCGTCGGCAGTGTAGAGATGAACTCCTTCGGCACGATCAATAAGCAGGGGTTCAATTCCGCCTTCGAGCGGTGTAAACGGATGCCAGATGTTCTTTTTGTCCTTCTCGGATAGATTGCTCATGTCAAACTTGTTCTCAACTGTTCGCTGTACTTTTTCACGGTGGCTGCAGATACTTCCTTTTCCCGATCAATCCGCAACAGGCATTTATAATTCGTGTGTTGCAAAATGATGCGCTCGCTTTCCGGATTAGAAGGGCCGTTGAAAATAATTCCCTTCACGCGATACCCTCGTGTTTTTAACAGGTGTGCGCTCAGCAGGGTATGGTTGATACTTCCTAAATACAAGTCTGCTACGAGTATAATTTCTGCATGCAACTGAGGGAACAAGTCGACTACAAAGTCTGTATCGTTCAGAGGAACCAGGCACCCACCCGCACCTTCAACCACCAGTCCGTCTTTTTTGGGTAATAAAAATGAAGCGAGTGTAATATTTACCCCGTCAATTTTTGCCGCGGCATGGGGAGATGCAGGTGTTTTGAGTACGTATTGTTCCGGGTGAACAACCGTTTCCGGCAGGAGGCTTTTGATTGTGTCCGAGTCTTTTGGAAAGCCTGCTTGTACCGGTTTCCAGTAGTCAAATCCCGTTGCAGCACATAGTATTGCTGATACAAGTGTTTTGCCCGAGTCGGTGTCGATTCCGGTTACGAAATAATTCATGCTATAGATGCAAGTTCATTGACCAGGCTTGTGATTTCCTGATCGGAGTTATACGTATGTAAACAAATCCGCAGTCGTTCTGAACCTTTTGGTACCGTTGGGGAAAGAATGGGGCGGATATCAAAGCCTTTTGCCTGAAGTTTCTTCGAAGCCTCTTTAACGCGTTCCACTCCCGGCAGAATAATCCCCTGAATCTGAGTATTGCTGTTCATCGAATCCAAACGTTGCTTCTTAACCAGAGAAACAAATAAGTTGATCTTTTGTTGCAGCACATGTTGCAGTGCGATATTGGCCTTTAGAAATTCAAAGGCGCATTCTATCCCGGCCACACTGTGGACTGGCATAGCGGTTGTAAAAATAAACGGGCGCGCAAAATTAATCAGGTAGTCGATCAATGTTTTTGATCCTGTTACGCAGGCACCATGACAGCCCATCGCTTTGCCGAATGTGTAAATGCGAATGGCAATTTTATCATGGACCTCTTCTGAAACGGCAAGGCCGGATCCCAACGGGCCGACAATACCAGTACTGTGTGCTTCGTCAATGATAACGTGCGCATCATATTGTTTGGCCAGTAAGACGAGTTCTTTCACAGGGCAAACGTCACCATCCATAGAATAGTAGGATTCCACCACTACAAATTTGTTCCCTGTTGCCTGCCTGAGTTTTTTTTCGAGATCAGTTAAATCGTTGTGACGAAACGAAAAATGACTTGCGAAGCTTAATCGTGCGCCATCCCGGATACAGGCATGAGCAAGCTCGTCATAGATAAGCGTGTCGCCTTTTTGAGGAATACACGACAATACCGCCTGATTAGCTGCATAGCCAGAGTTGAAAATCAGTGTCGCTTCGGATTGGAAAGTTTTAGCAAGCGTTTGTTCTACCTGTTCGATGTACTCCGAGTTACCGGATAATAGCCTCGAACCAGTCGCACCGTTATAGTGAGGCAGCGCCAGCACTTTTTTCTGAATGAGGTGAAACAGCTCTTCAGAACGTGCCAGCCCGAGGTAATCATTCGATGTAAAGTCGATGAGCGAACGGTTGCTTACCAGTTGCCGGAACGCGTTGTCTGAATGGCGCTGTTGAAGTTTGCCGGCGAGAAGGTTATCTAACTCCGTCATTAACAAGTTTATTTCCCACGCATTTTCTCGATCGAATCCCAAAGTTCCTCCGGGATCGCTTCGAGATGACTGAACTCTCCGCCATTGCGAAGCCATTCACCGCCATCAATCGTAATAACTTCCCCGTTTACATAAGCTGAATAATCTGACATGAGGTATGCGGCCAGGTTAGCTAATTCCTGATGCTCACCGACACGTTTTAATGGAATCCGTTCTGCAGGGTCAAACTTTTTTACCAATTCGCCCGGCAAGAGTCTGCTCCACGCGCCCTCTGTTGGAAATGGGCCCGGTGCGATGGCGTTGCTTCGGATTTTATACTTCGCCCACTCCACCGCGAGTGAACGCGTTAACGCTAATACGCCTGCCTTTCCGCACGCTGACGGAACAACATAGCCCGAGCCTGTCCAGGCATAGGTAGTAACAATATTCAAAAATACACCTGGCTGTTTTTTAGCAATCCAGTTTTTACCGGCTGCCAGCGTAGTGTAATAGGTTCCTTTTAAAACGATGTCGACAACAATGTCGAAAGCACGATGGGAAAGCCGTTCGGTGGGGCTGATGAAATTACCGGCTGCATTGTTAAGCACACCATGAATTTGACCGAAGTTCGATTCGGTTTCGCGAAGTACATTTTCGATCTCTTCATACTTCCGCACATCGCAGACCACCGCCAGAACTTTTCCTCCGGTTTCAGCCATCAACTCGCTGGCCGTGTTTTGTATAACGTCCGCTTTGCGACTGGTGATGACAAGATTTGCCCCGAGTTCCAGAAAGTATTTTCCCATCGAACGACCAAGACCGGTGCCACCACCGGTTATGACAATTGTTTTTCCGGAGAGCGATCCGGGCTTAAGCATTCCTTCCATAGCGGTTAAGTTAGGGCAAAAAAAAGAGGCCTCAAGGCCTCTTTTTTAAAATGTTTGTTTTCGTTAGAGCAATCCCTCCAGACCGAGGCTTAAATCCTGCAATATATCGGAGAGAAGTTCGGTTGATCCGTCATTGTATTTGATATAGGGTATGAACTCACCGGTCGTTGCATCCTGTTCCAGGACAACCTTTCCACCCTGCTTTTCGCCCACCCTCACGGAGATGTTTACAATGTCGTTAATATCTTCCGCGGTTTGTGACATCTTTCCGGTCATCGCAAATTTAACGTTCAGCAGTTGAACGTATGCGCTGGCAGATGAAACCGAGCTTTCGTCTTTCGTAGCGTCAGTAAAGGTTACGGATGCACCGAAGCCAATCAATACTTTTCCGCTTTTGCTCAGGGTTTCTGAAAAAGAAGATGACTTTGATTTCGTGTCATCGAAAGAAATCTCAAGTGCAAAAGGATTGGCGAAATAATAGATGTCACCTTTTACAGGCTGGTCTTCGCTGTTATATTCAACTTCTGCATTCAGCTCAAGTTCCTTCGTGCCGTCAACCTCAATTGAAGCCATGATCAGCGTGGGGCTGTATGCCTCGTCACCATTCGGTGTAGCAATTTCTTCATAAGCAGTCATTCTGAATTTTGCATCGTTGGTTTCTGAACCTTCGGTTGGGAACCAGATTTCGATAATTTCAGAATCACCGGTGCGCACAAAATTCTGACCCTCGAAGCTCCACTCGTACACTCCTTTATTGGCATCAAAATCGAAAGGCTCATCGCCAATCACACGTGCCTGTTGGGTTGCGTGCTTGAGGGTTCCGCGAATTGCGTAAACTCCGGCTTTGAGGTTTTCGATCGCTTGCTCACGCTTGCGCGCAGATTTACGTCCGAAGGGATTGCTTCCGTCCGTCAAAGTTGATAACTGATTCATGGCTGTATAGCCGGAACTCGTGGTAAAGGAATTCATGTCGGCTGAAACCTGATCGTTAGCCGTTTGCAGCGCAGCTTTAACTTCATCCTTGCTGGCTTTACCGGGTTCATCATCTCCGCACGAACTCAATATCAGGACGGTACTTAGCAAGAAAAATGAAAGAATAAGCTTTTGGTGTTTCATATGTACTAGGTGTTTGATTGTTTGATTAGTGATTTTGAATAACTCGGGCTGTCTGTTTGTAACCGCTTTTAACGGACGGTTTTCGGAGCTCTGTCCAAAAAAAATGTATTTTAGCGACCGAATAACGCTTTTTTAAACTCTTTATTATGCATACCACAGCACCTTACGTATTCCGGCTTGCGAAGGTTGGGTTCTTTTTGCTTTTCCTGACTATTTTTTCATCCTGTATCGTATCCAAGAAAAAGTACGATGATTTGCTGGCGCAGAAGGTTCGATTGGATGCCGATTTGGCGGATCGTGACACGCTGCTCGCCCAGGCTAACAAGAACATCCAAAGTTTAGATGAACGTGTGAAAAAGCTTTCCGCGGATACAACTTCGCTTGGTCAAAATGTACGGTCTGCCTCAGGCAAACTTGCTGCCTTGGATAAGGAGTATTCCCAGCTTAATGCGTACTATAAAAACCTGCTGAACAGCAGCGGAAAATTGAATCGCGACATGGCCCAGCAGCAGGAACAATTGCTCGCCATTCAAAATAATTTGGAGCGTACCCGCAAATTGAATGATTCGCTAAGCGTTAGTCTGACCGAACGCGAAAAGAAAGTTCGCGAATTGGAGAACATCATGGCAGCAAAAGACAAGGCTGTGAATGATCTGAAGAATAGCATCAGCAATGCGCTGTTGAACTTTAAAGAAAACGACCTGACCGTGAATGTAAAGAATGGTAAGGTTTATGTTTCGCTGGCCGAGCAGTTGCTGTTTGCGTCCGGAAGCACGGAAGTCGATGCAAAAGGAGTGAGTGCATTACAGCAGCTTGCAAAAGCGATAAAAGATCAGCGCGATATCAATATCATGGTCGAGGGGCATACAGACAATGTTCCGATCTCCAAGAAAACTACGTACATGCAAGACAACTGGGACTTGAGTGTTATGCGTGCAACTGCGATCACTAAAATACTTACGAAGGCAGGCCTTGCTCCAGCGCAGGTTACCGCGGCGGGTAAAGGCGAATTTTCTCCGCTTGCACCAAATACGACTCCGCAGAGCAAGCAGAAAAACCGGCGAACAGAAATTATTATCACGCCTAATCTGGACGAACTATTCAAAATTCTAGGAACCAACTAGCATATGATTAGAATACTCTACTTTCTTGTTTTAATCCTGGATATTCTTGCTGTAGTTGATGTGTGGCAGCGCGAAACCAACCTGGAGAAGCGTTTGTTGTGGACTGTCATTATTATTCTCCTGCCTATCTTGGGTCCGTTAGCCTGGTACCTCGTCAGCCGCAAAATCATTAATCTTTAAGGTTTGCATATGGAACAGGGCGACCTGAAGAAACTTTTCGGTTTACCGGTAATTGTTGCAGCCCTGGGCTACTTTGTAGACATCTACGACTTGCTGTTGTTCAGTATCGTCCGGGTAACCAGTTTGAAATCATTACATGTTGTTACGGAACAGGACCTTCTGGAAAAAGGTATCTACCTGATCAACGCGCAAATGGCAGGGCTCCTGGTGGGCGGCATTTTGTGGGGAATCATGGGCGATAAACGGGGCCGGCTTTCAGTTTTATTCGGATCGATCCTGCTTTACTCGCTGGCTAACATTGCCAACGGCTTTGTTACTTCCGTGGATCAGTATGCCTTTCTTCGCTTTATTGCAGGAATAGGATTAGCGGGAGAGTTAGGTGCAGGAATTACATTAGTGTCAGAAGTTTTGCCGACACGCTTACGCGGATATGGTACAACGATTGTCGCGAGCGTGGGCTTGTTCGGTGCGGTAGCAGCTAATCTGGTGGCACACACGGTAAAAGATAACTGGCAAGTTGCCTATTTTATTGGTGGTGGTTTGGGGCTTGCCTTACTGATCACCCGAATCAGTGTATTCGAATCAGGGATATTCCTGCAGGTAAAAGAACAAACTTCGGATCGCGGCAATTTCATCAAGTTGTTTACCAGTCGCGATAAGCTTTCGAGATTTTTGAGCTGCATCTTTATCGGTTTACCGATTTGGTTTGTAATCGGAATTCTGATCACCTTCTCACCCGAGCTCGCACGTGAAATTGGATTTACCGGAAATGTGGTGGCAGGTGATGCCGTGATGATAAGCTATCTCGGCCTTGTAGCAGGTGATATCAGCAGCGGTTTGCTCAGCCAATATGTGCGTTCACGCAGGAGAGTGGTTCTGTGGTTTATTCTTTTTACGCTTGCGTTTATTGTGATATACCTGTTCGCACCGATAAAATCCATGTCGTTCTTTTATGTATGTACCTTTTTCCTCGGGTTTGGCGTAGGGTACTGGGCGTTGTTTGTTACGATTGCTGCGGAACAGTTCGGAACTAACCTCCGATCGACCGTTGCCACCACGGTTCCTAATTTTATACGGGGCACCGTGGTGCCGTTAACCATTGCTTTTAAGTTTCTCCACGATCAAATCGGCATTATTAACAGCGCCCTGGTGGTAGGCTTGTGTACCATTATCATCTCGCTTGTGGCGTTGCGCACCCTGAAAGAAACATTTGGGCGCGACCTTACATTTCTGGAGAAATCGTAGGCAAACGGCATTTTGGAAAAAGCTCCAAATACCTATTTTTACGCTATAATTCCCTGAACGTGCGCGGCTGCTGGCTTTTCATATTATTGACTTTTTCCCTTGCGACCCACGCCCAGAATGTCTCCCGTATTGATTCGCTTAAAACCAAACTCAGGCTGGCCAGTGGAGAAAAGCGATTTACCATTCTAAACGATCTGGGATTTGAATATCGCTTATCGGCACCCGACAGTACGATTTACTATTGTAAACAGGCTTACGATTTAGGTAAGTCACTAAACCTGAAAAAGTATCTCTCCAAGCCGCTTAGTTTCATTGGTCTTGCGTCTGCCTATAAAGGTGATTATAAAACATCGTTTGACTATCATCAGGAAGCGATTCGCGTAGCGTCTGATCAACAGGATTCGATACAACTGGGATACTGCTACAATAATTTCGGAAGATTATTTTTTGAGCAAGGTGATTTAACCCGTGCCTACAATAATTTTATTAAGGCTGACGAAATTTTTGCCGTGACGCGGGAAGACATTGGGAAAGCATATGTGGCACGCAGTCTCTCCAACCTGTTTCGCTCGCAGGGCGATTACGTTAAAGCATTGAATATGTCGCGCCAGGCCTTTAAGCTGCGCGAAAAGATTGGCGACAAAAGGCAACTTATCTCAGCGCTTACAGAATTGGGTTTAGTGTACGGAGAAGTTGAACAAAAAGACAGCGCTAATCTGTGCTTTAAACGCGCGGATGCACTGGCCTATAGCATTAACGATGTAATAAGTTTAGCGGAATTGAAAATCGGCTGGTCAGAATTTCTGGCGAGCCACGGTGATATCAATGAGGCAGATACCCTGGCGCATGATGCGTATTGGATTGTTGTGAATGCGGAGAATTACCGTTTGCTTCCACGCGTGAATTTATTGATGGGTCAGGTACACTATAAACTGGGCCAATACGAGAAAGCGCTTCCTTACCTGAAAAAACTCCTGACGATCACGTCAGAAGCGAACCTCGACTTGCAACGCGATGCACATTTTTACCTATCTCAGATATATGAAAAGAAAGGGGATGACGATCGTGCCACGCTGCACATAAACCGCTACCTGGTGCTGAAGGAGTCGTTGCAAAGCGTTGAACTCGCCCGACAGATTGAGAAACTACAGTTTCAGTTGGAGATTGAGAAAAAGGAAAGCGAGAACGAGATTTTGAAAGCCAACAGCGCCCGAAACGATGCCATCATTGCTCAGCAGCGGCTAGAGAATATTATTCTGATTGCCGTGGTGACGTTTGTGAGTGCACTATTCTTTGTTCAGTACCGCAACAGCAAAAAGAAGCGCGAAATCAATAAGAAGCTTGAGCTGCAGTATGCTGAAATTCAACTGCAGAAGCAGGAGATTGCCAACCAGAACGAGAAACTTGAAAAGCGAAATCAGGAGCTTTCAGAGTTGAATCACGAGAAGGATACGCTGATGAACATCGTAGCGCACGATTTGAAGGCTCCGCTCAACCGCATCTTTGGCTTATCAGAGCTTGTTGAAATTGAAGGTAATCTCACCAAGGGGCAACTCAAATACATGAGCCTGATCAAGGATTCAACCCGGTCCGGGCTCGATTTGATCGTTGACCTGCTGGATGTCAATTCGCTGGAAGTAAACCGGGAGCCACGGTACACGATCTTTAATCTGAGCGAGTTTCTTCGTGACCGGGTGGCAGCGTTTGGTCATTATGCATCCGTAAAGGAGATAGAAATCAAGCTTGTCGAGCGCAACATCGATGATATTTATCTCGATCAGGAATACCTGGCGCGCATTATGGATAACCTGATTTCCAATGCCGTGAAATTCTCACCTCGCAATTCGTTGGTGATCGTATCGGCTGAAAAAGCAAATGGATATTTTGTTATTGAGGTAAAGGATCATGGACCGGGGTTTAGTGCAACGGATAAAAAACAACTTTATCAGAAATTCAAAAAGTTGAGTGCACGGCCAACCGCAGGAGAAACTTCAAACGGACTTGGCCTTGCGATTGTCAAGATATTAGTGGATCGCATGGAAGGGAAAATCGAACTTGATTCAACCCCGGGTGTAGGCAGCGAATTCACCGTCTCTTTTCCGGTTCTAAAAGGCGTACTGGCATAAAAAAAGCCCCGAAAGGCTTTTGTATTGTATGCGCTTAAGTGTTTTATATTTTTCGCAACGCCTGATCGAGATCTTCAATCAAGTCTTCGGCATCCTCCACGCCAATGCTTAACCGGATCAATGAGTCGGAAAGGCCGTTTTTGATTCGTTCTTCTTTTGGAATGCTGGCGTGCGTCATGGAAGCAGGGTGATTGATCAGGGATTCAACTCCACCGAGTGATTCGGCCAGCGCGAACAGTTCCACACTTTTCATCAATGCGGAAGCTTTTTCAACGCTGTCATCCTTTAAGGTAAAAGAGAGCATTCCTCCGAAATCACGCATCTGTTTTTTAGCAATGTCGTGATTGGGATGATCCGTGAATCCCGGCCAGTACACTTTACCAACTTTGGAATGTGTCCGCAGAAATTCGGCAATTTTCTTTCCGTTCAAACAATGGCGTTCCATGCGGAGATGGAGTGTTTTGATTCCGCGAAGTACGAGGAACGAATCCTGCGGCCCCGGGACCGCTCCACACGAATTATGAATAAAGGCAAGTTCCTGATGAAGCTTCTCGTCATTGGTAATGAGGGCACCCATCACCACATCCGAATGACCGCCCAGGTATTTTGTAACTGAGTGCATCACAATATCGGCCCCGAGATCGAGCGGGTTCTGCAGATAGGGTGAAGCAAAGGTATTGTCGACTGCTACGATAATGTTGTTCTTTTTCGCGATGTCAACACACGCTTTGATGTCGATGATATTCATCAACGGATTGCTGGGCGTTTCAAGCCAGATTAGTTTGGTCTTTGCATTGATATATGAATTCAATGCTGAGGCCTGGGTAAGATCGATAAAGTGAAACTTGATGCCGAAACGTTCGAATACACGTTTAAACATCCGGTAAGAGCCTCCGTACAGGTCGTTGCTGGTGATAACTTCATCGCCCGGATTAAGCATTTTAATGACAGCGTCTGTGGCGCCCATTCCGCTGGAGAAGCAAAGCGCAAACTTTCCGTTTTCCAGGGCAGCCAGACTTTTTTGGAGTGCATTTCGGGTCGGATTGGCCCCGCGGGCATAGGCGTAGCCCTTGTGTTTCGCGGGTTCTTCCTGAACGTATGTAGAGGTTTGATAGATGGGTGTCATGATCGCCCCGGTAGAAGGGTCGGGCGCAACACCGGCATGCACAGCTTTGGTACCAAATTTCATGATAATGAGTTAAATATGCCTCAAAAATAAGAACAGATTGGTCACTTTGCGGGTAGATTCACGATTTAAGCAAGTCACCTAAATTTGGTAACTTAAACCCCACTACCAACACCCACAACCAATATGAAAAGGCTACTTTTTGCGTCTTTTTTGGTGTCTCTGGCTTTTTTACCCCACATTTTGTTCGCTCAGGTGGGCATAGGAACCGAAACCCCCAGTTCGAATGCTGTGCTTGAACTCCGGTCGCCCGGCAATAATCAGGGTTTTCTGGTTCCCAGGCTAACGACAGCGCAGCGCACCGCAACAACCTTTACATCCGTCCTTTCAATAACCGAGAAGGGATTGCTGGTGTTTGACACCGATACGAACAAGTTCTATTACTGGAGCGGAACAGCGTGGGTCGTGATTGAGGACAGTGTGGGTACGGATAGTCAAACGTTATCGTTTACGCCCGCGACAAGCCAGCTTTCTATTAGTAGCGGAAACACCATCACTATCGCAGGAACCGCTCCGGGCGGAACAGCGGGTGGCGACTTAACAGGAACGTATCCCAATCCAACGATTGCTAACAATGCTGTCACGACAGGAAAAATCACCGATGGCGCGGTAACGGCAACTAAACTGGCGAATACAACCGTGACCGCCGGAACGTATGGAACCGCTACGCAAGTTCCTCAGATTGTCGTTGATGCTCAGGGCAGGATCACAGGTGTTACACTGGTTACCATAGCGGGCATCGCACCGTCAGGTGCTGCAGGCGGAGATCTTACCGGAACTTACCCAAACCCTACAGTTGCAGCGAATGCAATTTCGAGTGCAGAGATTACGGACGGTAGCATTGCCAGTGCCGATATAACCGATGGAACGATTGCGACCGCTGATCTCGCGAATGGTGCGGTCACAGCAGCAAAGCTTGCGAATACAGCCGTTACTCCGGCAACGTACGGTACTGCAACACAGGTGCCACAATTAACAGTAGACGCTCAGGGACGGATTACGGGTGTTGTGAACACTACGATAAGCGGAGTTGCACCTGCGGGAACAGCCGGGGGTGATTTGACAGGTACCTATCCTAATCCCACCGTTGCGAACAATGCAATTACTTCCGCGAAAATCACGGATGGTACCATTGCTGCAGCGGATTTAGCGGATGGCTCGGTAACAGCGTTAAAGCTTGCCAACACTACGGTTACTTCGGGCACATACGGAACGGCCACACAAGTACCTGCGCTCACCGTTGACGCGCAAGGCCGGATAACGGGCGTTGTTAATACAACCATTACAGGAACAGCTCCCGGTGGTGCAGCGGGTGGAGACCTTACAGGAACGTATCCTAACCCAACTGTCGCAGCAAACGCAATTTCAAGCGCAGAGATTACGGATGGAAGTATCACCACTGCCGATATAACCGATGGAACCATTGCAACTGCTGATCTTGCAAACGGCTCAGTAACTGCTGCCAAGCTTGCGAACACAACAGTTACAGCAGCCACCTACGGTACTGCCACGCAAGTGCCACAGTTAACCGTTGATGCACAGGGAAGAATAACCGGTGTGGTCAATACAACCATCAGCGGGGTGGCTCCCGCCGGAACTGCGGGCGGTGATCTGACAGGAACATATCCTAACCCAACCGTAGCGAATAATGCTGTTACGTCTGCCAAGATTGCAGATGGGACTATTGCTACTGCTGATCTCGCAGACGGCTCTGTGACAGCTTTAAAATTGGCAAACACAACCGTTACAGCAGCGACTTATGGCACGGCAACACAAGTGCCGCAATTAACCGTGGATGCACAAGGTCGCATTACCGGAGTTGTTAATACAACCATCAGTGGAGTGGCTCCGGCTGGAACTGCAGGAGGTGATCTTTCCGGAACGTATCCAAACCCAACGGTTGCCGCCAATGCGATAACTTCCGCAAAAATTACAGACGGCACAATTGCTACCGGAGACCTGGCAGATGCATCGGTTACGGATGTCAAGATCGCTGCGGTAGCACCTTCTAAGATTACAGCAGGCGGTGCAACCACCGGTCAGGTGTTGAAGTGGAATGGAACGAATTGGGCTCCTCAGGCGGATGCCGGAAGTGTTACCAGCATTACTGCCGGAACAGGTTTAACCGGAGGCACAATCACGACCACCGGAACGATTGCATTAGCGAATACCGGAACTGCGGGAACGTATGGCTCAGCCACACAAGTGCCGGTATTTACCACCGATGCACAAGGACGTGTTACGGCTGTAACGAATACAACGATTACCGGAACAGCACCGGGTGGTGCATCTGGCGGTGACTTGAATGGCACCTATCCTGATCCAACGGTTGACGGATTGCAGGGCAGGGCCGTAGCCCCAACTGCTCCGACCACCGGACAAGTTTTGGAGTGGAATGGGACAGCATGGGCTCCGTCGACAGATGATGCGGGTACCATTGTGTTACCCTATTCTGCGACACAAACCAGTGCAACCACATTGTTTAGTTTGACGAACCAGGGAACTGGTCGTGTTGCTCAATTCACATTTGATAACCCCGCTAGCAACACGCCTGCTATGAGTGTGTCAACGAACGGAGGAGGATTCGCAGTTGTGGGCGGGGGTGTTACCTTTGGGGTAGCCGGAACGTCAACCGCTCAAAATGGTGTTGCGGGGTATTTTCTTAATTCTGCCGATCGTGGTTTTGGAGTGCTCGCGGGTCTGCAAACTGCGGGTACGGCATCGACCGGAGCCTTGGGGGCAACATATTTAAATGACGGAACTTACTTCGGAGTAGGTGTGCTGGCCAACGGGAGCTCGTATGGAATCCGGTCAACAGGAGGCACCTACGGAGGTTATTTTCAAAACACGGCTGGGGATCTTACGGCAATTCTTGCCGGTAATAGCAACGGAGTTTGGGCAAGGAATGATCAGGACTTTGGAACGGGCGTTTCAGGTATTGGTGGAGGACTCACAAGCACTGGTGTTTACGGTTCCGGAGTGCAATACGGTGTTAGTGGAAATACACTGGATGTAAACGGGTCGGGAGTTTATGGCGTTCACTTAGCTGGCACCGGAACTGCAGCTGGTGTACACGGGGAAACAAGTTCTACTTCCGCCAACGCATCGGGCGTTACAGGGGTCGTGTTGTCAACATCTGCCGGGGGCTCTTCTTCCGGAGTGAGGGGCATCAACAACAGCACAACTGGTTCGGGCATCGGAGTTTATGGGTATCAGGCAGGCTCCGGCTGGGGGGTTTATGGAAGTGTTGGAAATGCTTTAGGCTATGCAGGATATTTTTCCGGTCGCGTAAACGTAACCGGTGCACTTAGTAAAGGAAGCGGTACGTTCAAGATCGATCACCCGCTTGATCCAACAAACAAGTATCTGTATCACTCATTTGTGGAATCTCCCGACATGAAAAACATTTATGATGGTGTGGTTGTGCTGGATGCGAACGGACAAGCAGAAATAACACTTCCTGAATGGTTTGGCGCCCTGAATAAAGATTACCGGTATCAACTAACGTGTATCGGAGGGTTTGCTCAGGTTTATATTTCAAAAGAAGTTGCAAACAACCGCTTTAGTATTGCGGGCGGAACTCCGGGCTTAAAAGTTTCCTGGCAGTTAACCGGTATTCGTAAAGATCCTTATGCAGAAAAGAACCGGGTTCAGGTTGAAGAAAACAAACCGGAAAATGAACGCGGCAAGTACCTCTATCCGGAAGCATACGGGCTTCCGAAATCAATGGGTGTTGATTACAACGCGTTGATGCAGAATGGTACAACTCCATCCAACAGCGTTTCACCGGCAGCCATGGAAGATATTAAGCGTAAAGATGAAAAGTTAAGGAAGGCGCCTGCACAGACAAAGGGTGGGAAAGAGATCATACCGCCTACTCCGCTTAAACCATAGTTGATGTTCTCATTTGTTGGCTGATCAATATTTTCTATTTTGAATTTTGCTGTCATTTTAAATCTATGAAAAACACACTACGCTATTTAGTTATTGTCTTCTTCTTTACTGGTTTTTCTTCTGCTTTTGCTCAAGTGGGTATTGGAACCGATGCGCCAAATGCAAAAGCTGTTCTTGAACTAAAATCACCAAACAACAATCAGGGTTTCCTGGTACCTCGCCTGACAACCGCACAGCGAACTGATGCGGCATTTACGGGATCACTGACAACAGCTGAGACGGGGTTATTGGTGTTCGACACCGACACAAAGAAATTTTACTACTGGAGCGGTAGCGCCTGGACGGTAATTGAAGACAGCGTTGGCACCGACAATCAAACACTATCATTCACTTCGCCTAACTTGAGTATTTCGGGTGGCAATAGCGTGAATCTTTCAACCATCAATACAGATGGTCAAACTCTTTCATACGTTGCGGCTTCCGGCCAGTTGAGCATAACCGGGGGAAACGCAGTCACCATTACCGGTACCCTTCCGGGAGGTGCCGCGGGCGGAGACTTAACGGGTACGTACCCAAATCCTACCCTTGCCGCGAACGCGGTTACAACTACAGAGATTACAGATGGAACAATTACCTCTGGTGATATTGCTGATGGTACCATTGCCACCGCTGACCTTGCCAACGGTTCTGTAACGGCTGCCAAACTTGCGAACACCGCAGTTACCGCAGGGTCGTATGGAACGGCAACTCAGGTTCCACAATTAACCGTTGATGCACAGGGACGAATTACCGGTGTTACACTGGTTTCGATCACAGGTATTCCTCCCGGTGGAGCAGCCGGTGGGGATTTAACCGGGACCTACCCTAATCCAACAATTGCTAATAATGCCATTACTTCAGCAAAAATTACAGATGGAACAATAGCCACCGCCGATTTGGCAGATGGTTCGGTAACAGCGTTAAAGTTGGCGAACACCGCGGTGACATCCGGCACGTACGGAACGGCCACACAGGTTCCACAACTTACCGTGGATGCACAGGGACGGATTACCGGAGTGGTGAATACAACCATCACGGGCGTAGCTCCTGCCGGAACAGCCGGTGGTGACTTAACGGGTACGTATCCGAATCCTACAGTTGCAAACAACACAATCACGTCAGCGAAGGTTGTTGATGGAACAATTGCTACGGCAGATTTGGCCGATGGCTCAGTAACAGCGTTAAAGTTGGCGAACACCGCGGTGACATCCGGCACGTACGGAACGGCGACACAGGTACCACAACTTACCGTGGATGCCCAGGGACGGATTACCGGAGTGGTGAATACAACCATCACGGGCGTAGCTCCTGCCGGAACGGCTGGTGGCGATTTAACGGGTACGTATCCGAATCCTACAGTTGCAAACAATACAATAACATCAGCGAAGGTTGTTGATGGGACAATTGCTACGGCAGATTTGGCCGATGGTTCAGTAACAGCTTTAAAGTTGGCGAACACCGCGGTGACATCCGGCACGTACGGAACGGCAACTCAAGTACCACAACTTACGGTGGATGCGCAGGGACGAATTACAGGTGTAGTAAACACAACCATATCGGGGGTTGCTCCGGCCGGAACGGCTGGTGGCGATTTAACCGGCACATATCCCAATCCAACAGTCGCAACGGGATCAATTTCTACCGGCAAACTTGCTGATGGCTCAGTTACCGATGTGAAAATTGCCGCAGTAACTCCTTCAAAAATTACAGCTGGTGGCGCTGCTTCCGGTCAGGTATTGAAATGGAACGGAACAAACTGGACTCCGCAAGCGGATAATGCCGGAGCAGATGCGCAAACATTGTCGTTCACGTCACCCAACTTAACCATCGCAGGCGGAAACTCAGTAAACCTTTCTGCAATCAACACCGATGCACAAACACTCTCATACACACCTGCTTCGGGCCTTCTTGCGATCAGTGGAGGAAATAACGTTACCATTACAGGAACCGCTCCGGGCGGTGCCGCAGGCGGAAACCTGACCGGGACCTATCCCAATCCAACAATCGCGACCACAGCCGGTACCAATGTTGTAACCGCCATCAATGACGTATCAACAACCGGAACCATTAATACCGCGCGCTTGAATAGTGGCGTTGTACTTGATACCGAATCCCCGGCAGCGGGAGACATAACCGGAAGTTATTCTGCCGGACTCCAGTTGGGTGCGAACTCGGTTACCGCAACAGAAATTGCCACAGGTGCAGTGGGAACTACCGAGATAGCAGACGGATCGGTAACCGCTTTAAAGCTCGCATCTACCGGAGTTACAGCCAATACGTACGGATCCGCCACAACGGTTCCTCAGATTACCGTTGATGCACAAGGAAGAATAACAGCGGCAACCAATACAACGGTTTCAGGAGTTGCTCCTGGTGGAACGGCAGGCGGAGATCTTAACGGAACGTATCCGAACCCAACAGTTGATGCGTTGCAGGGCCGGGCAGTTTCTGCTACTGCGCCAGCGCTAAACCAGGTGTTAAAATGGAACGGTACGGCCTGGGCTCCTGGTACCGACGACTCCGGCAGCGGAGGAATCGGTGGAGGAGGTGCTGCAACGCAGGTTGGTTATTGGAGCAGCGCATCTACGATTGTGGGAAAAGCGGGCTTTGTGTTTGACGAAAAAGATAACCGTCTCGGAATTAACACTTCGGCCCCATTGGGTAATTTACACGTGATAGGTTCACAATTCGTTAATCAGGTTCAGGTGCTGGACAACTATGTCATTAAAGACACGGATTATTCTATCATCGTTCCGAACACCGCCAAGCCTGTGACGATCGATTTGCCAGTTATTGCACCGGATAATGTAGGCCGCGTTTTAATTTTCAGAACCGTTAACTCTGCAACCGTTACGCTGGTTGCCGCAACGGGGCCAAAAGATGAGATTGATACCTTCGGGGGCAGTTATCCGATGGAGATTAATGGAGAACAATACCGGGCACTGATCCTAATTGCCACGCAGTTTGCCGGCCAGGATCGCTGGATGCTTGTAAGCGGAACAAAATAATAGCCATGAGAAACAACTTTACTTTTTCTGTTCTTCTGCTGATTGCCGTTACAACGCTTACGCAGGCTCAGAATTTTTATAACAAATCGGGTACTACGGTTAGCATTTCCGCTAACGGGATTATCAGTGTTAAAGATACCCTGGTTAACGAGGGTACGCTGATCAACAACGGAAACATGGTTGTGGGCGGAACTTGGCTTAACCTAGGTACCTACGATGCCGGGGAGGGACAGATTACCTTCAACAGCACCGATACCTCAATACCGCAGATCATCAATCACAACAATCAGTCGTTTAGCAAACTGGTTATCAGTGGTGGCGGACTCAAACAGATTCTGGCTGATCTCACAGTTGCCGAAAGCCTGACGCTAACAGACGGAATTATCACTGCGCAGAACGGCTCGAAAGTTAATTTTTCCCCGACCGCGGTCATTACGGGCGGGTCGGACGCATCGCACATTCATGCACCGGTGTATCATCAGGGCACCGGTACAAAAGTTTTCCCGGTAGGAAATGGAACAACCTACCTTCCGGTAGAAATCAATGGAATAACAACAAACTCGGATATTGGCGTAACGCTGACGGAGTTACAGGCGGGACAAACGCTTAATCGAAATTCTTCTCTTGATGATATTTCCGATAAACGGTATTGGGCCGTTGATGTGGCTTCTGGATCGCTGGAGGGCGCAAAGATTGTTTTACCCGTTGAAGGCGATGAAGGGCTGGATGCTTCGGCTGCCAGCCGTTTTGTGGTAGCATATTCGAATGATGTTGCCGATGATTTTAAGTCGATTGGTCGCGGAACGGGTTCAACGAGCACGCTTACTGAAAGCGGACAATCACCTCTAGCCGGATTGGTAACGCTTGGCATACTTGCAGAGAATCAATCGATCGTTGTGTTTAATGCGATCTCACCCAATCCCGATGATGAGATCAATAATTATATTCACATTGATAATCTCGTGGAAGGTGACGTAGTGTCAATTTACAATCGCTGGGGCGACCTGGTTTTTGAAATGAAAGACTATGACAACGATGATGTTGCGAAGCGATTCAACGGGCGATCGAACGTGAGCGGAGGCAAAGATCTTCCAACCGGAAATTATTTTTATGTGATCCGCAGAAAAGCCGGAGAGTCCGTGAGCGGCTACTTATCGTTGCGGAGATAATCGAACGATGATTTAAATAAAAAAGCCCTGCTTCACAGGGCTTTTGTTTTTTAGATGCTTCTGTTGGTGTCAAACTTCTCGAGGTAGTCGGCAACACGTCTTACTAACATTCCACCGAGTGAGCCATCGACCACGCGATGGTCGTACGAGTGGGAGAGGAACATTTTGTGGCGGATCGCAATCGCGTCTCCGTAAGGAGTTTCAATCACGGCAGGTTTTTTCTGAACAGCCCCCAGCGCGATAATACCCACTTGCGGTTGCATGATAATGGGTGTTCCCATAACGTTACCAAATGAACCTACGTTTGAAACGGTGAAGGTTCCGCCTGAAAGCTCGTCGGGCTTAAGTTTGTTTTCGCGCGCACGCTTCGCGAGATCATTTACCACCTTGGCCAGTCCTGTGAGGTTAAACTGATCAGCATTTTTAATGACTGGAACGATCAGGTTGCCGGTTGGCAGCGCCACGGCCATCCCGATGTTGATATCTTTTTTCTTGATGATCCGGTCGCCATCCACCTGAATGTTGATCATCGGATAGTCTTTGATCGCCTGGATAATCGCTTCGATGAAGATTGGAGTAAACGTCAGCGCATCGCCTTCGCGTTTCTGGAACTCGTTCTTCATTTTGTTCCTCCAGAATACAATGTTGGTAACGTCTGCTTCCACGAAAGAGGTAACGTGTGGAGAAATGCGCTTGGAGTCCACCATGCGCTCAGCAATCATCTTGCGCATGCGATCCATTTCGATGATCTCGTCACCCGCGCTAACGGAGGCCGGAACAAGCGGTGCATTGGATACTGCTTTGACAGGTGTTGCCTGGATGGTTTTACCAAGTTGGCGATTCTGCACGTAGCCGAGAATATCTTTTTTGGTCACGCGGCCTTCCAGACCCGACCCTGCAATGGATTCAAGCTCTACCACAGAGATATTCTCTTCTTTCGCGATGTTCTTCACCAGCGGTGAATAAAACCGGTTGGAAGATTTATAATCAGCCGCAGCATGCGTAGCTCCGTTCGAATTGCTAACAGGCTCAGCCGCTTCTTTGGCAGCTTTCTTCGATTCCTTTTTTGGTTCGGTTGTTACTGGTGCTGCACCGTTTGTGGCTTCGGCATCGGTTGTAATAATCGCAATCGGTTTCCCCACTTTTACCACTTCACCTTCTTTTGCCAGAATTTCTTTGAGCACCCCGGCATGGGTGGAGGGCACTTCGGTATCAACCTTGTCGGTGGCAACCTCCAGCACGGATTCATCCTGTTCAATTTTGTCGCCAGGCTTCTTTAACCATGAAAGGATAGTCGCTTCCATGATACTTTCGCCCATTTTAGGCATGATTAGTTCGACTGATGCCATAGAGTTCTAACGTTTTCGGAGCGTAAAATTAGCCTTTTTTGTGGGAACGCCATCCGGGGCCGATCGGGTCAGGAGTAAAAAAACCGCCTGTGCCGATGATGGCTCATAACAATCGGTAATTGCGCAAATGGGCTAGGATTGCATCCGGTATTCGGAAGGCGATACACCAAATTCGCGTTTAAACGTTTTGGAGAAATACGACTGGTCTTCAAAGCCAACGCTGTAACCAATTTGAGAAACCGAATCGGCATGGTTTCGCAACAGGTTTGCGGCACGTTTCAAACGCACGTTGCGGATGAATTCGCTGGGTGCGAAACCTGTGATCGTTTTCATTTTGCGGTGGAGGTTAACGCGGCTCATAGCCATTTCTTCGGCCATTCTTTCGACATTAAAATCCCGGTCCGCAATATTTTTTTCGACCACTTCCAGTGCCTTTCGAAGCAGTCGCTGATCCGCTGATTCTACTGACTCAGCATCTGTTCCGGTGATGGCCTGTTTATACTTTTCACTTAGTTCTTCGTTCTGGCTCGTCAATAAATCAATTTGAATGTTCAGGAACTCGCGGTTTTTACGATCCCGGTATTGTTGAATAGAATACGTCAATACAAAAGCAAGCATCACAAGTACGAATCCGGCTATCAAAATGTTTGTCCAGAGCGTTTGAATTCGTTTGTCTTTTTCCAGCAGCTGAATTGCCTGAGCTTGCTTTTCCCGCTCGGTGCGAGCCTCCATCTCGGCCATTTTCATCGTCTGCTCCTGGGTATAGAGCGTGTCGCGGATTTCCTGAAGGCGTTGGGCGTATGTATAGGCACCCTGGTAGTTCTTTCTCGATTCTTCCATGATTCGCAAGGCGTCATAAACATTCTCTTTGCGTTTCTTATCTCCGATCTGATGAGCAAGCTTGAGCGCTGCCTGGTAATGCTCAAGAGCCGATGTATAATTACCCTTCGCAACATCAATGGAACCGAAGTTCTGATCAATCAGCGCGATCATATTGTTGTTATTGAATTTTTTCGCCAGTCGTTGCGCTTTTGAAAGATGCTCAAGGGCTACAGGATAATTTTCAAGCGTGCTATTTATCGCTCCCACGTTAAGAAAGGGTAAAATCATTTCGGCCGAATCACCGATCGCCAGGCGCATATTCAGTGCTTTGACGTAATAGTCGCGCGCTGAAGTGAAGTCTTTCATCAATTCATGGGTGTAGCCCAGGTTGTTCAGGTCGCGTGCAATGCCTGTTTTAACGTCCATCCTGGTATCCAGCTTGAGCGCTTTTTTGTGATACTCGATGGCCTTTTCATAGTTGTTTGCCTGTGAATAGTTTAAGCCAATCATCCCGTACGACCAGCTTACGCCCTTCAAATTGCCAAGCTTTCGATACACCTCCTGGGCCAACAAGGCGTAGTCCATGGCACTTGCATAATCCGTTTGGCTCCAATAATAACTTGCAATTTCGCGATACGAGGCTGCGACTCCTTTCGGGAAGTTCAGGCTTTCAGACAGCTTGAGTGCTTCCATCGCGTAGTCAAAGTTTTTATGTGGATCTGTTGTCCATGATTTATGCGTGATCGCATTTAGCAGATTTACCCGCACGGTGTCTTGCTCCGGGTGCTTTTGTAACTCGCGAATGAGGCTGTCACGCTTGCTAACCTGGCCGTAGCTTAGAAATGAAAGCAGCATGAGAATCATTAACAGCGTATTCGATTTTGGTAAACTCTGCCGGATCAGGTTCAATACGGCAATGGATGCCGTGCGAATGTTAATCATGCGGTCTTTCGAAAGCTGCAGTTTTTTTGTTACCGTTTGATGCTTGTCGGAGTACGCAATCCACACCGTCCCCACAGGCTTGTCGGGGGTTGCACCGCCCGGGCCGGCAATACCACTGGTTGCCACGCCGATGTCGGTGTTGAATTTAGCGCGAACGATGTTCGCCATTTCGATGATGGTGGGTTCGCTTACGGCACCATATTTTTCGAGTGTTTCTGGCTTCACACCGAGTTGCCGCATTTTGATTTGATAGTCGTAGGGGACAATGCTGCCCAGGAAGTAGCCCGAACTACCGGGAATGCTGGTGATGAGGTGCGACAAATATCCGCCTGTACAGCTCTCTGCAATGGACAGGGTGAGTTTTTGATCCAACAGTTTCTTGCCGATCACTGATTCGATGGGCTCATCGCCATATCCAAAAATAAACTGACCGATACGGCCTTCAAGTGTTTTTGTTAAGCCATTGATTTCCTGCTCGAGTGCTTCGTGCGAATGGCTAAAACCGGTGATCCGCAATTTTACTTCACCGAGACTTGGTAAATACGCCAGGCCGATGTGTTCAGGCAATGCGTTTTCCCAGTCGGCAATTTTCTCGGCAAGAATTGATTCGCCCACACCGATGGTGCGAACCACTTTGTGATAAATAATGGGTGTCTTGAATGTGGCCTTTAATCTCGGCAGCACAAAATCGGTCATCATCATTTTCATTTCGTGCGGTACACCGGGCATCGACATGAAAACTTTATTGCCTTTCGGGAACCACATTCCGGGAGCTGTGCCGATCTGATTGGTAATTTTCTCGCAGGCGGTGGGAAGCATGGCCTGCAGCCGGTTTACTTCGGTAAGTTCACGGCCACGACTTTTAAAAAACTCCGTTACTTCGGCCAATGCCTCGTCATTTAGAACCATTCCGCAGTTAAAATATTTGGCGAGGCACGGTTTGGTCAGGTCATCGTTGGTGGGTCCGAGGCCACCGGTTATCAGAACAACATCGGCACGCTTTTCCGCTTCCGCGAAAGCGGTAAGAATCTCGTCTTCCTGGTCACCCACGGTAGTTTTACGGATAACCTTGATGCCGATTTTATCAAGCTCCACACTCATCCACTGCGAGTTGGTGTCCACAATTTGACCGTACAGAATTTCATCACCAATCGTCAGCAGTTCAGCCAGTATCTTTTTCATGATTCTATATAAAAGCACGCAAATATCAGCAAAATCGGGGAAACCGGAACGGAGCGAAAAATTGGCAGGGCAGCTGATTCTTTGTAGTTTACCTCTATGGAAGAACCGCTATCCGCCCCCGATTGGCAAAAGGAAATCTACCTGAATGGCTTTGCCGGGAAAAAGCTTTCCGCAAAAGTGTCATTTGAAAAACTGGAACGAAAGGCGAAGAAGGAAATGTCGCGCGAAGCATTCGCATACATTGCCGGGGGTGCGGGAGCCGAAGCAACCATGCACGCAAACCGTACCGCATTTGATCAATGGCACATAGTTCCGCGGATGTTACGGAATGTTTCAGAACGAGATACTTCCATAGAACTTTTCGGCCAGCGGCTACCTGCGCCACTTTTATTCGCTCCGGTGGGTGTGCTGGAAATGGTACATCCAAAGGCTGACATCGCGGTAGCGAAAGCTGCAGCGCGATTGCAACTGCCGTATATTTTTTCGAACCAGGCTTCACGGCCGATGGAGGCGTGCGCAGAGGTGATGGGCGATAGTCCGCGATGGTTTCAGTTGTATTGGAGTAAATCGAACGATTTGGTATTAAGTTTTTTACAGCGTGCCGAACGTAGTGGCTGTCGGGCCCTGGTGGTAACGCTTGATACTACCCTGCTGGGATGGAGAACGCGCGATCTTGATGTTGCTTATCTTCCTTTTCTGGAAGGGAAAGGCATTGCGCAGTATACATCGGATCCTGTGTTTCAAAAGTTATTGGATGAACCGGACGACAGCGAGCCTGTTAAACGGAAGGTGACGCTCCAATCGGTGTTGGGGCTGATATCGATGGTTAACAATTATCCCGGGAATGGATTTTTTGCGAAGCTCAAGTCGGGACGGCCGTTGAAGGCTGTCAGAAAATTTGTGAGCATCTACTCCAATCCGGCTACTACCTGGGATGATTTAAACTTTCTTCGGCAAAACACTAAGTTGCCCATCCTTTTAAAAGGAATCATTCATCGTGATGACGCGAGAAAAGCACTGGATGCGGGAGTAGATGGAATAATTGTTTCCAATCATGGTGGCCGCCAAACCGATGGATCGATTGCCACGCTCGATGCGCTACCAAAAATTGTTGAAGTTGTACAAAACAAAATTCCGGTGCTGCTGGATTCGGGTATTCGCGGGGGTGCCGATGTAGTGAAGGCGCTTGCACTGGGTGCAAAGGCGGTGTGTGTAGGCCGACCCTATGTTTATGGATTAGCCATTGCAGGTGAGCAGGGGGTTTACGAAGTTATGCGGAATATGATGGCTGATTTTGAATTGACCATGGCCCTTTCGGGATGCAAAAATGTTGCGGAAATCAACCGGGAAATGCTGGTTCGCGGTATACAATCGTGACATAGAATTCAATAGGATTTTGATAGCCCTTCCTATAATTTAGCCCCGATACAAAACTCTTCTATGCGGAAAATCAAATGGATTCTGGCGGTTGTGCTAACCGGTTGCACGTCTGCACAGATTAACCAGGCTCTCGATAATGTTAACAAGACGTTGGGAAGCGAAAAGCCCCTGACAACAGCTGAAGTTGCGGAGGGATTGAAAGAAGCACTGGTGAAAGGTATTTCCACGGGAGCTGATTTGGTTTCCGTTACAGACGGGTATTTCAAAAATCCCGAGATTAAAATTCCGTTTCCGCCCGATGTAAAAAAGGTTGAAGATGCCGTTCGCAAAATCGGACTGGGCAACCAGGTGGATAAATTTGTGATGACATTGAACCGCGGAGCCGAAGATGCTGCGAAAGAAGCCAAACCTATTTTTATTGCTGCCATCAAGTCGATGACCATTCAGGACGCGTGGGCAATTTTACGCGGTGAAGAAAATGCAGCAACCGACTATCTTAAACGAACTACATCCGCACAGCTCAAAGAAAAGTTCAAGCCAGTTATTCAGAACTCGCTGAATAAAGTAAGTGCCACAAAATATTATGGTGAAATTGTTTCGCGCTACAACCAAATTCCGTTAGTAGAGAAAGTGAATCCGAACCTGGATGACTACGCCACCGATAAGGCAATTGAAGGGTTGTTTGTGATGATTGCAAAAGAGGAAAAGAGTATCCGTCAGGATCCTGTTGCCCGCACGACCGACTTGCTCAAGCGCGTGTTCGGATACAAAAAATAAACTAGTTGAGATTACTTAATCAAAATTCCCATGAGTCTTTTTGAAAAACATAATGCTGTTCTCACGAAAGCTATTGATGCGTTGCACAGCCGTACGTTCTACGCTGCGTTCCCCGAACATCCGGCTCCATCCGTTTACGGTGAAACCGCGGATGCAGATGGTCAGGCAAAATTTAAAGCTGCGCTCGGTAATAAGTTCTCGGAACTAAAGCAAACGAATGCCGAAGGTTGGGCCGGACAGGAAGAGTCGCCTTACCTGCAGGAGCCTCTCAAGATATCATATCCGACATTCTCTGTCGATACATTAATCGGTAATGCAAAAAATGCTTTTCATACGTGGAGGAAGGTAAGCGTGGAGGATCGGGCGGCAGTTTTGATGGAGTCGCTTGATCGCATGAAAGCACGATTCTTTGAAATCGCGTACGCGACCATGCACACTACCGGCCAGGGATACATGATGGCGTTTCAGGCGTCTGGTCCGCATGCGGCAGATCGCGCGCTGGAAGCGATTGCAGCCGGCTATGAAGAACTGAAACGTTTTCCTGCATCAGCCTTGTGGGATAAGCCGATGGGTAAATTTAATATCCAGTTGAATAAAGAATGGCGGGCAATTCCGAAAGGCATTTCGGTGGTGATTGGTTGCTCAACATTCCCCACCTGGAACTCGGTAACCGGCATTTATGGTAGCCTGATTACGGGCAATGCAGTAATCGTAAAGCCTCATCCGGGCGCAATTCTTCCGATTGCGATTGTTGTGGCAGAAATTCAAAAAGTACTGAGTGAAAACAATTTTGATCCGAACACGTGCCAGTTAGCGGTCGATACGTATGATAAGATGATCACCAAAGAACTCGCGGAACACAAAGATGTTAAGCTGATTGACTATACCGGTAATTCAAATTTTGGTAGTTACCTGGAGGCCTTACCGGGCAAAATCGTATTCACCGAGAAAACAGGCGTTAATTCGGTCATCCTGGATTCGGTTGCCGATATCGATAAAGCAGCGGCTAACCTCGCGTTTTCGGTAAACCTGTACAGCGGACAGATGTGTACCGCGCCTCAGAATTTTTATATCCCGGAAGGAGGAATATCAACGCCAAACGGAACGGTGAGTTTTGATGAGTTCGCTCAGAAACTGGTGGATAACATTAACGGTCTGATCGACAATCCCAAAGCAGGCCCGTTTGTGCTGGGTGCTGTTCAAAATAAAAAGACAAGCGAACGTGTGCTGGAAGCGGAGAAACTTACCGGAAAAGTTTGGCTTAAATCGCGCACGTTTGAAAACCCGATGTTTAAGAATGCGCGGGTAGCGACTCCGGTCATTGTGGAGGTTGGTGCATCCAAAAAGGAAATTTTCAGCAAAGAACTGTTTGGTCCGATTGTATTGTTGATCAAAACGAAAAATACGGATCAGTCAATCGAGTTGGCGCAGGAAATGGCAATTCATCACGGTGCGATCTCCTGCGGGGCGTATACAACCAACCCTGCGGTGCGCGAAAAGATTGCAGATGAGATGGCGCTTGCCGCTACACCGGTGTCATTCAATTTAACCGGAGGTATCTACATGAATCAAAATGCAGCGTTTTCTGATTTCCATGTAACGGGAGGAAATCCTTCCGGTAATGCATCGTTTACGAATCCGGAATATGTCACGAAACGCTTTACGTGGGTGGGTCACCGCGAGCCCGTGATGTAGTTAAAACCTGTACGCAAGATGGAAGTACCCCGGCATGACTGATACCGTCAGATTGTCCGGGGTATTTTTATGTAGAACCGGAATGAAATACCCGATGGCGCTTCCGACAAGCGCGCCTGCCAGAACATCCGTTGGATAGTGTTCGCCTGCAGCAACACGCGCGTATGCGGTTAACGATGCCGCGGTGAGCGTGGTGCTCCACACAAGTATGCTGGCGGCTCCCTTACCGTAAATGTCTGTGAATGTTTTCGAGGTAAATACCGCGAACGCAAACGTGCGGGAACTGTGTCCTGAAATGAACGAGGTACTTGCCGTGGGAGCCTCTGTATTTTGAAACTGGAAACGCTCTTCAGGAGAGAAAGACGTGTTGTAGAGATAGGGCCTTATTCGTCCGGTAAGAGATTTTGAGATATCGGTAACTCCCGTGGTGAGCCAGAGTACTTCCATGTACATCACGCCCAGCGTTACCGCATGATTCCATCGCTTTTGAACGAGTTCCGGAGCAACCAGCGCAACGGGGAGGTAGGGCAGTGTTTTATACAAAACGTTACTGGTCTTATCCATGGAACGATTCCAGTGGTAGGTTGCATTGCGATCGAACCGGTTCACATCATTGCGATCCAGTTTTGTGATTTGATTCACCGTGAGGTTATGATCTTTTTGATCGCTCAGCTCTTTTGATCCGTAATAGGCAACCGTGCTGACGGGAATGGCGATGAAATCTTTTTTAGTGAGTTTGTAAGGAAACGAATTCTCCTGTGCCGAGGCGGTTAACGCCAGTGGTAGCAAAAACGCTGGAATGAGCCAATCCGTCAACTTCATAGGATGAAGATAACGGGTAACCACGAATCAAGCCAACGATTGCAGTATGCGGCTTAAAATTTACGTATTAGCTTAAAAGCCGGATACGAAATTACCCCCACGCCAAGAACAATCAGGAAATTGAATTGATCACTTTTAGCAAAGCCAATAAACATGGCCGCTGTTGCTAATAGAACAATCACGGGAGTTACGGGATAGCCCCAGGCACGATAGGGTCGGGGAGCATTGGGCTCGGTTCGTCGCAATTTGATGTGGGCTGCAAAGCTGAGCCCGGTAACCACGAGCGACATAAACCCCGCTAATGCAAAAAGTTGCTGGAAAGAACCTACGATAATCAAAACAAAACTGAAGGCTGTTGTGATAAGTAATGAGATAACGGGAGTTCCGCCTTTATTGATGTGTGTGCCTTGCCGGATAAAAAAACGGTCACGACTTAGTCCAAACATAATGCGCGCGGGGATCATCATGTATGCATTCAGGATACTCAAAATAGAAACAACCGCGATGATGATTACAAGCTTTGATCCGGATTCACCAAATACAACCCGCGCAACATCGGATGCCGCGAGCGGTGAGTTGGCCAACGCAGCAGGCGGAATCACATGCATAAACGCCATGTTGAGGAGAATGTAAATCACAATCACCATGATAACGCCCGTAAACAGCGACTTTGGAATGTTTCGTGATGGATCTACATCTTCTTCCGCGAAAAAACACCCTGACCACCAGCCATTGTACGCTCCCATAATGAGTTGCAGGGCCGTGAGGAAACCAAGAATTGTTGTGCTTTCGACAAGACCTTCTGCCTTTTCGGGTGTGATTGTTCCGGTGTCAACAAAAAAGCAGGCTATGACCAACGCAACGAAAAATAAAACTTTTGCCACGCTGGTTATCTGCTGGGCGATGCTGCCACTCTTGACGCCACTCAAGTGAAACAGCATGAACAGAATCAAAAAGCCAAGGCCGATCAGTGTTTCAAACCCCGCGAGTGGCGTGAACAACAGCGCGAGATACTCACCGATTACAATACAGAAATAGGCCGGTGCGATCGAGTTGAGTAAATAATCAAACCAGCCTGAAATAAATCCGGCATAGTCACCAAACGCGCGCTTCACATAATTATAGGGGCCGCCTGCTTTCGGCATCATGGTAGCCATTTCGGCAAACAATCCTGCGGCCAGCAATACATATCCGCCAACAAATAACCATGCAAATATGATCAGCCAGTAACTGTGCACATGGCCTGCGATGATTCCGGGAGCGCGTAAGATGCCAACACCGATGGTTCCTCCCACCAGCACAGCAATGCCAAAGCCGGCTCCGAGAATTTTCTTTAGTTCGTTTTTTTGCTGACTCACGCGAAGGGGTTAAGAAATTTGAGGGTTACCGCACCTTCGCGTTTCGTACAATCTTCGAGAAAAACCCGGGAAAGAATCGCTTCATGCGGATAGCCATCACTTCTTTTGCACCTCCGATGTACACCTCTTCTTTCCGCGCTTCAATGGCCCGGATCATTTTCTTGGCAAATACGTGTCGGTCCATACCCGATCCGGTGGTCTCGTCCATGGTCTTATTCTTTGATCCATCGCCCACTAGCGCATTAACCGAAATGTTGGTATGAATCCAGCCCGGACAAACCAGGGTTACGTGAATGTTTTTGCTTTCGTGCCAAAGTTCCGCGCGAAGCGAATCAAAGAATCCATGTAATGCATGCTTGGCGGCAGCGTATCCTGTCCGGTAGGCCGTGCCGATAATGCCCATGACACTTGTGATCGTTACGTAATGCCCGCTTTTGCGCTTGATGAAATGCGGCATCAAAAATTTGGTGAGTGCTATCGTACCGAAGTAATCAATTTCCATGATTCTGCGGTCGACATCCAGGTGCGTATCTTTTGCAAGACTGCGCTGACTGATCCCTCCGTTGTTGATCAGGATATCAACATGACCAAACAATTGAATCGCAGCTTCTACGCTGAGTTGCAGGGTTGATGACTCCGCCAGGTCTAACGGCAGCACGCGAATGTTCGGCTGTGCCTGCGCGATGCAATTTCCCTTTACCCGCTCAAGCTCTTCTTTCCTGCGGGAAGAAATGATCAGCTTTACGTTCTTCTTCGCCAATGCATAAACCAATGCTTCGCCAATCCCAGACGATGCACCCGTTACCCATATTACTTTGCCTGTGAGTTTTGCC
Organism: Cyclobacteriaceae bacterium; assembly: GCA_016786495.1. Lineage (GTDB taxonomy): Bacteria > Bacteroidota > Bacteroidia > Cytophagales > Cyclobacteriaceae > UBA2336. The sequence goes on from JAEUUJ010000033.1 coordinate 33,037, forward strand.
ATTATGCTGCTGCGCGTTTTGCTTTGTTATCTTCAATGTAAACCCAAATCGTGTATCCGCACAATGCTGTACCGAGCGGGAAACTAAATACACCCAGACAGCCGAAAATCAATGCCATCGTCATTGCCCACGGTGCTTTATTGAGCAATCCGATTCCCGCAATGATGCGTGGAATGGCAAAAACAAAAATGATGCTCCAGCCAATTATTTGAATGAAAGACTCAATCCACTCCACCGCCCACAAGTCACTGGCGGGAACTTCGTGAATAATCAGGGGGAAGATGATGGAGAAAAAGGCCATCAACAATACCATTGCAAAAATGCGTAAGACTCCCGATACGATGAACAGGATGCCAAGAATGCGTTTATGTGAATCCATAGTGTTAGTTAAGCAGGTTTTTTGTCGTAAATCACGAAGTCAAAACTGTACGCATGCCGGGCGTCAGCGGGATGAGATTTCCGGGAAACTTCGTTCCATTCGTACGCATTAATACTGGGGAAGAATGCGTCACCTTCCAGTGATGTTTGAATTTCGGTGAGGTACAAGCGGTTCGCAAACGCAAGACTTTGGGCATAGATTTCAGCGCCCCCGATGATAAACACTTCCGGCTCGTGATTATCGATCGCGATGTCGATGCCGGCAGAAATGGAGTTAACCACGATACAGCCGGGTGCCTCGTATTCGTCCTGACGAGTTACGACAATGTTGGTACGGTTAGCGAGCGGTCGGAATTTGGCCGGAATGGATTCGTAATTTTTTCTCCCCATAATCACATGATGGCCGAGGGTCGTTTGCATGAAATATTTCATATCGTCAGGCAAATGCCAGGGCAGGTCGTTACTCTTCCCAATAACCCGGTTCTCGGTAAGCGCTGCGATCAGGGAGATAATCATATCCGAAAGTTACACTTTATTGCCTCTGAAAAACTCTTCTACCGTCATTCGTTTTTTGCCTTCCGGCTGAAGCTCCACAATCGCAACCCAGCCGTCTGAAGTCCGGATATCCAAATGCGTTTTGTTGTCGGTGCGGGTTGATCCGCTGTCGATGGTTAAATGCCGGCCCTGATCAGGTGCTTTCTGTGCAACAAAGATTTTATAGTTTTTTCCGTTCAAGGTTGTCCAGGCGGCAGGATACGGACTCAATCCCCGTATAAAGTCGACCACGCGTTGTGAAGGTTGCGCCCAGTTGATTTCACATGTCTCCTTAAAAATCTTGGGTGCGTGCTTGATTTCTGTTTGCGCATCCTGTGGAACGGAAGGATAGCTTCCGGTTTCAATGGCCTGAACGGTTTTCAAAACCAGGTGAGCGCCTTTACGCATCAATCGTTCGTACACGGTGCCGACATTATCCGTGTCGTGGATAGGTTCTTTTTCCTGAAAGATGATGCTGCCCGTATCAATTTCATGTTTCAGAAAGAAGGTTGTTACACCCGTTTCTTTTTCTCCGTTGATAATGGCCCAGTTGATCGGAGCCGCACCCCGGTATTGGGGCAGGAGGGAAGCATGCAAATTAAACGTACCAAACTGCGGCATGGCCCACACAACTTCTGGCAACATCCGAAATGCCACGACCACCTGCAGATTGGCGTTGTAGCTTTTCAACTCTTCGATAAACTCAGGTGCTTTCAGATTAGTCGGCTGCAATACCGGGATGTTCAGCCGCAGGGCGGCTTCCTTAACGGGTGAGCCGCTAAGTTTTTGGCCGCGGCCCTGGGGTTTATCGGGCGCGGTAATTACGGCCACTACATTGAATTTGTTTTTGGCCAGAATCTCCAGGCTGGGAACGGCAAATTCGGGCGTTCCCATAAAAATTATTCTCAGTGAATTCATGCAGAAACGGCAAATATGAGATAAAATATCAATTTCTGATACATAGATATTTGATATATAGAAATATGATATATCTTTGTTCTATGTATTCAAAAGAACTGCTAAAAGGCACGATTTCGATTATTGTGCTCAAACTATTGTCCGAACAGGAACGCATGTACGGATACGAAATCTCGCAACGCGTGAAAGAATTGTCTGACGGCAAAATTCACCTGAAGGATGGGTCATTGTATCCGGCTCTCCAAAAAATGACGGCAGACGGCTTGTTGTCGTTTAAAGAGGAGGAAGTTGGCGGCCGCGTTCGCAAGTATTACTATATCACGAAGCAGGGTCACACGGAAAAGACGGCTTCGGTTAACGAGTTGCAGGATTTCATCGCAACATTAAATAAAATCGTATTTCCCGAATTTAGAACAGCATGAAACTTTCGATAGATCAGGTTTTCCTTGTCAGGCAATACGTTCAGCAAAGCGGCATTGCCAATCAGGGGTTGCAGGATGACCTTATCGATCATTTGTGTTGTGCCGTCGAATTCAAGATCGAACATGGCACGTCACTGCCTGTTGCGCTGGAGGAAGCCGTGAACGAGCTGGCGCCTGAAGGACTTATCACCCTGCAACTTGAAACTGTATTTCTGTTAAACTCCACAAAAATAATTCGCATGAAAAAAGTAATGTACACAATCGGTGCCCTTTCGGTAATGTTATTCGTGCTGGGATGGTGCTTCGGCATGATGGGTTGGGCGGGTGCCAGGGAATTATCGATTTTCGGTTTTCTTGGCTTTGTCTTTCTTTACGCACCTCTTTTAATCGTTGATCGCTTCAAGACCAGGATTCGCTGGGTGCTGTCGGAAAAACTAAAATTTATATTGGGAACGATCAGCGGCTTTGTTTTGGCGCTGGCCGTATTTTTTAAAATCATGCACTTGCCGGGGGCTGATCAACTTTTGTTGTTGGGAACCGGATTGTTCACATTCGGATTCGTTCCGTTTCTTTTCTTTACGATGTATAAGAAATCGGTGAGCTAGTCGCGCAAGTCCTTTCGGATATATTTTTTGCAGATCGGGCACGTCTTCCAGTCATGACCGCGCGCAGTGCAATACTCGCGGCCAAAATAAATGATTTGAAGATGGGCCTTGTTCCATTTCTCCACGGGAACCAAACGCTTCAGGTCCTTCTCTGTTTGCTCAACACTTTTTCCGGTACTCAGGCCCCAGCGGTATGCAAGCCGGTGAATGTGTGTATCCACGGGAAACGCAGGCACGCCAAACCATTGTGTCATGACCACCGAGGCAGTTTTATGGCCAACGGCCGGTAGCGACTCCAGCGCCTCGAAGGTGTTGGGAACTTCACCGTTGTATTGCTCCACAAGAATTTTCGACAAGCCCGCAATGCCTTTTGATTTCATCGGAGAAAGGCCGCAGGGCTTAATGATCTCACGAATGTCTTCAACGGAAAGCTTCATCATGTCATAGGGATTGTCGGCCAGCCTGAAAAGTGAGGGTGTTGTTTTGTTCACCCGAACGTCTGTGCACTGGGCGGAAAGCAACACGGCAATCAAAAGGGTGTAGGCGTCTTTGTGGTCGAGTGGAACAGCCGGATCAGGATACAGGTTATCCAGCGTTGTTAAGATGTCAGCAACTTTTTCGGATTTAGTCATACCATCAACTAGGGGTACAGCAGATATTTTTGCCGCATCTTTTTATACCGGTCGAGTTCGGACTTCCAGGTTTCGCGGATTTGATCTTCTGTCATTCCCTGTTGAATTTGTTGCTTCAACTTTGGTGTGGCGGCAAGAACATCAAAATACGAATTGAAAAATTTTTCCTTTTCAGGATAAGCCTTGTATATCGTCAACAGATAGCCAAGGTTGATTCTCCGGGCCGGTATTTCGTTTCTTAAGTCGACACCATAACACAGTTTATTTTCATGGGGCGGCTTTACGGCAACTCCTTTAATCGTTACCGGGGTAAACGTGAAGTTCATTTCGTTAAGTTCCGGATTTCCGATGGCCTGAAACGGGAAGGGTGTTCCGCGACCAACACTGATCACGGTTCCTTCAAACAGACAAATCGAAGGATACAGTCTGATCGCCTGATTATTTGGCAGATTCGGGGAAGGGCCAACCGGCAAGTCATAAGCTTGGCCGTGCTTCCAGTTTTTAACTTGAATGATTTCGAGATCACATTTCAGCTTATTGGTCAACCAGCCTTCGCCATTGATCATCTGTGCGAGCTCGCCAACCGTTAAACCGTGTGCCGTTGGAATCGGGTGCATGGCTACGAACGACTGAAATGGGTTTTCATTCATTGGCCCGTCAACAAAATCATTTGGGTTAGGGCGGTCCAGAACGATCATTTTTTTGTTTGATTCCGCACATGCCTCCATCGCGTAATGCATGGTGCTGATGTAGGTATAGAATCGGGTTCCCACATCCTGGATGTCGAAAACGACCACATCAACGTTTTCCAGTTGCTGCGGTGTAGGTTTTTTGTTCTTTCCGTAAAGCGACACCAGCGGAATTCCGGTTTTTACATCGATGCTGTCGTTCACGTGTTCGCCATCGGCTGCGTTTCCGCGAAAGCCATGTTCAGGTCCGAATATTGTAACGATGTTTACACCGAGTGCTTTCAGGGTATCAGCCAAATGGGTTTTTCCAATCAAGGACGTGTGATTCACCACCAACGCCACCCGCTTGCCGAGTAACGGCTTGTAAAAGGTGTTAAGCTGATCAGCTCCTGTGCGAACAGCGGTATCAGCAGTTTTTGTTTTTGACGCAGATTGCGGATGACATGCAATCGCCTGGAACAAAAAAAATACGAATACCAATAACCTGATCATTTCTTTTTATTTTGCCGGTGTAAAGCCAAAATTAAGCCATTCCTTGAACCTTTCGTATTTCATATCGAAAAGAATAAGCCAGGGTAAGCAGTCAGGTTTTTCATCTACCATTCATGCGATTGCCATCGCCAGTATCGGCATTGGGCTTGGAGCAGCCATCGTTTCTTTTTTGATTATGAATGGCTTTCAGGAAACTGTTAAGAACCGTATCTATAGTTTCAATGGCCATTTGCTGATTACCAAATTTTCGGTTGATAACTCCGTTGAAGAGGTTCCGTTTGATATCAATTTTAAGGTATTCACGAATGCAAAGGATCTGCCGTACGTGCATCATATGCAGGAGTATGTCCACAAGGCCGGACTGATTAAAACGAATGAGGAAATTCTGGGTGTGGTGCTGAAAGGCGTGGGGAAGAGTTTTGACACAACCGCCTTTCATACGAACATGGTTGACGGAAGATTTATTCATTTTCCGGATTCAGGCTACTCCAATGAAGTCGTGTTGAGTAAAGTGATCGCCAATAAACTCAACGTGAAAACAGGTGACTTGATTACGCTTCATTTCTTCCAAAATCCGCCACGGTTCAGGAGGTTAAAAGTTACCGGCTTGTACGAAACAAACCTGAGCGAATACTTCGATGGTAAAATCGTTATTGGCGACATCCGCCTGATTCAACGCCTGAACGACTGGGCCGACAGTATTGCCGGTGGCGTGGAGATTTTTTTGAAGGATAACGTAAACATTGACGAGGCTCAGCTTCAACTGGAGACGTTGCTCGACAAAGACCAGAAAAAGAATTTTGATAAAGATGTAAGCTCAATTCCTGAGAAATATATCCAGGTTTTTGAATGGCTGGGTTTGCTGGATCGTCAGGTGGCAATTCTGCTGGGCATCATTCTTTTTGTGATCTCGGTAAACATGATCTCCATTATTCTGATTTTGGTTATGGAGCGTACGCAGATGATCGGCATGCTCAAGGCACTGGGTGCTTCCGGGGGTTTAATCCGTTCCATTTTTGTTTACAACGGAATTAACCTCATCATAAAAGGTCTGTTGCTGGGAAACCTGTTAGGAATAGGCTTCTGCTACCTGCAAGACACGTTTAAGTTCATTAAACTCAATCCGGAAGACTACTACATGAGTTTTGTACCCATCAGTTGGCACTGGGATGTTGTACTGATGCTCAACCTGCTCACGTTTGCCATGGTCACCGTGGTGTTGTTGCTGCCTACGGCAATCGTCTTCCGAATCACGCCAATCAAAGCGATTCGCTTCGATTGATCACTGTTTCTTCTTAAAGAGCCAGTCGTAATTTTGTACTTGCAGTGCGCGATTGAAAAGCTCTTTCAGGTATTTGTATTCAACTGATGTGTACACGGGCTTGGAAAGCACGAGTGAGTATGTCATCGTAGCTTTCGTTCCGTTATCGGTTACCTCAAAGAGAAACTTCCCGCCACCTCCCGGAATGGACAGTGTATTCCGTTCGGGTTTTTCAACGATCATGAAATTTTCAGGATAGGTTAAATTAAGAATGATGGTGTATTCGTGTGTGGTGCCGAAGTTTACGGGGTAAAGGCGTTCGGTTAACTTAAACGGATTGGATTCCATCTTATCGAGGAAAAACGGATTCAGCGTAAATCCGTCACCGAGCTGATTGAGTGCTTCAATCTCTACATCAAAGTTGTGAACAACCTTCGGGTCATAAATATCTTCTCCTGTCAATTCAAACGAATTGATGGTAACCAGTTTCATCTTTTTCTTCAGGTCTGCCAGATAGTCTTCTTTTGAATTGAATGAGGCCAGGTCCGTGCGTTTATCGTACGCGTCATAGCCGTAATAGGCGTACTCCAGATCGCCTTTGATCGTTCCTTCCGGCTGCAGCGTCAGGTTCATAATGGCAACTTCTTTGAACTTTTCGGTTGGAACGATATCGTACCAATACGAGGGTCCTTTTTCAGGGACAACGCGTGCCTTTCCATTCAGGCAGCGGAATGGAAGCATGCCGAAAGGCAGATAATTCACTGTAGCATCTACCAAATACGATTTATCACCCAAGTTAACCTTCGCTGCCACGAAGTTGAAGTCGGTAATCACGGGGTGCAGTTCCGTTGGTACGCCATTTTCGCGAGTCGAAATTAGTGCCAGTTCAACATCTAAGCCAGCTGCCCGCATAGCCGCAATTAGCGCGAGATTGATATCCCCAACACTTCCTGTTTTCTTATCAAAAGCTTTCTTTATTCCATCATCACTCCAGTAGCCAAAATACTCATTCCACCTGAACCAGTCATTTATAAAGGAATGAATGCGTTTAGCTTTTTCAAGCGGATCGGTGATACCCTTCAGTTCAGGTTCAATCTTTTCAAGGATGTCTTTTCCTTTTTTTAGTTGCATCCCAATTTTCGGATCAGTCCGGATTTCACTATCAGCGTCTTTCCACTCTTTGGTGATTTTATCCACACGACCGTCAAAATAACGCACTTCCGAAAGCTCGAAGTAAACCGCTGAAATAAAGTTCGACTTGGCAGTCATGAACCCTTCTTTCTTAAACGCGGGGATGTTTTCCATCGCCATTTTGTAGCGGCCGCAATCGGCCTTGTATGCACCTGGTGAAAAGCATTCCTTTATCAGTTCACTTTCATTTTTGGAAAATTTCTGAAATCCCCGCCAGGTGATGTTATAGATATAGTTGCCCGGAATAGTAGCCCAATATTCGCTGTACACTTTGGGAATGTCGGATTGAAATTCCCACGTGTGAAAATTGTAAAAAAAGAAAGGATCATCGATGGAATACTGTACCTCGATAATACTGCCCACCCGCACATTAGGAATGGTGATCTTTTTTTCATCCCAGTACTTATTGCTCTTTTCTGTAAAGATGTTTTTAGAATTGACCGGGCTTTCTTCCACTTTACCATTTTGAATGTTGTAAGCCGATGCTTTGATAGACAGCAATTGCTGCTGGCGTGTATCACTTTTTCGTAGTGGGATTGAAATGTTAGCTTGGTTCAAGCCTTCGGTTTTGAGTATCTTAATCAGATAGTGATTTTCAAAGATCAAACCCCGGTCTTCCGATGAACTGATATAGGCCTCACCAAATTCACGCAACACAACGGCACTGGCAGATGAATCGCGTGCATAGCCAGTCGCTGCAAGTTGTTCAACTGAAATCTGCCCATAGGGAAAGCCGTGATCCTGGGCAAAGGTTGCCGATGCGAGAATGCAGAAAATGGCTGTAAAGACGAGCTTCATGTGCGTAAACGTGTTAGAGGTTATTTTATTCTTATCAAACATCCTGTTCACCCAACTTCGCGGTGCCTGGCGTACGGATCAGTCGTTACCGTGACGAGACCGGGATATATTTTTTAAACCAACTCTGGATGGTCATCTGGAGGACGCCAAAGAATGCTTCTTTGAAAATACCGGCCGACATCTTCGACTGGCCCCGTGTCCGTTCCGTAAAAATAATCGGAACTTCTTTCAGGATAAAACCATACTTCCAGGCTAGGAATTTCATTTCGATCTGAAAGGCATACCCGACAAACTTAACCTGATCGAGCGGAATGGTTTCCAGTACTCTTTTTCGGTAGCAAACAAATCCAGCGGTGGTGTCACTGATCGGCATAGACGTTACCACCCGAACGTAGAAACTTGCAAAATACGAAAGCAGTACCCGGCCCATAGGCCAGTTAACCACGTTAACTCCCGTAGCATACCGTGAACCGATGGCTACGTCACTGCCTTCTTCACAGGATTTTCTTAAATGAATCAGATCTTTTGGATCGTGAGAAAAATCTGCATCCATCTCCAGAATGTACGCGTACCCGTTGGCCAGCGCATAGCGGAAACCTGCAAGGTAGGCTGTTCCTAATCCTTGCTTGCCTGAACGTTCGAGGATGTGAAGCCTGCCGTTGTATTGAACCTGAAGGTTTTTTACAATTCCGGCAGTTCCATCGGGCGAACCATCATCCACCACCAGCACATGAAACGGATGCGAAAGGGAAAATACAGCCGACAAAATCGCCTCGATATTCTCTTTTTCGTTATACGTTGGAATTATGACGATTGAGTCGCTCACGAGTAGTGGTTATCTATGCAAAATAATAAAAAGCCAGGTGCAAACCGACAGGATTTTTACGGGTAACACGCAAAAATGATGCAGGCAACTGACGTTTTTTCCTGTTGTGAATCATAAATCTTAAAAAATCCGATACCTTGAGCGGTATAAACTCCAAGGGTATGAAAATCAGATTATTAGTTGCGTTACTGCTATGGGTGAATTTTGTACACGCGCAGGATTTTGAAGGCACCATTAAGTGGTCGATGAAAATGAATATTACGGATCCGCGACTTAAGGTGCAGATGGAAGAGGCCGAGAAGAAAATGAAGGATCCCGCCACGCAGGCTCAGATGAAGCAGGCGATGGAGAAAATGAATGATCCTCAGTTCAAAAAAATGATGGAGTCCAACCCGCAACTGAAAGCTCAAATGGAATCGATGATGAAGAACATGCAGGGTGGGAATGTGAATTCGATGATGCCTTCCGGAATGATTCTGAAAACAAAAAATGGTCATACGCTGTCCATGCTGGAAGGCGGAATCATGGGCGGAACCGAAACGCTTCATCTGAAAGGAAAGGATGAAACGTACCTGATTAACCGCAGCAGCAAAACATATTCTGTGGTTTCCCATCCTGCGGATTCGAAAAGCCCTGCGCACGACCCCGCTGTCACCGTCACCAAATCAGCGGAAACGCAAAAAATACTAAACTACACCTGCACAAAAAACACGGTAACGCTTACCGAGAACGGCCAGACGATCACGCAGATTTTTTGGACGACCAATGAAATCAAAGGCATTGATTTCAAGAGCATGGGAGATCAGCGGATGGGAAAAGGTAAACAGTCGATGTATTACAAAGACCTTGACGGTGTTCCGTTAAAAATGGAAATGACCATGCCGCAGGGAACGATGATGATGGAAGTGATCGAGATTAAAAAGCAAACCCTGCCGGCTTCCGATTTCGAAATACCTGCAGGGTTTACCAAAACGGCTATGCCTGGGATGGGTCAATAGCCCAAAATCTTCAGCATGGATTGTTCATTCTGCTGTTCTGCGAACAGTCGGGTGGTAATCTCACCGTCTTCATTCCGGTCGATGAGCACGTGCTTGGGGGCGGGAACAAGGCAATGCTGAATGCCGCCATATCCGCCGAGCGATTCCTGGTATGCACCCGTGTGGAAGAAGCCGATGAATAATTGCTCTTCGTCATTGATCATCGGTAAGAACACTTCACCGGTGTGGGCTTCCGAGTTGTAATAGTCCATGCTGTCACACGTGAGGCCGCCCATGTTCACTTTATGATACGGGTCGTCCCATTTGTTGATGGCCAGCAAAATGTATTTCTGGTTCAATCCCCAGGCATCGGGCAGGTGGGTAATGAAAGATCCATCGATCATGTACCAGAGCTCTTTATCGTTCTGGAGTTTCTGGTCGATAACCTGATATAACACCGCTCCGCTTTCGCCCACGGTGTAGCTTCCGAATTCGGTAAAGATGTTCGGAACTTCTACGTTGTTCTTGTCGCAAATCCACTTGATGTTTTCCACAATCTGCTCGATCATGTACTTATAGTCGTAGTGGAAGGTTAACGAAGTCTTGATCGGGAAACCACCACCGATGTCAATTGAATCCAGGGAAGGGCAAATCTTTTTCAGTTCGCAGTATTTGAATACGAAGCGGCTTAATTCGCTCCAGTAGTAGGCGGTGTCTTTTATGCCCGTGTTGATGAAGAAGTGAAGCATCTTCAGCGATGCTTTCTTGCTCTTCTCGATGTTTTCTTTGTAGAACGGAATAATATCGCTGTACCGGATGCCGAGACGTGACGTATAAAACTCGAACTTCGGTTCTTCATCGGCTGCTACGCGAATGCCCACGCGGTACGGGTTTTCCACATGCTTTTCGTATTCCTCAAACTCGCCCATTTCATCCAGAATGGGAATGCAGTTTTTGAAACCGTCATTCAGCAGTTCTGAAATGTATTGGGTGTACAACGGCATTTTAAATCCGTTGCAAAGGATGTATGAATCTTTGGTAAGCTTACCTTTTGCATAAAGCGAGCGCACAATCGGAATGTCAAAGGCCGAAGAAGTCTCCATGTGCACGTCTTCATTCTTCAGCGCTTCCTCCATCACAAAAGAAAAGTGTGACGATTTGGTGCAGTAGCAATACGTGTATTTACCGTTGTACTTGAACTTTTCAAGTGCACTGTTGAAAAGCGCCTGGGTTGAACGGATATTTTCCGAAATCCGCGGCAGATACGTGAGCTTCAGAGGCGTGCCATATTGCTTGATGATGTCCATCAACGGGACGTCATTAAATAATAACTCGTGATCACGGACTTTAAATTCCTTTTGGGGAAACTCAAACGTCTGCTCAATCAGGTCCCGGTAGCTCTTCATCGATCTTTCAGTATTATGCGGTTAAGTAACTCGAAAACGCGGTTTTAATCAACAAAAATAGGGTGCAATATTGGGATAAATTTGCCATCTTTGCAATGCTAAAAAACCATGAACAACCGGTATCTCAATCCCGTTTTCGCCATAGCGCACGGCCTGCCTGATTTCTGAGGCTGTACGGTACCGTTTTGTTTTCCTTGCTCCAAACATTAGCATCTCCTGTTCGTTTAAAATTCTAAGTGTACTCCTGTGAAAGAGATTAAGATTATTGAGGTTAAGTCCGAGATCGGTGCCGGTACCCGCGGGGCCAGCCTGGGCGTGGAGGCCATGAAGATTGCCAGCCTCGACCTGAAATCGGACTTTTTCAGAACGTATGATTCGGTTGAAGTTGAGAACGTGAACGAGCTCCTGTTCGATGGAGCAAAACACTCGTACGCCAAGTTTATTGACGGTGTTTTGATCATGGAAGAACGCGTTTGCCTGGAAGTTTACGAAACCATTTGGGACGACAACTTTCCGTTTGTAATCGCGGGCGATCACAGTACTGCCTACGGAACAATTTCCGGAATTAAGAAAGCAAACCCGGGCGCCAGACTCGGTGTAGTTTGGATTGACGCTCATGCCGACATCCACACGCCTTATACAACGCCTTCCGGCAACATGCATGGAATGCCCCTGGCCATGGCCACCGGCCTCGACAACCTGGAATGCAAAGTAAACGACCCGAAAGGCGAAACGCTTGAATACTGGGAGCAGTTGAAGAATGTGGGCATTCCCGGAGCAAAGGTTTACCCGGAAGATATCGTGTACGTTTCGGTCCGCGATTTAGAAAAGCCCGAGAATTACCTGATCAACAAGCATAACATTAATTTCATTGAGACGGAGGACGTCAAAAAGTTAGGCTCGGTTGAAATTGCCAGACGCGTGTTGGCCATGCTCGACCACTGCGACCTGATTTATATTTCCTTTGATGTTGACAGCATCGATAGCCGCGTATCAACAGGAACCGGTACGCCTGTACCAAACGGATTAACCGTTGAGGAGGCAAAATCGTTGAATGTGGAACTGGTAAAAGATCCCCGTGTGTGCTGCTGGGAGATCGTAGAGGTAAACCCAACGCTCGACACCGAGAACCGGATGGCGGAAAGCGCCTTTGAAATTCTGGAAGCAACTGCTAAATCGATTGCCAGTCGCCCGGTGATGGCAGAATAGATATTCGTTAAAAGTTAATAGTTAATCGTGTCTGCCTTGAACGATTAACTATTAACGAATAACCTTTAACTTATTTTTCTTTTTTCGGAAGCTCTTTCGCTTCCTTAACTTCTTCTCCTTTTAAATAAGCAGGAAGATTCAAACCGGCCATGTTGAACAAGTCGTTCAGGGGTGGAACGGTTTTCATCATGCCCGAAACAAAGTTGGCTGTTGAGTTCGTGCCATTCTCGCCGTTACCGGAATCCCACACGGTAATCTTATCAATCTTGATATTCTTAACGGCTTCAACCTGCGTCTTAATCAGTTCAGGCAGTTTTTCTACCAGCAATAACTGGAAGGCCTTGGTAGGATCACCGCCTGCCGCCTGCACCACCTGCTTGTAACCCTCAGCCTGTTTAGTCAGGATTTCAAACAAACCTTTCGCTTCGGCTTCCATCTTGGCGTAGATCGCATCGGCTTCACCTTTTGCCTGCTCCCGGATTTTTTCGGCCATTGCTTGTGCTTCGATGATGGCGCGTTGCTTCGCGATTTCAGCCGGGATCACGATGTTCGCATTCTGCGTTGAACGTTCACGTTCCGCACGAGCGGTTTCAGCTTTTTGTTCTGCTAAATAGGCTTCCTCCAGTGCTTTTGCCTGTTGTACTTTTTCAGATGCTAACGCAATGCGTAAGGCTTCCGCTTCTTTCTCTCGTCTTACTGCTTCCGACTGAGCAATGGCAATCTTTGCTTCGTTTTCACCTTTGATTGCAATTGCGTTGGCTTCGGAGGTTTTTACACGTGTATCGCGCTCTGCTTCAGCCTTACCAATCGATTCGTCTTTCTTGGCTGCGGCAATGCTAATCTCTTTATCCTTTTGCGTAATGGCGATTTTTACATCCCGGTCACGGTGTGTTTCAGCAATTTGCGTATCCTTTTCACGATCGGCAGCCGCCTTACCGGTTTCACCGATTTTTTCCTGCGCGGCAACGGAGATTTTCGCTTCGTTGATTGCTTTTGCGGCAGCTTCCTTACCAAGCGCTTCAATGTAGCCCGACTCATCTTTAATATCGGTTACGTTTACGTTGATCAGTTTCAAGCCAATTTTCTTCAATTCACTGTCAACGTTTTTCGAAATGTTGTCCAAAAACTTATCGCGATCGGAGTTGATTTCTTCAATCGTCATCGTTGCGATCACGAGGCGCAACTGACCGAACAAAATATCTTTTGCAAGTTCCTGGATCTGACCATGCGTTAAACCAAGCAAACGTTCCGCAGCAGCGTTCATGCTGTCGTGCTCAGTTGAAATGGCGATGGTAAAACGACACGGAACGTCAACGCGGATGTTCTGACGACTCAGTGCATTTGTCAGGTTCGCGTCAATCGATAATGGTTTAAGATCGAGGAAGGCATAGTCCTGAATAACCGGCCATATAAACGCACCGCCTCCATGTACGCACTTGGCAGAACTTCCGCCTGTGCGGCCGTAGATAACGAGAATCTTATCAGAAGGGCATCGTTTGTAACGTGAAATAAGTGCTGTGATGGTTACAAAGCCGACCACAACGGCAACGAGAATTAAAATTACTGGAGACATAGGGTATTTGAGGTTAGATTAAAGCGTTTCTACAAGAAGGATATTACCATTCAGGACTTTCACAATCCTGACCATCGCATGACTTGGGATTTTTTCATACTCAGTCATGGCATCCAGTTCATGGAACGTTCCTTTTACACTTACCATGACTTTTCCTTTTCCGGATTTACGTTCCGGGATGGCCAGGTATACTTCTGCGGTTTTATTGATCGTACTGTCTATTTTAAACGAGTTGTCTTCTGCAAGCTTCTGAATTTGCCGGATGATGACAAAAAAGACATAGACAAAGGCGGCACCTACCAGCACGGCCAATCCGATCAACACGGTTTTATTTTCAATCGTGTTAAAAAATGAAATTCCGGTCCAGCTGAAACCCAATAAGAAGTTGATCAGGTTGCGAAGCGAGAACAATTGAAACGGGGTTTCACCGTGCGCGAGGTCTCCATCGAAGTCGGCCTCGAGGCCATCGGTTGCATCGACTCCGGCAAAGGTCATAATGGTTTGAATCAAAAAGATTAAACTGGTTGGGATGGCCACGAACCAGAAAATCCGTAACAGGGGATCCAGATTCTCAAACATGGGTTGTTTTTTTGGGCGTTTATGAGGGCAAAACCGGGCTTGTAACCCGATTGGAAGTTATAAAAAAAAGAATTTTTAGCAGGATTGCTGCAACCTTTATTTATCAATTACGTGCGGTCGTTATTTCACGTACGGCCGAAGACTATCCCGCCAGATATCGTAACCTTTTCGGTTCATGTGGAGGCCGTCTTCTATGAAAAGCTCTTTGCGCAAGGAGCCATCGGCATTCAGCATCTTGTTCCAGATGTCAATGAAGTACACGTTTTTCCTGGAGTTGGCCCAGGTTTGTAGTTCTTTATTAAATTGTACGTACCTGTCCCGTAAATACCAGCGCGCTATACTTGGTTTAGCTGAAATAAAGTAGACCTTAACGCTGGGCGAAAGTTTTGTTCGGATGAGGGTCAGTAAACTATCCGCGGAAGCGAGAATTTGCTGCGGGGTTGCATTCGCAAAACCGAGATCGTTATCCCCTTCATAAATAAAGATTGTTTTGGGGTTGTACGGAACGATCACTTCGTTAGCAAAATATAACAGGTCGCGCATGGTTGATCCGCCAAAGGCACGATTCAATACATTTTTGCCTGTGAAATCTTTGTCGAGATCGGTCCACATCCGGATGCTTGAACTCCCGGTAAACAAAATGATGCCTTTCCGGTGTTTGATCAGGCTATCGGCCCGAACAAGTTCTTTTACTTCATTTTCAAAAACATGTGTTTCCTGGGCAGCAAGCGAAAGTGTCAACAGCAACGCAATACCCAGCACGGAGAGTTTTTTCAGCATGGCTATCGGGTTTGGGTAACTTTTGTAAACGGAACGCGCTCTGCGCGGGAGAGATTGATTTCAAAGCCGGTTACAGTTCCCTTGCGATCGCGCTTGAACTCGAGCAGGTCGAATTCACTTCCGCGGTATCCGTCATAGTAAAGTGGTGTGAGTTTGTAAGCGGTTGCCGGCTTGCGACTGATCCAAACTTCATTTCCTTTTACGGACACGGTAAATTCGGTGTCTGCTTCTTTACTCACAAACCTGCCGGCCAAGGCTTGAAGGTAGCGTTGCGTTGAATCGGCTGGATTTACCTGACGGTACAACGAAGTGTCCTGCGGGGTTCTCACAAGAACTCTCCCGGGTTTGACATAGGCCCATTTCAAATCATTATAAAAGAGCGTATCGCGGTGAGACGGCATAAGGGCCATGTGATTCCAGTACAGTTTTTTGTCACGCAGTGAAAGGGTAAACACGTCAAAGTTCCGGATGCTTCTGTACGTACCGGTAAATTTTTTCAGGTCGGGCTCCGGTAATTCCAACGTGGCCGGTTTTTGCATTTTTGATTCAGATTTGCCCAGTACGATTTCAGCAATCTTTTTGCCCGAGGCCACTACGTTTCCGTTCGCATCATTGCTGAGGATGGCAATCGTAATTTTTTTATCGGGATAGTACGCCAGCCATGCACGGTACCCCGCCGTTGAACCGCTATGACTGATCTCGGTATATTGATTAAACGTTCCGATGTTCAATCCGCCAGCATAGTAAATCGTTTTACGGTTTTTCAATTGACCTTGCTGCACACGCATCGCGTACAGCGCATCCCCGCCAATTGCATGCGTCTGAAGCAATGCGTTCCATTTCATCAGATCGCCTGTGGTTGTCAACAGTCCGCCATGGCCATGAATGTTTTCGAACGGCATCATTTGCTCGTAGCCGGAAATCGTTTTGCTGTACGCTACGGATCGGTTCGGAATAATCTCCCGGAAGTTATCCCGCCATTGCGTATGGGTCATTCCGAGGGGTTCGAAAAACCTCGTGCGGGTAAACTCCGCCAACGACATACCGGAGACGCGTTCAACAATTGTCACCAGCAAGGTGTAGTTTGAATTACTGTAGGAGTATTCGGTGCCGGGTGTAAAATTTAAGGATCGCTGTTTGCAGATAATATCAAGCGCAAGTTCCTGGGTGTACACCCGTGTTGTTCGCGGCCAGCCGGTAAGTGAGCCGATTGAGCCCCAATCTTTTAATCCGCTGGTATGATTCAATAAATGTTGAATGGTAACCGGTGCATCATACACGGGCAGCTCCGGAATGTACTTACGAACATCATCCTGCGTAGAGAGTTTTCCTTCCGTAGCCAATAACAAAAGTGACGCGGCTGTAAACTGTTTTGAAACAGAGCCACCTTCAAAAATTGTTTCAGTGGTATTGGGTACGTTATGTTCGAGGTCGGCAAGTCCGAAAGCTTTGTGATAAATAACAGAACCGTTTCGCGAAACTAATACCGACCCGCCCGGAGTAGCATTGTTCCAATGTGTGAAAATTTCATCGATGCGACTAATCGTGTCCGCAGATTGGGCGTGCGCGGTGAAGAATAGCGCGCAGCCTATGCAAAAGAGCAACAGGTGTTTCATATCAGGAATACTCGTAAAACGCTACTTGGTTTCGGCAACCGAAATTAACGTATTCATGGTGCTCATGAAATTATTTCGCACAATGTTATCGGTGACGGCCCGCGGGATGTTGACCGGCTCGCCCGTAATGAAGTAAGTAACTTTTATTTTCCCGGCTGTCGTTTTTTCGAGAATCCACTTTCCGTAGGCTTTCATCCGGTCGATCTTCTCACGTTTGGGCGCTACCTTTTCATTCACGGCTGGTTCGAACACCAGTACCACGCGGTTTGGTGTGCGCTCCCGGATTTTGTACAACGCAAAATAATCCTGATCGGTCAGCGGCCAGGGCATTTTGTACCAGGTATAAAAATGCCACACCGAATCGTTTTTTGGATACGACTTGAATTCGGCAAGATTTTTTTGCCACTCTTTCAGTTTGGCCTCCTGAGTGATCACCGTGATCATTTTGTCCATCGAGGCAGACGTGGTGAAAACAACTTTCAGCGCCCGGGCCTTGGTGGTAGTTCCCGGAAAATCGGCCCAGCGTTCATATAAAAAAATCCGTTCGTCCTGCCGCACAATCTCGTATTCATCCGCAGTTGTTGACGTCTGTGGAAAGACATGGAAAGAAATGAATACGAGGAGTACTGCGAAGGTGAGGCGTATCATTGGTTAAGTATACTGCTTTTTTTTACATCAACATCCGTGCCCCGGGATGTAAGGCTGTAAAACCCGCTGAAATTATTAATTTCGCACCGTAAAATCTGAAACAACCACTATGAGTCAGAATAGACCGATTTCTTCTTTTATTGAAAAGAACTTTTTGCATTTCAACGCAGCTGCGCTTGTCGATGCAGCCAAAGGATATAAAAAACACATTGCCGAGGGCAAAAAAATGATGGTGACGCTGGCCGGGGCCATGAGCACGGGCGAGCTTGGAATCAGTTTTGCCGAAATGATCCGCCAGAACAAGGTGCACATCATTTCCTGTACGGGTGCCAACCTGGAGGAGGATATCATGAACCTCGTGGCGCATTCACATTATAAAAGAATCCCCAACTACCGCGATTTGACTCCGCAGCAGGAGTGGGATCTGCTGGAGAACCACCTGAACCGGGTTACGGATACGTGTATTCCCGAAGAAGAAGCTTTCCGTAAACTTCAGTCGCACTTGTTCAAAGTTTGGAAGGATGCCGAAGACAAAGGCGAAAGACTTTTTCCGCATGAGTTCATGTTCCGCATGATCAACAGCGGAGAACTGAAGCAGCACTATGAGATCGATCCGAAAAATTCGTGGATGATCGCAGCGGCCGAGCGCAACATGCCGATGGTGGTGCCGGGCTGGGAAGACAGCACGATGGGAAATATTTTTGCATCGTACGTATTAACAGGCGAATTGAAGGCAAGCACCATGAAGTCGGGTATTGAATACATGGTTTGGCTGGCCGACTGGTATACTGAAAATGCAGGTAAAGATGGAATTGGCTTCTTCCAGATTGGCGGAGGTATTGCCGGTGACTTCCCGATTTGCGTTGTGCCGATGCTTCATCAGGATCTGGAGCGCGATGGCGTTCCGTTCTGGAGCTACTTCTGCCAGATCAGTGATTCGACCACCAGTTACGGTTCGTACTCCGGTGCTGTTCCGAACGAAAAAATCACCTGGGGTAAACTCAGCATTGATACACCGAAATTCATTGTTGAATCGGACGCGACTATCGTTGCTCCGCTGATGTTTGCGTATATCCTTGACATGTAAAATAGTATTGAGTAGGGAGTCTTTAGTATTGAGCAATGCTTATCTAAGGACTCAATACTCATGACTCAATACTCATGAACTTAGAACACTCTCTTCGCTCCGAAATACAGAAGGCTATCACCGCGCTGTTCAATGCGCCGGTTGATCAGGTACAACTCCAGCCAACCAATCAGGAATTCGAAGGGTCGCACACGTTGGTTTGTTTTCCGTTAACAAGAGCTTCAAAACTTAAACCGGAAGAAACAGCGAAAGCGATCGGGGACTATCTGGTTCAGCATTCCAGAATTGTGACACGTTACAACGTTTTGAAGGGTTTTTTAAACCTGGTAGTTTCCGATACAACCTGGGCGGAGACATTTGCTTCCATCTACGCCAACAAAAATTATGGCTTCCTTCCGGCTAACGGTAAGGAGATTATGGTGGAGTATTCTTCACCCAACACCAACAAGCCGCTCCACTTAGGACATTTGCGAAATAACTTTTTGGGATACAGCGTAGCGGAGCTTTATAAAGCCAATGGGTACAACGTCCATAAAGTTCAGATCATCAACGACCGTGGCATTCATATCTGCAAGTCGATGGCCGCATGGAAGTTTTACGGAAACGGAGAGACTCCCCAAAGCAGCGGGTTGAAAGGTGATAAGCTTGTTGGTAAGTACTACGTTGAATTCGACAAAAACTATAAGGCTCAGGCGAAGGAACTGCAGGAAAAGGGTTTGAGCGAAGCAGATGCAGAGAAGCAGGCGCCCATCATGAAGCTGGCGGTTGACATGCTGCAAAAGTGGGAAGCAAAAGACCCGGAAACGGTTCAGCTTTGGAAGACCATGAACGGCTGGGTGTACGAAGGGTTCGATTCCACGTACAAGCGCATGGGTGTTGATTTTGAAAAACTGTACTACGAGTCTGACACCTACCTGCTCGGAAAAGAGGAAGTTTTAAAAGGCGTGGAGAAACGAATCTTCTTCAAAAAAGAAGATGGTTCGGTTTGGGTTGACCTCACAGCCGATGGTCTAGATCAAAAAGTTTTGTTGCGTTCGGACGGAACTTCTGTTTACATGACGCAGGATATCGGAACTGCCATTTTGCGTTTCCGCGATTTCCCGAAAATAGAAGGTCAGATCTATACCGTAGGAAACGAACAGGAGTATCACTTTAAAGTGCTGTTCCTGATTCTCGGCAAGCTTGGCTACGAGTGGGCGAAGAAGTGCTACCATCTTTCATACGGTATGGTTGATCTGCCGTCAGGCAAAATGAAAAGTCGCGAAGGTACGGTTGTAGATGCGGATGATCTGATGCAGGAGATGGCCGATGAGGCTGAACGGCAAACCCGCGCGTTAGGCAAGATTGATGAGTTAAGTGAGGCTGAATCGAAACAGCTTTTTGAAATGATCGGCCTCGGGGCATTAAAGTTTTTCCTGCTGAAAGTTGATCCGAAGAAGCGGATGTTATTCGATCCGAACGAGTCGATTCAATTGCAGGGTTTTACCGGACCATTCATTCAATACACGCACGCTCGGATTCGGGCGATTCTGCGCAAAGCGGAAAGCATGAATATCGTTCCGACAGAGAACGACCTGAAAGGACTGTCTTCGCTGGAGCCGTCTGAACGTGAAGCGTTGCATTTGCTCAGCTTGTTCGAAAACAAGGTCAGGGAGGCCGCAAAAGACTATTCGCCTGCTGTCATCGCAAACTACGCCTACGACCTGGCCAAGCAGTACAACCAGTTCTACCAGAACATTTCCATATTTAATGAAGCCGATCCCCTGAAACTGAAGTTCCGGGTGGCACTGTCGGACAGCATTGCTTCGGCTATCAAAAAATCGATGAATCTGCTCGGAATTTCTGTTCCGGAGCGGATGTAACCAAAACTTTACGGGCAGGTAATACATCCATCCTGTGGTGGAATTATTTTCTGCTGCCTGTACGGCACATACCGGATTCTTCGTTTATTTTGAAACCTATTCCCAACTAACCCAATACCCATGATCAGAACAGTTAAAGCACTTTGTTTCGTGTTGCTAATCGCCTTTACGGCATGCAAGAACGAAACCGGCAGCAAACTAAAAACCGCGGAAAGCAACGGGTACTCGTACGAGTACATGGAGAACGATCCGCTTAACGTAAGAATTTATACGCTCAAGAATGGTTTAAAAGTATACCTGAGCAAATACGGAGCTTCACCCCGTATTCAAACCAATATTGCCGTAAAGGCTGGAGGCAAGAACGACCCGGCAACCAATACCGGACTGGCGCATTACCTGGAACACATCATGTTTAAGGGTACGGCCGACTTCGGAACGCTTAACTGGGAAAAAGAATCGGTATTGCTCGACAGCATTGAACGCATGTTCACGCACTACGGAACGTTAACCGATTCGGTTGAGCGCGCTGCCTATTACAAAAAAATCGATCAGGTTTCGAACGAGGCCGCGAAGTACGCCATCGCCAATGAGTACGACAAGATGGTGGGTGAGATTGGCGCACAGGGAACGAATGCTTACACGACCGAGGACAGAACGGTTTATGTAAATGATATTCCGGCTAACCAGGTAGAGAATTGGCTGCAGATTGAAGGAAACCGCTTTAAGAAAATTGTTCCGCGGCTATTCCATACCGAACTCGAAGCGGTATACGAAGAGAAGAATCGCAGCTTGGACAACGACTACTGGAAAACGTATGAAGCGTTTTACCAGGCCATATTCCAGAAACACCAGTACGGAACACAAACTGTTATCGGAACAATCGCGCACCTGAAGAATCCTTCCATCACGGAGATTAAAAACTATTTCGACAAATACTATCGTCCGAACAACGTGGCGATCTGCATGAGCGGTGACCTTGATTTTGACAAGACGATTGCGCTCATCGACAAAAATTTTGGCGACTGGCAACCGAATGATCAGATTCCGCAATGGACGAGAATCGAAGAGCCGGCATTAACAGCACCGGTTGCGAAAGAAGTGTATGGCCCGGACGCGGAATGGATTCAACTTGGTTTCCGTTTTAACGGAACCAGCAGCGAAGATGCACAGTTGCTTCGCCTCACCGACATGATCCTGGCGAACTCAAAGGCTGGTTTGATCGATATCAACCTGAAGCAGGCTCAGAAAGTAATTGAGCCCACCAGCTATGTAGACTACCTGAACGATTATTCAATTCATACGTTTAGCGCGCGTCCGCGGGAAGGTCAGTCGCTGGAGCAAGTTCGCGACCTGATGCTTGAGCAGATTGAACATCTTAAGAAAGGTGAGTTTGAAGACTGGTTGATTGAGGCTGTTATCAACGACTTGAAAAAATCGGAAATCCGCGGCTCGGAGTTCAATGGCTCACGGGCAAACGACCTGGTGATGGCGTTCACGAACAATATTCCGTGGGATAAGTATGTAACCCGCACCGATGCGCTTCGCAAGTACACCAAGGAAGACATCGTGAAGTTTGCCAACGAGCATTACGGCAACAACTATGCAATTGTATTCAAGCGTACGGGTAAGGACCCGAATGCGCAGAAAGTGACTAAGCCGTCCATCACGAAAGTGCCGTTGAATAAAGAAGATGTTTCGCCTTTCCACAAGATGATCACGGAGAATAAGGTTGAGAAGCTGCAGCCGGTTTATGTTGATTACAGCAAGGATCTGGTCACAACAAAAATGAATAAGTATATTGAGGTGTTGTACACTCCGAATAAAGAGAATGACTTGTTCACGCTTTATTACTTGTCGGACGTGGGTACCAACAACAATCCGAAAATGGATGTAGCGGTTGAGTACCTCGAGTATGTGGGTACGGAAGATATGTCGGCTGAAGAAATTCAGAAAGAGTTTTACAAGCTCGGCACGACCTTCAGCGTGTTTGCATCGGGTGATCAAACCTATGTATACCTCGAAGGCTTGAATGAGAATATGGATAAGTCAATCCAGCTTTTCGAGAAGTTGCTGGCTAATGCGAAACCCGACGAGGAGGCGAAGAAGAAAATGATTGACGGTATCTTCAAGAAACGCGATGATGTGAAGAAAGACAAGGGTGAAATTATGTTCAGCGGCCTGATGAATTACGGTTTGTACGGACCGAAATCGTCATTTACGAACGTGGTGACCAATAAAGATCTCAGCGCGCTGAAAGCCGAAGAACTGATCGACATCATTCACAACTTCACAAAAACCGAGCACCGGGTATTGTACTACGGTCCGAAGAAGGAGGATGAACTGATTGCATCGCTTAACCAGTATCACATCCTACCGGAGAAACTGACTCCCGTTCCACAGCCGGTTGAGTTTAAAATGCAGGACATCACCAAGCCGAATGTGTATTGGGCTGATTACGACATGGTGCAGGCTGAAATCATGTTCTTATCGAAAGGAAAAGAGTTCAGTCCTGAGCAAATGCCGATGGCCAGATTGTTTAACGAATATTTTGGCGGCAGCATGAGCTCGCCTGTTTTCCAGGAACTTCGTGAAGCGCAAGGTTTGGCATATTCAGCGTTTGCTAACTATGGAGTTGCCGGCAAAAAGAAAGATAACGACTCATTTTATGCCTACATCGGCACACAGGCCGATAAGCAGCCGGAAGCCATGAAGGCTATGCTGGACTTACTTCAGAATTTTCCGAAGTCGGAAAACGGTTTTGTGGTGGCCAAGAATGCGATCATGAATCAGATCGAAAGTCAGCGTGTAACGAAGGCTGGAATCTTATTTAATTATGAAACGGCCCGCAAGCGCGGACTGGATCATGACGTACGGAAGGATATTTATGAAAAGGTTCAAACCGCCACGCTGGCCGATGTGGAGAAATTCCAGCAGGAAAACCTGAAGAATAACAAGTACAATGTGGTGCTGATTGGAAGCAAGGACAAGATTAATTTTAAAGACCTCGAGAAATACGGAACCGTGAAGCAGCTTACGCTGGATGAGCTTTTCGGCTACGAAAAACAGGAAAAAATTAACCTCGAACAGCCGAATCAGTAAGCGAAACTGACCTGTAGAAGCCGTCATGTTGACGTAGCCGGGAATCCTGCTTGGGTTCCGGGGCCGCGAACAATATGACGGCTTTTTTTGTTTACTTTACAACAAATCTTTCGCTATGAAACTACTCGCTATGATTGCTATGGTTGGCCTATCCCTGTTTTCTGCCAGTTCGGTTTACGATTTCAAGGTTAATGCACTTGACGGGAAACTGATTGATTTTGCGCAATACAAGGGAAAAACACTTTTGATTGTCAATACTGCCTCGCAATGCGGCTATACACCACAATATGCAGATCTGCAAAAGCTGCACGAGCAATTCGGAGATAAAATAACAATCCTCGGGTTCCCGGCTAACAACTTTGGTGCACAGGAGCCAGGCACAAACGCTGAGATCGGAGAGTTTTGCCAAAAGAACTATGGCGTGACCTTCCAGATGTTTGAGAAGGTTTCCGTGAAAGGGAGCGATCAGCACGCTTTGTATAAATTTCTGAAGGAAAAAACAGGACAGGAACCTACCTGGAATTTTTGCAAGTATCTGGTTAAGCCTGACGGAACCATCACATTCTTTCCGTCAAAAGTTAATCCGCTTGATGCGAAGATAACGGCAGCGCTTTAATACGGGTGCTGAGATGGGTTTACGTTCGCTGATCGGCAAACTTTTTGGAGGCGGTGCTGAAGTGCCTGCCTCAATTTATGATTTCAAAATGAAGTCGTTGTCGGGAAAGGAAATTGACTTCGCTCAATTCAGAGGGAAAAAACTGCTCATCGTCAATACTGCATCGAAGTGCGGGTTCACCTATCAGTATGAAGACTTGCAAAAGCTTCATGAACAGTATGGTGATAAGGTTACCATATTAGGGTTCCCGGCAAACAATTTTTTGTTTCAGGAGCCGGGTTCCAACAGCAACATCGAAGAGTTTTGCCAAGTGAACTATGGTGTCAGTTTTCCGATGTTTGAAAAAATTTCGGTGAAAGGGTTTAATCGCCATCCGCTCTATACGTGGCTGAAAAGAAAATCCGGAAAATCACCTTCGTGGAATTTTTGCAAATACCTGATTGACCAATCAGGCAACGTAACAGGATTTTTCAATTCGCGGGTAGAGCCGCTCGATAAACAAATACTCGATAAGATCGCATGAAACATTGGGTTAGCGCGTTCCGCCTCCGGACGTTACCACTCGCTCTTTCATCCATCATGATGGGGGGATTCCTCGCTGCGGCTGCCGGAGCCTTTCAATGGGATGTATTTTTGCTCTGCATCGCCACCACGATTTTTCTCCAGATACTTTCCAATCTCGCGAACGACTATGGCGATTCGGTACATGGAGCCGATAGTGCTGACCGCAAAGGGCCGTCCCGGGCTGTTCAAAGCGGCCGCATCTCGACTGCGCAAATGAAAGCAGGGATTGCTGTGTTTGTGGTGTTGAGTTTGATCAGCGGAATTAGTTTGTTGTTTACCGCGTTCGGGTTGAACTGGAATGCGATCTTCTTCTTTTTGGGCCTGGGTGTATTGTCCATTCTTGCTGCAATCGGCTACACGGTTGGAAAGAAGCCTTACGGGTATGCTGGTTTGGGCGACATTTCTGTTTTTATTTTCTTCGGATTGGTTGGTGTGATGGGTTCGTTGTATTTGTTTACGCATGAATTGTCGTGGCAATACGTGTGGCCGGCTGTAAGCTGTGGGGTATTTGCCGTAGGCGTGCTGAACATCAATAACATGCGCGATATCGACTCCGACCGGAAGGCTGGTAAGTTTTCAATCCCGGTACGAATCGGAAAACAAAATGCGGCCGTTTATCACTGGAGCCTGGTGTTGATCGGGTTGGGAAGTGCGGTTGCCTTTGTGGCTATGCATTTCGAGTCGGCTATACAACTGCTTTTTATGCTGAGTGCGCCTGCATTTATGATAATCGCGCGGAAAATTCAGGTGAAGCCCTCGCATGAACTTGATCCCTATCTAAAGTTTATGGCGTTGTCAACGCTGCTTTTTGTGATTCTGTTTGGCGTTGGCCAGCTGGTTTAAACTTCCGGTTTGCAGCACGGATATCCTTCTGTTTCCAATTCAATCGTTGTATGCTGCAGCGACATTTTTTTCAAGATCTCTTTGATTCTGTTTTTGAGGGCTTCGCGCTGATCAGCCGTTAACTCGTTGGAAACAATAACGTGCAGTGTACCGATGTTATAGTTACCATCCATCGACCAAACGTGGATGTCGTGTACCCCTTTAATCTCCGGAAGTGCGGTAAGCTGTTGGCTGATTTTTTCTTCCGAGATGTTTTCCGGCACGCCCTGCAAGACAATCTGGAAAACAGACTTCATGTTCCGGTACACGTTAAACAGAATGAACGCAGCAATGCCAAGGGAAAGCAGCGGGTCGAGAATGGGTACGTTATAGAACATCATCACCAGGCTGCCCACTAAAACCGCTGCCCAGCCCAACACATCTTCGAGGAAGTGAAGTGAGATAACCCGTTCATTGATCGACTTTCCTTTTTTAAGCCGCAGCATGGCAATCAGATTAACGCCAATGCCGATCACGGCCAGGATGAGCATTCCTTTGGCATCCGGTTGTGCAGGATTAGCAATGCGTTCAATCGACTCAACAATAATGAATACCGAACCTACCGTTAGCACGATGCTGTTGATGAAGGCACCTAACAACGAAAACCTGCGATAGCCGTACGTGAAATGTTGGTCCGGGTGTTTTTGCGCTTTCTTTTGAAAATACCACGAGGTGCCAAGCGAAAGACTGTCGCCCAGATCGTGAAGCGCGTCTGACAAAACCGCTACGGAGTTAGTGTACAACCCGCCCACGAACTCCAGCAGTGCAAATCCTAAATTAAGCCAGAAGGCTAATCGAATATTATCCGTGCCATGATGATGATCATGTGCATGATCGTGCCCGTGATGGTGGTGATGGCCCATGCCGAAAGGTAAATCGGAAAATTGTTTTTATCGATATATCGCAATGCTGTTGCAGGTGCAACACTATCGCAATTCTTCAAAGCTCCACCGTGCGTTTTCCCAAAAGCTGTCGAGTGCAATGATGCGCGGCTTGAAGAACGAGATCAGTTCCGGCCATTGATCTTTATTGAAAATGGAAACACCGGGGAGCGTTTTGCTGATTCTCGAGACTTCGCGGCCATCGGTAAGCGTTATATTTTTCTCCCATGTCCATGCTTCTTCCAGTGTGGTGTGCAGCAAATCTTTGAACTCAAGGGATTGTTCGAAGTACAAGTCGCGGATTCCCGCATCGCGGTGCTCAAGTGTAATCGCAATAGCGGCTTCCTTTGCCCCGGCATCCATACGAAAGTACACATCGCGCACGCGCGTATGGTAGTTAACCCAGTTGATGCGCAATCCTTCCGCGGAGGGTACGGGACTCATGTACCGACCAAAAGTAGTCCAGAATTCGTGGCGCAGATGAGAGGCTTGCTCGCGGGTGTACATAAATAGATTTGGCGATTTCCGCCCTGCACGTTATTCCGATAAACCGTTATTCCGTTGATCCTGAACGCGAATGGCATCACCAGACGTTGAGCTTGGTAAGAGAAAAGAAATAGATGTTTTCTTCATCAATCAAAGGCTTAACATAGAATCCCTTAAGGTAATTGTTTTCTTTCTTCAAACTGACTTCAATCGGCTTTTTAACTGATATAAATCATACCTGTTTCGCATCGTTTTTTTCTTAATTTAGAACTCTATTTAATCCCCGTGTTATGAAGAAAATTCTTGTTCCGACCGATTTTTCGAAGCCTGCGCAGATCGCTGTTGATGTTGCTGCCGATATCGCTAAAAAAGCGGGCGCTGAGGTTACGTTTTTGCATGTTATTGAGGAGGTTACCGGAGGGTCGTTCAACGTAGAAGGGCAGATGGACCTGGATGGTAGCATGGAAGAAAAGTTATTTACCCTTGCCTTAATCAAGAAGGCAAAAAAACAAATGGAAGCACTGCTCAGCAGTCCGCAGCTGGAAGGTGTGAAAGTTAAGTCGCAACTGCGGGTTGGTACACCGTTTCACGGCATGCGTACCATCATTACCGAAAACAAGGTTGATCTGGTAGTGATGGGAACCGCAGGGCATAGCCAGATGCAGGAGATGATCATTGGTACCAACACGGAAAAAGTTGTGCGCCACGCAAAATGTCCGGTGCTGACTGTTCAAAAGAAGCCCGGTAAAACCGATTTCAAGAATATTGTTTACGCGACAGCACTCAGCAAAGACGAAGAGCCTTTTGCAGCCGTGTTGAAGCAGATGCAGGGATTGTACGAAGATTCGGTTGTTCACTTGGTTCGGGTGAATACACCGGGAAATTTCCAGCGGGATGTGGTTGTAAAAAAACAGATGCAGGAGTTTGCGAAAAAACAAATGCTGAAGAAATACACCATTAATATCTTCAACGACCTTCGCGAAGAGGAGGGTATCATTTACTTTGCCGACAGCATCAATGCCGATATGATTGCCATGGCAACCCACGGCCGTACCGGCTTTGCGCACGTGTTGGCGGGAAGCATAGCAGAAGATGTGGTTGGTCACAGCAAGCGTCCCGTGCTCACCTATGTGATTAAAAAGTAAGTAGAGGAAGAAAATTGCCGGCTCTGACGTTGTGAAAGACTACTACGCCATTCTTCGCGTTAGCCGGAGTGCCGACCTTCAAACGATCAAACGCTCATACCGCCTGCTGGTTCAACGGTATCACCCCGATGTGAACCCCGACCCGCAGGCGGCCGAGCTCATTAAAGAAATTAACGAGGCGTACGAAGTGTTGAGCGATCCGTCGAAAAAGGCGGAGTACGATAATCCCTATCAGGCCTACATTCAACCACCGTCTGAACCTCAAGCTCCGCTCCGCAACCGCGATCCTTATTTTAAACGGAGAGGTTTCCGGCCCGCCGCGCGCAGACCAACGCAATACGAACTCGTGATGCAATACTTTCATTACGTAAAAGCCATCTCGGTTTCGGGTCTGGTGGTTTGCTTTTTTTTGATGATAGACTATTTAGTGCCGCGTGTTTACCGGAACGTTCCGGTCAAAGTTGCTTACGAGGCCGGGTTCGATTATTTGCTGGTTGACGATGCGTACATTCCGTTAACGGGCGATAATTATAATATTCGCGCCATCGAACAGTCTGTCGAAGTGCAAGTAGTGGAAACCCGTTTGCTAAGAAAAATCGTCAAAATTCAAACGCTGAACAGATTGTATTCCATCACAACGTTTGGAACGATTTACGGAACGTTTAAATTCGTACCGATAATTGTGGTGATTACTGCACTCATTTGCCTGTTCGTGCGCGACAATGAAGAATTCCGGTTCGGGTTGTGTGTGCTTACGGGGTTTGCGTTGTTCTTCACCTTGGTGTTAATGTTTTGAGTATGGCTAAGAAAAATGACTGGAAAAATCGCGAGGGTGTTGTGTACTCAACGAACACCGATTTTAATTATCAATATCAGCAGGAGAATTCGGAAAATGATGTTCCTGCCAAGCAGCAAAATCTGAAAGTGATGCTGGATAAAAGCATGCGCGCAGGCAAGCAGGTCACGCTGGTAACAGGGTTCACCGGAAAAACCGGAGAGATCGAGGACTTAGGCAAGCTTCTTAAAACCAAATGCGGAGTTGGCGGTTCTGTAAAAGGTCGGGAAATTCTGATCCAGGGCGATCACCGCGACAAGATTGTACAACTCCTGCTGAAAGAAGGATATAAAGCAAAACGGGTGGGATAGGCTTAGTGACTTCCGTCAAACCACTCTTTAAACGGAGCTACTTTTTCGCGGCTTACCACAATTTCTTTATCAAACTCCTGCGTCAGCGTGATCTTCAGGCGACTGTTGGAGTACACAATCACATCTTTAATCGAGTTGATGTTGAGAATATACGTGCGGTTGATTCTGAAAAATGTTTTCGGTTCCAGTAAATCTTCCAGTGTTTCGAGTGTGTAGTCGATGATGAATTTCCGGCTTTGTACGGTCACCAGGTACACATCGCGGCCATCCGCATAGAATAAAGCAATCTGGTCGGTGGTGATCGAACGAATGTGATCTCCCAGCTTTACCATGAACCTGTTCTTGTAACCGGCGGTCTTGGGTGCGACGAATGTTTCCTGAAGCTGCTCGGTTTTTTGCGGATTCCATTGCAGTTGCTCGCGCAGGCTCTCGAGTTTTTTCAGACTTGCGGAAAGATCCGTGAACGTAATCGGTTTGAGCAGGTAATCAATGCTGTTCACCTTAAACGCGTCCAGCGCGAACTCATTAAAAGCCGTAATAAAAATTACAGGCTTCCGGATGATCACCTGCTGAAAAATCTGGAAACTCAGTCCGTCCGTCAGTTGAATGTCCATAAAAATCAGGTCGACGGAATCCTGCTTCTCCTTCAGCCACTGAACAGCATCTCGAACGGAAGTCAGGTGATCTACAACTGCGATTGCGGGATCATATTTAGCCAGATAGCGGGTTAGCTTTTCGGCTGCCGGAATTTCGTCCTCAATGATTAAAACCTTCATCATGCGTGTGTCAGCGCTTCTTCTGCCAAACGCAGAACGGGCAATTTAATATAATTCTCCTCGTAAGCCTTTACCTGTATTAGCGGCTTTTCGCTGTACAGGGTGTACGACTTTTGCAGCCGGGCGAGGGCAAGGGTGCTTCCGGTATGTCGCACGAGCCGGTCGTTAAGCCTGGATTGTAACACAAGATATTCGCCATCCTCCAGGTAACACCGGATGATCAATGGGTCGTTTGCCGAGATAATCGTATTGCGCACAATGGCTTCTACCGCTACAGGCAAGGAACCGGGAATCAGTTGAAGGTCCATGTCTACTCCCTCCAGAGTAACCTCCAGCCTGATTTGACCGAAATACTTCTCATTTAGCAGTCTCACAATATTTTTTCCGGCATCAATCTCCGAGCGAAGGGAAATCAACTCCTGCTGGCGGTTGGTGAGCACGTACCGGTAAGCGCTTGCCAGGTAATCGATGTATTCCTCGGCATCGCTGTTTCGCCGGTTGATGAGGCTGATCACGTTTTCCAGACTTTCATACAGCAGGTCCGGGTTGATGTCGTTGCGGAATTCATCCATCTCCAGTTCCAGCACTTCGCGCTGCTGGCGTTCCGCAGTAAGCTTCAGTGTGTTTTCCCGCAACTGATAGTCGTTACTAACATACAGCAGGTTGTATAACACCGCAGAAAAACTGAAAATGATGGCGAACAGAACGAGCTGCGATCCTGCGCTGAATCCGACCACGTAAGTGAAGTAAAGCGAGATAGCCCCGGTAACCAGGAGCGTGGGGATCGCGATTCCGGCCAAAAACTGGATCAGCAGTTTGGCGCGCGAAAAGGAATTTTTTAGAAACCGGTTGATCAATATGATAACGAGCCTGGCCGATTCAAAGCAAGTGAAGGTCAGCCCGATGCACATGTAAACTTCCTGACCGCTGAAGATCTCGTTAACCTGTAACAGCGAATTATTGATCAACAGGATTAACAAATACGTTAATACCCCGTAAACGGGAGGCGCCAGCAGTCTGAAAAACGCATTATGGATAAAATACTTTTTCATGTTCAGGCAATCGATTTTTGAAGTGTTACTTCCCGCAGCCGCAGCACCGGAAGTGACACGATAAATTTCTCATCGTCTTTCACTTCAACCTTTTTTGCCGTGAAAAACTCGTACCGTTTGCGGATGTTTTCGATGCCGATCCGGAAGGAGGCGGAAGATTGCACCGACTCGTTTTTGGTGTTGGTGACCTTCAACTGTGTGTTGTCGACTGCACTGATGTAAATCAATAAAGGCTTTTCCGGGGTGATGGTATTGTGCTTCACTGCGTTCTCTACCAGTAATTGGAGCGTAAGCGGTGGAATTGGACTGGTCATGATTGATCGGGGCAGATTGACTTCCAGCGTCAGCGACTGCTGAAACCGGATTCGCAGCAGGTAGTAATACGATTGTACAAAGTCCAGCTCCTCCGAAAGCGTCACGTATTTCTTTTGCTGCGTTGAGAGAATGTACTGATACGTCAGGGCCAGTCTGCGAATAAATTGTTCAGCCGTTTGCGGATCATTATAGATCAGTGACGAAATCGTATTTAAACTGTTGAACAAGTAATGCGGGCTCAGCTGGCTCTTTAACGCTTCAAACTGAAGTTCGAGCTGCTTGCGCTCGTTTTGTACAGTTTCGATTTGCGTAACCGCATACTGACGGTATGAATACAGAATGGTGTAGACAACCTTGTAAACAAAAACGACCACCAGAATCAGGATGAAAAACTTCCACGCCAGATCCGGATCGGTTATGCTCAGCCCGTTCCAGAAAACTGAAGGGCCCAGCCATTCAATTAAAAGGGTAGATAGTCCACCGGCCACGATCGAAAGGCCAATCACCTGTGCGATGTACCCGAGCAGGAACCGGCCCGCAAACCCCGAATGCCAGGGAAACAACCGGTCGAGCCAGTCATTTAAAAAACCCGCAGCAAATCCTGTCATGTTTCCGATTACCAGGCTTAGCAAGATTCCGGGAATTGTTTCCGTAACCGGCTGAATGGTTCCTGTGGCGCTTTCGCTGAATTGCAGATAAAAGAAAAAGAAAAGCCCAAGGCAGGACGAAACTGCGGTTTTCAGCGCTATTCTGCGGAACGGATAACCCATATACGATAGCTTTGAAACCATAGTAACCAGTACTGCTGTTCGGTACTAAAGTTACTATGGCTTTTTCAGATTATTCAATCGCGCGGAGTGCGCGTCCATAATAAGTTTCGGACGAGATGTTTTTGGCCGCTGTGCGATACGCACTTTGCACGCTGGCACTTCCTGACCTTACTTTGGGTGCTGCGTAGGTAAGCACTTCGGTAACATAGTGATCAGAATCCATTCCGCTCGTCATCTCAAGAATTTTGATCAGCTTGGCTTCGGTAATATTGCTTGAACCAATCGCCTGTTGCAGTACCACGGTTTTGTAGTGATCGCTATCCATTCGGTCAAATGCTTCCATCAATTTGTCAAATTGTTCTTCTTTCAAATCCTGCCGTTTCAGTAAGGAGGTGAATACTTCTGTTTTGTAGTGATCCGATTCGATCGATGGAAAAATGGTCAGCAACGTGTTCAAACCTTCGTCTGTGAGTTTGTTCTCCAGTAGATCACTCAGCACTACCGTGATGTAATGATCGGATTCGATGGTTTTAACGGCATCCACAACCCGGTTATAGGAAGTTGAGGAAAGACCTGGTTTTTCCATGGCTTCTGTAAGAACAACTGTTTTGTAATGGTCTGATTCAATTGAATTGGTAGTGGTAATGATTTCTGAAACAATCGCATCCGTCAGGTTATTCTGCTTGAGCAGCGAAGTCAGCACCTCTGCCACGTAGTAGTCGGATTCCATCTGACTCGCAGCCTGCAGGATAATTTTTACATTCTGAATCGATGCCATCTGGCCCCGCAATGCCTCTTTGATTACCACGGTCTTGTAATGATCGGAATCCATCTTACGGGTAGCCGAAAACAAGGCTGTGGTCGCTTCCGCATTTTGTAAAAATTTCGTGGTATGATTTTTCAGGAACTCGGTCATGTAATGATCAGAGTCTGTTTTGTCGGCATACCGGTTAATAATTACAGCATAGTCTTTCGCCTGTACGGGCTGGCGCATGAGCAGGTTTGCATAGGCTGACCGAACATAATCGCTTTCCATTTTGTCGATTTCATTCAGCACACTATTCGTTCCGCCCTGACGGAAGAAACGCGCTATGCGGCTTTCGGCACAAAGCGTGGTGGTGCGGACAACTTCGGGGAGAATCTCAGCCAACCAGTTTTTGCCGGCCGGATCCCATGCTACTTTCGTACGCCCTTCAAAGTATTCGCGGCTGATTTTTCCGGTACCGAGCGACTCGATTTCAATTGAACGTCTGCTGCCAAACACCGTTTTGCTGATTTCCAGATATCCGTCATCCGACATGCTCTTGATGTCTTTGTCGTCATCCGTGATTTCGATTTTGCCGCGGTATTCAACATTGAAGTTGTCGAACCCGTTAGACGTCTTCCAGCGTTGGGTATTATCCCGTGAATCGGAATTAATGGTCACGGAAGACGATTTGGTTCCCGCGCTAGCCGTGGTCTGTGCGATCAGCGGCTGGGTCAGCAAGGTCAGTCCTGCAAGGGTGACAGCGATGCGTGTAACGAATGAAAAAGTCATAAGAAGTCTGTTTTGTACTCTTTTACGGTGCAAACATGGCTTTAGGATTCACCCCGGCAAAGGGTATTGTAATGAACTGTTAAACGGATGTATCCAACTGCAGAAACGCGTTCGGACGGGCCAAAAATCCGGTAATAAAAGCCCCAAACCACCTGTCAATTTCATTTGATTGTCTGTCTGAAACATGGCTATATTACTCCCTTTAAGATTTACCTAAACCTTTCATTTCATGAAGAGATTATTCAGTAGTGTTCTGCTGAGAAAGATGCTGACGGTCATGGTTTTTTGCTGGCCGGCAGTTGTTTTTGCGCAGGATGAACTGGCGCCTGTTTCCCGAACATACGCCATCACCAACGTTAATATTGTTCAGGCTCCCGGGCGGAAAATAGATATGGGAACGGTTGTGATGAAAGACGGCCTGATTGTTTCCGTGGGAAAAAATGTTTCCATCCCGGCCGATGCGATTGTGATCAAAGCCGACAGCATGTATGTGTATGCGGGCTTCATTGATGGCCTTTCGCGTGTCGGGCTAACCAAGCCGAAAGACGAGGAGCGGGGCGGACGGCCAAAAGATCCGGGCAATCCAAAACCGGAGGAGGCAGGGATAACGCCAAACAACGATGTTCGCGCGTCTATTAATCCAAACGAAAAATCCATTGAAGAACTTCGCGCACTCGGGTTTACCGCAGCGCATGTGGTGCCTTATGGCGGAATGATGCCGGGCAATGGAGCAATTATCTTGCTCAGCGGTAAATCAGCCGATGACATGGTGCTGGTTAATAAATCATCTTTTTATTCGGAGCTTTCACCTGCGCGCGGAGTGTATCCCGCAACCGTGATGGGAGTGATGGCCAAGTACCGTGAACTGTATCGGCAGGCCGTGCTGAGCCGCGCCTATGAAAATTCGTATGCTTCGAACCGGGCCGGCATTCAGCGCCCGGCAACCGATCGGGTTATCGAATCGCTTTACCCGGTAGTGGATAAACGCCAGCCTGTTTTGTTTAAAGCGGAACGCGTGGTCGATGCACAGCGCGTGTTAACGTTGCAAAACGATCTTGGGTTTTCGCTGATGTTGGCAGAACTGAAAGAAGGCTGGGATATCGTTAATAAACTCAAATCAGCTAATGCGCGGGTTTTTCTGAGCCTTGATCTGCCGGAAGACAAAGACAAGAAGGACGATAAGAAGAAGGACGAGCCTAGAAAGGAAGAAGGCAAGAAAGACGAAGTTAAAAAAGAAGAGCCTAAGAAAGAGGAAGCTCCCAAAACGGGCACCGCTGAAGAAAAAGCTGCGCTTGAAAAAAGAAAAGCAGAGTTCATGGCCAAGTATGTTGGTCAGGCTGCCACGTTCCAGAAAGCCAGCGTAAAGTTTGGTTTCTCCACGCTCAGCGCGAAGTCGGGTAACATTCAGGGTAACCTGCGCAGGATGATTGAAGCCGGTTTGCCGGAAGATGCTGCGCTGGCTTCGTTAACAACAGCACCGGCCGAACTGCTCGGGTTGTCGGATCGCCTGGGATCCATCGACAATGGTAAAATTGCAAACCTCGTAATCAGTGATAAACCATACTTCAACGAAAAGGCAAAAGTTCGCTACGTGTTTGTAGAAGGCACGATGTATAAGTTTGAGGTTAAAGACTCAAAGGAATCTAAAGAAGGTAAGAAGGGTGAAGGTGGCAAAGATGGCGGTGTTAAGGTTGAAGGCGAATGGAACATCTCCACGGAAACAACAAATGGGGTTGAACAGGCCAGGCTTACGCTGAAGAAAGAAGGCAACGCGATTACCGGAACCATGAGCGGAGGCAGCATTAATCCGGCTGTGGATATTGAAAACGCCAGGCTGGAGGGTAATTCGTTAACGTTCAACTTCACATTTAACTATGGAGGCAGCAAGCTCAAGGTTGAAGTGGCCGTTAAAATTGATGGTGATACGCTCAAAGGAACCTCAACGGTGGCCGAATATGGAAGCTACCCGACCGAAGGTAAAAGACTCCCTAAATAATTCACGACCATGAAGAAATTGATAATCATAGCCTGTTTGCTGATCGCGGTCAGCGGAATGGCACAACAACTTGAGCGTGGTACCGTGCTCATCAAAAACGGAACCGTACTCACGATCACGCAGGGTGTCAAGGAAAACACCGATGTGTTGATTAAGGACGGTAAGATTTCACAAATCGGAAAGAACATTGCCGCCCCTGCTGGCGCGCGGGTAATTGATGCTACCGGACATCACGTAATGCCGGGGATAATTGATGCGCACTCGCACCTGGCATTGGATGCCGTTAATGAAGCAACAACGCCTGTGTCGGCCATGGTATGGGAAGGCGATGACCTCGATCCGCTGGATGTCGGCATGTACCGGGCAGTAGCCGGAGGAGTTACCATCTCCCACGCGATGCATGGATCTGCGAACGCGATCGGTGGACAGTGTCAAACCATTAAGCACCGGTATGGAACCGTTGATCCTAGAGTACTGATGATGGAAGGCGCACCGCGCACGATCAAATTTGCGCTCGGCGAAAACCCAACGCGTGTACACGGTAACAACGGAGCCGGTATCGTTCCGAACACCCGCATGGGGGTTGAATTTGTTATCCGTCAGGCCTTTTCGGAAGGAAAAGAATACATGGAGAGCTGGAACAAATACAATGCATCAAAAAATCAAAAGGGTTTCCGCGGTGCTCCGCCTAAGTACGATCTGCGCATGGAAACAATCGCGGCCATTCTTCGGGGTGAGATCATTATCCACTGTCACAGCTATCGTGCGGATGAAATCTACATGCTGTTAAAAGTTTGCAAAGACTTCGGGATCAAACGACTCGTGTTTCAGCACGTAAACGAAGGTTTTAAAGTTGCTCCCGAACTGGCGGCACAAGGTGCGATGGCATCTGTATTTGCCGACTGGTGGGCATATAAGTTTGAAGTTTACTATTCAACTGCGTACAACGCGGCTATTCTTACGCGCAACGGGGTTGTAACATCGATTAATTCGGATGACGCAGAACTCACCCGGCACCTGTACCACGAAGCAGCCAAGACTCAAAAATATGGCGGCTTAACAGATGAGGAGGCGCTTTCGCTGATTACCATCAATCCCGCCAAACAACTCGGCATCGAAAGCCGTGTGGGTTCGCTGGAAGTCGGTAAGGATGGCGATGTGGTAATCTTCAAGGGCCACCCGTTGTCGGTTTATGCAGTTCCGACCTTCACAATTATTGATGGCGTGGTGAAGTTTGACCGCGAAAAAGATCCGGACGACATGCGCTTGTATGTGGATCCCAAACAAACGATCGACATGACTGATGCTGTGTTTGAAGATGAATCGTCACATAATCACGATGAGTGCATGAAAAATGCTGAGTTCTTACTGGGTGTAAAATTTGCTGACCAAAACCGCTAATCGCCATGAAAAAGATTATTTATTTAATTCTCTTCGTTTGTGCAGGTGTTGCGGCTCTGGCTCAATCACCGAAAGGAAAGTACGGAACCTTCGTGCTGACAAACGCAACCATTGAAACCGTTACGAAAGGAACTATTACGAATGGTACGGTAATCATTTCCAATGGAAAGATCACGTATGTGGGTGCTGCTACAACTGCGCCACAAGGTGCCGAAGTGATCGACTGCAAAGGCAAGTGGATTTATCCCGGATTTATCGATGGCGGTACAAACCTGGGCTTATCAGAAGTAGGCTCCGATCAGCGTACACGCGACATGAGTGAAATCGGAGATGTGATTCCACAAATGCAGGCATTGACCGCGGTTAACCCAAACTCGGTGCTGATCCCCGTAACGCGGGTAAGCGGAGTAACCACGGTGCTTACTGCCCCGGATGGAGGCATGTTCCCGGGCACGGCTGCGTTAATCAATCTTCACGGCTACACGCCCGATCAGATGTATGCGAACTTCAAAGGAGTGGTGGTGAACTTCCCGTCAACGGGAAGAAGAGGCGGCTTCGATCGCAGAACAGACGATGAAATAAAGACGGCAAGCGAAAAAGCGATGAAGAAACTCAACGATGTATTTGATCGCGCCAGTCAATATCACAAGCTGGATTCTGCCACGAAAGGAAAGGGCGTTGAATACTATCCTGAAATGGAAGCCATGCTGGGCGTTGTTCGGGGCGAGCGGACCATCCTTCTGGAGGTAAATGCTGCAAAAGACATTCTCGAAGCGTTGAAATGGATTAAAGAACGCAAGCTGAAGAATGTAGTACTCACCGGTTGCCGCGAAGGCTGGCGCGTAGCAGGCGACATTGCAAAAGCTGGCTTCCCGGTGGTTGCCGGTCCGGTGCTGGCTTTGCCTTCGCGTGAATACGATCGTTACGATAAAGCATATGCGAACCCGGGATTAATGAAGAAGGCGGGGGTGAAGGTTGCGTTGCGCACATCGGAAACGGAGAACGTTCGTAATCTTTTGTTCAACGCGGGCTTTGCCGCTGCATACGGTCTGGGGCGTGAAGAAGCACTGAAAGCAATAACCATTGTACCGGCTGAAATCTTTGGCGTAAGCGACAAGTTGGGATCCGTTGAAGTTGGAAAAACGGCCAACATTGTGGTCAGCGATGGTGATCCGTTCGAGACAAAAACAAATATTGTGCATGTATTCATTGATGGCTGGCAGATTCCGATGGTTAGTCGCCATACACAACTGTATGATGAATTCCTGAAGCGTGAGCCTGGAGTAAACAAATCGCAGAAGTAAATCTCCGTGTTCATGAATGCATGGAAAAGCCTCGGATAGCCGGGGCTTTTTTATTATTTTACCCATCGATGAGTACACAGCAACGATTTTTACAATTAAATGCGCTGCGCATCCGCAGGATAAACATCGAGCGGATGATCAAGGATGCAATATTCATCTCTTTGGGTGTGACTGCGGCAGCGTTTGGGTTAAAGAGTTTCTTGTTGCCCAGTCATTTTTTAGATGGTGGCGTGATGGGTATTTCGCTGCTCATACACAATCAAACCAATTTTGATCTTTCCTATCTCGTGGTGATCATCAACATTCCGTTCATTGTGATTGCCTACACGCAGGTTTCAAAAAGCTTCGCGTTAAAAACGCTCATCGCCATTACTTTGCTGGCCGTGTTGCTGGCTTTTGTTGAATTTCCGTTCATCACGAGCGACAAGCTGCTGATCTCATTCTTTGGCGGATTTTTCCTGGGCCTTGGAATCGGACTTTCCATCCGCGGCGGAAGTGTTATTGACGGCACCGAAGTGCTTGCCATCTACACAAGCCGGAAAACGGTGCTTACCGTGGGAGATATCATCTTGGTGCTGAACATTGTTATTTTTTCCGTAGCGGCATACCTGATTAACATCGAGACCGCATTGTATGCAATTCTTACGTACCTCGTTGCCTCCAAAACGGTTGACTTCGTGGTTCACGGTATCGAAGAGTATATCAGTGTGATGATCGTGTCTGAAAAGAGCGATGCGATTAAAAACGCCATCACAAAAAACATGGGCCGGGGCGTAACGGTGTTACAGGGAAAAGGCGGCTTTGGGAAACGAGGCCATCAGGAAGAAGATTACGATGTGATCTTTTCAGTCATCACCCGGCTTGAATTGCAGAAGCTAAAAACAGAAGTAGCCAAAATTGACGAAAACGCCTTCATGGTCGAGAACAGCGTGAGCGATATTCGGGGCGGAATGATCAAAAAACGACCGTTGCAGGAATAATATTAACTTTCGTTTTATTCAGAGTTTACCATGCGTTACATACCGCTTTTGTTCGTTGTATCTATTGTTATCTTGTCATGTCGCGGATCCAAATCGACCGAAACCTTTCAGCTTAAGATTGTTTACAATTATTTGCACGATACCTTGGGTGGTGAGTATGAAATTTATACAATGAATATGGATGGTTCTGAGCAGAAAAACATCTCGAATTCTCTCTATAGCAACGATTGGGTGTATCACACTTATAAAGACAGAATATTTTTTATTTCTGATAGGGATACAACGAAGAAAACTTACTTTGTGTATGAGATGAATTCGCAAGGCCAGAATGTGCGAAAAGTTTCCGATCTGCGTGTACACAACGCATGGATGTCGAGCCGGAATAATGGCAGAGAGTTGGTTGTTTCTGGACGGATAGACGGAGCGGCATACATGCAACTATTCCTGATCAACACAGAAACTGGCGCTTATACTCAGCTAACGCACGATACATCAGCCATGTATTCCGACCCATTATTTTCGCCAGATGGCCAACAGTTGTTTTTTCGTTATCGCGCCCACAAGCGTAATGCCACAACTGAAAAAGCTGAAATTTGGAAGCTTGATCTCAGGGACAGTACCATGGAGCAACTAACTCACTTTCCCGAGTCCGACACCAATCACGTCTGGTACAGTTACCATGCAGGCCCTCCAAAATGGCACGGTGGAGAACTCGGCACATTTATTTCGTATCAATCAATTCGGGACAAACATTATTCTCTGTTCCGGATTAGCCCGGAAGGCGGCAAGTCTGTGAAAATATTTGAGGATCAGAAGTTGTTTACCGGGTGGCATGATTGGAGCCCGGATGGCAAATGGCTTGTGCTTGATATGTACGATAACCTGCAAACCGAGTTTGACATTTATCTTGTCAATTGGCAGACGAGCGAGGTAAAGAGACTTACGTACAACCTGGATCTTGAACAAGCTCCTTGTTTTGTGCAGGAAAAAAACTGACTAACCTTTACGTATCTTTGGAGAATGAATGAGACGGCATCTGTTGGTGAATTCGGAATAATCCTGATATTCCTGATCGGGGGATTGCTGTTTCTGTTGGCTTCGTTTTTAGTAGCGCGGTTGGTACGCCCGAGCCGCCCGAACGATCAGAAACTCGAAACTTACGAAAGTGGTGAACAGGCATTAGGTACGGCCTGGGCGCAATTCAACCTGCGCTTTTATATTGTCGCCCTGATGTTCATTCTGTTCGAAGTCGAGATCGTTTTTCTGTTCCCCTGGTCGACTGTTTTTGCGAATAAAGAACTGATCCGCGAAACCAATGGCACCTGGGGATGGTTTTCATTGGTGGAAATGATACTCTTTATATTCATTCTTGCGCTCGGATTGGCTTATGCCTGGATACATGGCCTGCTGGATTGGGTAAATCCGGTTTCAAAAACCACCGACATTTCATCGCCCGTTCCAAAAGATTTGTACACGAAAATAAACGAGAAGTATCAGTAATGGGGCTGCTTGATCAACGGTTTGAAAATGGCGGCATCATCATCACAAAAGCAGATGACCTGCTAAACTGGGCAAGGCTTTCATCGATGTGGCCGATGACCTTTGGGATCGCCTGTTGCGCGATCGAGTTTATGAGCACCGGTACTACCGTGTACGACATGGACCGCCTTGGCATGGCGCCTTTCGCATCGCCCCGCCAGGCAGACGTGATGATTGTTGCCGGAACGGTAACGTTTAAAATGGCCGACCGCATCAAACGTCTGTACGAACAAATGCCCGAACCACGCTATGTGATTTCGATGGGATCTTGTTCGAACTGCGGAGGACCATACTGGCAGCATGGCTATCATGTTGTAAAAGGTGTCGATCGTATTGTACCGGTAGATATTTACGTTCCCGGCTGCCCGCCACGCCCGGAGGCTTTAATTGGCGGTTTTTTAAAGCTTCAGGAGAAAATCCGAAATGAGAGCCTGAAAGCACCTAAAGCCATTGAGCGGTTACTCGAAAATGAAAAACAGCATGCCTGATTTTTTGCAACTTCTCGAGATCGTCAAAAAAGTTTCGGCTGATGTTACAGCGGATGAAAAATCTTCCCCCAAGGCAGTTATTGTTCCTGCCGCAGACCTGCTAAAAGTTTGTACGGAACTTTATCAAAACCCGTCCACATATTTCGACATGCTTTCCTGCGTGACAGGGATCGACAACGGTGTACAGGCAAACACGATGGAAGTCGTGTATAACCTGTATTCGATTCCTTTTAATATGTCGCTTGCGGTAAAGATTGTTCTCCCGCGTGAAAACCCGGTCGTTAATTCGGTGACTTCGATCTGGCGAACGGCCGACTGGCACGAACGCGAGGCGTTCGATATGTTCGGAATACAGTTCAATGGCCATCCCGACCTGAGAAGAATTTTATTGCCGGCCGACTGGCAGGGCTTTCCCCTGCGGAAAGACTATGCGCATCAGGAGTACTACCGCAACATAAAAGTTGAATACTGATGCCGACCGATCATATTCAGTACCAGTACAAGCCCGGCAACCTCGCAGAATCGGAACCGAATAAGTTCGACCTGCAAAACCTGCGGTCGGAGGAAATGATCATTAACCTCGGCCCGCAACATCCGTCCACTCACGGAGTACTGCGCCTCGAAGTTTTGATGGATGGTGAAATTATCAAAGATGTTGTTCCGCATCTTGGGTACCTCCATCGCTGTTTTGAAAAGCATGCCGAAAACCTTCCCTACAACCAGGTTATTCCATTTGTCGATCGCATGGACTATGTGGCTGCGATGAACTCCGAGCATGTGTATGCGATGGGCGTTGAGCGAATGCTGGGCATTGCCGGGCAGATACCCAAGCGGGTAGAGTACGTGCGTGTGCTGATGGCCGAACTAAACCGCATTGCTTCGCACTTTATTGCGCTTGGAACCTATGGCATGGACATGGGTGCATTTACTCCGTTCTTCTGGATCATGCGCGATCGCGAACATATCCTCAGACTACTGGAATGGGCAGCCGGAGCGCGACTGCTATACAATTATATCTGGATCGGCGGACTGTTTTATGACTTGCCGGTTGGCTTTGAACAGAAATGTGCTGAGTTTATTACGCATATCAAGCCCAAGCTGAAAGAGCTGGAAGACTTGTTGTTAAAGAACGACATCTTCATTCGCAGAACAGCCAACGTAGGCGTGTTGCCGCTCAACCTGGCCATCAACTATGGCGTAACCGGTCCGATGCTTCGTGCGTCCGGGCTGCGTTTTGACCTGCGAAAGGTAGATGGGTATTCGGTTTATCCGGAATTGGATTTTAATGTTCCGATAGGCGAGGGGTTAAAAGGAACCGTGGGCGATTGCTGGGATCGTGCCTGGGTACGAATGCTTGAGATTCATGAGTCGGTAAAAATCGTTGAACAGTGCTTAGCGAAACTCCAGGGAGAACACCAACGTACGAAGGAATTTAATCCCCAGGAATTTGTGCCCAAAAAAATCCGGCCGCAGGCACAGGACTTTTACATCCGAGGGGAAACGCCCAAAGGCGAACTTGGTTTCTTTTTCCGGGCCGATGGAAAATCGGATATTCCGTTCCGGTGTAAGGGCAGGTCATGTTGCTTTTCAAATTTATCGGTGCTTCCCGAAATCAGTAAAGGCATACTGGTAGCAGATTTAATCGCCATCATTGGTTCTATCGACATGGTGATGGGTGAAGTTGACCGCTGATTCCGTACCTTAGAGCATCGCGCATGCTCAAAATTCTTACATCAACACAGGTTAAGGCATTGGATGAACACACCATCCGTCACGAGCCTGTTGCGTCAATCGATCTGATGGAGCGCGCTTGCCGCGCGTTTACCTTTTGGTTCACAGCCCGGTTTACTACCGACAAAAAAGTGGGGATAGTTTGCGGCACCGGAAACAATGGCGGTGATGGACTCGGTATTGCCCGATTGTTAGATGCGCAGGGATATGATGTAAAAATCTGGATTGTTCGTGGATCAGTTGCGGAGCGTGAAGACTTTAAAAACAACCTGGCGCGCATTCGCGGAAAGCTCCCCATCTTTGAAATCCGTACCGAGGCTGATCAGAACCTGTTTACCGATCGGGCCGTATTGATTGACGCTGTTTTTGGATCAGGCTTGTCGCGCCCCGCAGAAGGGATTTATGCGCAGGTGATCCGATGCATCAACAAGACAAATGCCGTACGCGTTGCGGTCGACATACCCTCCGGGCTGATGGCCGACAAGCCATCGG
Organism: Cyclobacteriaceae bacterium; assembly: GCA_016786495.1. Classification (GTDB taxonomy): domain Bacteria; phylum Bacteroidota; class Bacteroidia; order Cytophagales; family Cyclobacteriaceae; genus UBA2336. The sequence continues at coordinate 76,720 of JAEUUJ010000033.1, forward strand.
AGGGTGCGATTGTTCAGGCCGAGTATACGGTTTCTTTTCAGTTGCCGAAACTTGCTTTTATGTTGCCACACAGTGCTTCATTTGTTGGTGAGTGGCAAGTATTTGATATCGGGCTCGATCAGCGGTTTATTGACGAGGCGCCTTCCCCTTATTTTCTCACGGAGCCGGCTGACATTCGTAACGTATTGCGACCAAGAGCGAAGTTTGATCACAAAGGCAAATTTGGCCATGCCTTGCTGGTTGCCGGCAGTTACGGCAAGATGGGGGCTGCGGTGTTAAGTTCACGTGCGTGCCTTCGTTCCGGGGCAGGTCTGGTAACGGTGCATTCGCCTGTGTGCGGCTATTCGATTCTTCAGACATCGGTTCCTGAAGCGATGGTAAGTATTGATGAACACGAACATTTCTTTACGGCAGTTTCGGACCTGAAGAATTATTCGGCTATCGGCATCGGTCCGGGCATCGGCCAGGATGCGAAAACTGTTTTGGCGTTTACCCGGCTGCTGGAAAAATGTGATAAGCCCATTTTGCTGGATGCAGATGCTTTAAATATTCTCAGCTCAACTCGGGAGCTTATTCATTTGTTGCCGAAAGGTTCGGTGTTAACACCCCATCCGAAAGAGTTTGAACGGCTGGTCGGAGGCTGGAAAACAGATTTTGAGCGGCTTCAAAAACAGATTGATTTTGCCGGTAAAACGGGGGCGGTGGTTCTCGTAAAAGGTGCACATTCGGCCATTGCGAGCCCTGACGGAAAAGTTTTTTTCAACAATACCGGCAATCCCGGAATGGCCACGGGAGGCAGCGGAGACGTGCTTTCGGGTGTTATCACAGGATTGCTTGCTCAGGGCTACTCGGGGCTGGATTCGGCCATTACGGGCTGCTGGATGCACGGTCTGGCGGGTGACAAGGCTTCGGCCCAACTGGGGCAGACCGCGCTGATCGCGTCTGATATCACAGATTACCTGGGGGAGGCATTCCGTATCTAACAAATAATTCGGGTCGGATTTTAAACCTTTTGGGCGATTTTTGCATCTAAACCTAAAACAGACCCAACTTTGGAGTGAGTTTTGCGTAAAAAGTGATAATGCGTAACCTGAGCCTGATATTGTCCTTCTTCCTGCTTTTATTTTTAAGCAGTGCTGCTTTCGGCCAAAGCCAGGAAATCACAGCATACGCTCCTGAAAAAACCGACCTTTCTAAATCCATCACCGTTTACCCGAATCCGGCTACTGACTTTGTGAACATTAAGCTGAGTACGCTGGATGCTTCAACGACAAAGATCACCCTGTACACCATTCTTGGTAATGAACTTCCTACCGATAAGGAAACGGTAAACGATCATGAGGTTCGGATTCGCGTGAAAGATCTGGCAACCGGTTATTACCTCATTGCCGTGCGCGATGAACAACTCCAGTTCAAGTCGACCTACAAGTTTCTGAAACGCTAACGCGCCAATTCTTTGAGTTTCGCTACGAAGCGATCAATTTCTTCTTCTTTTGTATCGAACGAACACATCAAACGTACCTCATTCGTTTGCTCGTTCCACACATAAAAGAACATTTCCTGTTGTAAGGCTTCCGTTATGCCCTTAGGTAAAATCGCGAAGACGCCATTCGCATCTACCGATTGCGTTATCTGAACGTTCTTAATGCCGCGCAAACCTTGTTCAAGGCGTTTGGCCATCGCGTTCGAATGCGATGCATTCCTTTTCCAAAGATCATTGCTTACCAACGCTTCAAACTGGGCGCTGATGAATCTCATTTTGGAATGAAGTTGCATGCCCTGCTTCCGTAGGTAGTACGCATCTTTCGCAAGGTCGGGGTTAAAAATCACAACCGCCTCGCCGAACATCATTCCGTTTTTTGTTCCGCCAAACGAAAGCACGTCAACTCCGGCATCGCGGGTAAATGCCCGGAAGTCTTTTCCCAGGCTTACCGCCGCATTGCTGATGCGTGATCCATCCATGTGCAGATACAGGTTATGTTTTTTGGCAACGGCCGACAATGCCCTGATCTCATCAATTGAATACACTGTCGCATATTCAGTTGTCTGTGAGATGGAGATAACTTTCGGTTGTGGATGATGCTGATCGCCTACGCGGATGATTTTCTGTTCAACCAATTCCGGTGTTATCTTTCCATGAATTGAAGGAACATCCACAAGTTTACAACCCAGCAACCGTTCAGGCGCGGTGGATTCGTCAACGTTGATGTGCGCCAGGTCTGAACAAATAATCGAATTGAACGACTTCGTGAGTAAACTCAGGCTTACCACATTTGCACCGGTTCCGTTGTATACAAACAGTACTTCCGCATCCTCACCAAAAAATTTCTGAAACAGTTTTTGGGTTCGGGCGGTGATGGCGTCGTTTCCGTAAGACCCCATGTGCTCGGTGTTCGCCTTAACGAGGGCCTCCATCACGTCCGGATGCACTCCTGAATAATTATCGCTTGCAAAAGCTTTCATCGGCAAAAAGAAAAAGGCGCGTATGAAGTTACGCGCCTTGCAAATTATTTCAATCCGGAACTTATTCCAAACCAATCATCATGAAAGCGCCCCAGTAAATCGGCTCCGGGTAATCGGCCCGAAGTTCTTTCTTGGCGTCTACAAAACTCTGGCGCAAGTTACCCGAGTTCATCCATTTCTGATAAAATTTCAACATCAGGCGCTGGGTGGCATCGTCATCCACTTTGAACATACTCATGATCAGCACTTTTGCACCTGCCACCAGGAATGCCCGCTGCAAGCCGTAAACGCCTTCACCTGCCTCAAGCTGGCCCAAACCAGTTTCGCAGGCACTCAACACCACCAAGTCCGTGCGGTCGAGGTTAAGGTTCATGGCTTCATACGCGGTAAGAATACCATTCTCCATGTTGTAGTTGTAGTCGGTTTTGTCGAGCAAGTCACCCGCGCCTTTCAAGAGCAAGCCTGAACGCATCAGCGGATTTTTGGCGAGCTGGGCTTCATTGCTTTCGAGTTCACTTTCCAGCGAAACCTCGTCTGTGGGTTTATAGAAACCGTGTGTCGCTACCTGAACGATCCGTTCGCTGTTCAACTCCTTGATGGTTTCTTCGGTGGCGGTTTTTTCAACATATACCTTCGTGCTCCAGCCCTTTTGTTTGAGGAGGAAATCAATCTGGTTGATCTCTTTTTCCGTGCCCGGAAGCTGAGCTACCAATGCTTCGCTGGCGTCTGACAGGTAGAATGACGGGTTTCCGAACATGGCAGCCGTGTTTTCAGGTGCGTTTCGCGACTTGATTTTCTTCAGGTAAATATCCTTTGTATTCGATACCAGCACGATGTTCGCATTATCAAGAATGTAGTTGCCGTCCGGAGTAGGGATTGCTTCCAGGTTGATCTGGTTATACACACCGTCCGGAGAAAGGTAAATCGTACCGGCTTTGCCGATTTCTTTTTGAATAGGCGCCCAGAACGCGTCATACGAGACGTCGTCATGAATTTTTCCAATGATCGCGTTGCGATAGTACTTGAAGTTACGCGTCTCGAGTTTATGGCCATCGTTCAATACAATTGCACGCGGACGTTTAAAGTCATTTTTCACGTACAACGCAGCGTATACAATCGAGTCGGTAAACGTGTGATTGAAATACCGGTACCGTACCATTTCAATCGCAACCTCGTTCGGCTTGAGTGACTTGATCACGTCTTCGTACGTAATACGCTTGTTTTCAAAACTCTGACCAAACAACTCTGATTTCTGACTGAGGTCCTTTTCCAGTCGTTCGACCTCCTGCGCAAGAACGGCCGGATCGATTTCGTTTTCCACGAGCTGTTGCGGGCTCATCGACAGTGCGAGTGTCATGAGTTCTTTCTTCTCAACCCAGTCGTTGTACTGAGCTTTGAGTTCTTCGTCTTTGCTGTTCAGAATCCGTTCCCGGATTTTGATGGATGAGCTTAACAGGAGGGCTTTGGTTAACAACTGGTAGTTGTAAACTTTTCCTGCGAGATCGCGGAAATCTTCGAGCTGACCCAGCGCCAGTGTGTTGTAGAACTCGAAATCACCTTTAATCGTATTCCAGTACTTCGCCTTTTCACGCTCACTCAACGCAGGGAAGTAGGTTTTAATAAATCCTTCGTAGTTGTCAAGCGCGTCCTCGATTCGTTTTTTAGCTTTTTTATAGTCTTTCTGCATGTAGTAGACCTTGCTGAGCTTGGAAAGGACTTTTACGTATTCCGGATGTGAGGCGCTGAAGAATGATTCATACAGCGTTTGCGACTTCATATAAAATTCTTCTGCCTTCTTGTAGTTCTTTTGCTGATAATAAACATCGCCTGTAAGCGTGTAAATGCTGGCTGCGTTGATGTTGTTCTTGGTTCCGGTTTTCGCACGCCAAATCGCCTCTGCAATGGTTAATGAGTTGAACGCGAGGTCGTATTTCTTTTCGGAGATGTAAACCACTGCCAGGTTTTTGAGAATATCGGCATACAGCGGGTTGTCTTTTCCGAGTTTGTCACCCACGATATCGCGGGCTTCCAGCATCATCTTCTCCACATCTTTCCGGTTATCGCCTTTGTAGAACTTGATCAGGCCAAGTTGTGAAAGCGACCTTGCCACCTCTACGTGTTTCCGGGTGAACTGTTTTTCCTGGTTGACAAGGGCTTTCCGGATATTCGTTTCAGCCTTTTCGTAGTCGCCCAGCGTGTAATAGATGTCGCTCAACAGGCGTTGAGTAAGAGCAGTCTTAGTAGAATTTTCGGTATACGTTTTTACGGCAATCTGATTTGCCCGCAGTGCAGTTTTTTCAGCTTCTGTATAATCGCCTTTGGCAAGTTGAATTTTTCCGCGGTTAACAAGTGGTTCAATGAGCCGGATGGACGTTGGTCCAAACAATTTTTCATTATCCGCAATCACCGTGGTCAGCAATTGATCGGTTTGAGAATAACGGCCAAGCTGAATCAGGAGGGTTGAGAGTTCCGCATCGCTGGACAGCTTTCCGCCAACCAAAACCTTGGCTTTGTCAATCAGTTTTTTAGAACGGTCAAGATTATCCTGAGCTTCATCAAACATCCCCTTTATTCCGAATAACCGTGCCTGCGTTTCGATCGCATGGATGTATTGACCAACGCGTGATTCATCCTTACGGAAGTTCTCCAGAATTATCAACGCTTCCTTGATCTTGTTGGTGGCGTCATCGTATTTTCCCAATTTGATCTGAAGTTGTGAGATTTCGTCCAGCGCTACAGCATAGTCCGGGTGGGTGTTGTCATACTTGCTTCGGGCTGCATCGACCGCTTCTTCCAGCGTGGCGGATGCTGCCTGAAAATTGTCAGATATCTCGTACAGCCGTGCGAGGCTGAAAAGTATCGCGAGTTTATCTTTATGACTTGCCTTGATTTGGTTGGCTACGAATTTTACATAGCTTTCTTCAAAGATTTTTTTAGCCTCGTCAATTTTGTTGGTATAGTCAACATAAAACATGGCCAATTGCAACTTGGACAGATGGTATTCAACAGTGTTGTCTCCGTACAATTCTTTTTTTATTTCGATAACCTGATTCAGGTAGTGCTCAACGTTACTGTAATTTTTCAATTGTAACGACATATCTGCTAGAAACTCAAGTGTTCTAACCCTTGTTTTGTAATTCTTAGGAAGATTTTTCGAGTTCAAGACGGTTAACGCGTCAGCTTCCAGAGTTTTTGTCTTATCGCGCTTAAGCTTGGAATTGAATTCGATCGCTTTCAGGTTGATGTTCATCAGACTCGTCTTATCGAAATACTTGCCGAGCATCCGGTCGTACTCCGATTTCAAATTGGCATAACGGTTATTGCTTTCCTCGCGCTGAAGCTGATCCAAATACGCCAGGTAGATGTCGTGCCCGAGGGGTACCGAAGGAGACGTGCGGCTTTTTAAGGAACCCAGCATTTCGCTGTAGTCAAGGTATTTTTCCGTGAGTTCGTCAGGAACCTTTCCGTTGTTGTTCTCAACAAACATCCCCAGGTAGAGAAAGTCATTATACACTAAAGCCAGGTTGGTGCTTTTCATAAAGCGCTTGTTCTTGACAATCCATTCGTGAGCACGTTTGAATTCACCATCGGCCTGATTGATGTCGCCCTGCTTCGAATGTGCATAAGCGGTTAAGGTGAGGAGCTTGGCGTACGCACTGAAACGGGAATCAAGTTCTGTTTCCGAAATAAAACGGTTTTTGATTTTACCTTCTTCTACATACGTTTCCTTTTCGACCGCACGAGAGGCCAGCAGTTTTTCATTGCTTACGAGAATATCGAGCGCGTCATTGTAGAAGCCTTGTCCGATCATCGCTTCCGCCAACTCAAGTTCGATGCGCGATTTTAAAACGGGTTCTTCGGGTGTGATCGCGGCAACGATATCCCGCGCCTTTTCAGCGTACTGACGGGCTAACCGATAGTTGCCATATTGGTTATACGTTTCTGCAACGTCGGTCAGCGTTTGAGCGTGGTTGGCCGTTGTTTCACCGTATACCGTAGCGCTGGCATTGGTTGCATTGGTAATGCTGGTTTCAAAGCCTGAAAGCAGGCCCGAGTTCAGGTTAATCCTCGCTTCGCGGATATAGAATCCGGGCATGTACTTGTTGTTCTGACCGAATTTTGCCGTGACTTTCTTTTTGTACTTGGCCAGTCCGGACGAGGCAGAAGAGTAGTCTCCCGAATTATACGCATTGTCGACTTTCGCGAGTTTTTTGTCAAGAGATCCGCACGCGGCAAGAGATAACACAACCGCGAGCACATATATCAACCGGATTGCTTTCATAGCAAATGGGATTTAGAAATTTTGATTTGTAAGGTAAGAATTTACAGGCGATTTATACCCAAAACCGCACACCCCGGAGGGCTTGCTACGCGTAATTGCGTATTAATTTTTTGAGAATTTCCTGCGCTGCTTCTGCGATTACAGTTCCGGGCCCGAAAATGAAAGAAACACCGGATTTGTAGAGAAAATCATAGTCCTGGGCGGGTATGACCCCACCTGCTACAACCATGATATCTTCGCGGTTGATTTTCTTCAATGCGGCAATCAGTTCCGGAATAAGGGTTTTATGTCCGCCCGCCAAACTCGATGCGCCCACCATGTGTACATCGTTCTCCGCAGCCTGTAACGCAACTTCTTCAGGCGTTTGAAATAGCGGCCCGATGTCTACGTCAAAGCCAAGGTCGGCAAAACTGGTGGCAATCACTTTCGCTCCGCGATCATGCCCGTCCTGGCCCATCTTGGCCACGAGTATCCGCGGCCGGCGGCCATCAAGCGCGGCAAATTCATCCGAAAGCTTACGTGCGTCTTCGAACTGCTTTTGATTTTTCATCGCTCCCGAATATACGCCTGAAATCGATTTGATCGTGGCTTTGTATCTCCCGAATGCTTTCTCCAGCGCGGTTGAAATTTCGCCCAGCGTGGCGCGCTTCCGCGCAGCGTCAAGGGCTAGCTCCAGCAGGTTTCCGTTTCCGGATTTTGCCGCAACTGTTAATGCATCCAGTGCAGCCTGAACATCCGAATTGTTCCGTTCCGCTTTGAGCTTTTGCAAGCGGTCAAGTTGTTCGGTACGAACAGCCTGATTGTCGACTTCCAAGATATCGAAGTCAGGCTTATCATCCGTTTGATATTTGTTTACGCCAACGATCACATCTTTTGCGGAGTCGATGCGGGCTTGTTTCGCTGCGGCAGCCTGCTCGATGCGCATTTTTGGAATGCCGCTTTCGATGGCTTTCGTCATGCCCCCCAGTTTTTCAACTTCTTCAATCAGCTCCCATGCCTGAAGGGCAAGTTCAGCGGTAAGGGTTTCAATGTAATATGATCCGCCAAGCGGATCAACCACGCGGGTAACCCCGGTTTCTTTCTCGATAAAGAGTTGCGTGTTGCGGGCGATGCGTGCCGAGAAGTCGGTCGGCAAGGCGATCGCTTCATCCAGGGAGTTGGTATGTAATGATTGTGTTCCGCCCAGCACGGCAGCCATGGCTTCCACGCAGGTGCGGGTAACGTTGTTGTACGGATCCTGTTCCGTTAAACTCCAGCCCGATGTCTGGCAATGGGTACGCAGCGCCATGGATTTTGGATTTTTCGGATTGAATTGTTTTACGATGCGCGACCACAGCAACCTTCCTGCACGCATCTTGGCTACTTCCATATAAAAATTCATGCCGATCCCCCAGAAGAAGGAGAGTCGAGGAGCGAAGTCATCAATGTTGATTCCTGCTTGTATTCCGGAACGAATGTATTCCAACCCGTCAGCAAGTGTATAGGCAAGTTCAATGTGTGCGGGTGCCCCCGCCTCATGCATGTGATAGCCGCTGATGCTGATCGAATTGAACTTCGGCATGTGTTTCGAAGTGTACGCAAAAATGTCCGACACTATCCGCATGGAAGGTGCCGGCGGATAGATGTAGGTGTTGCGCACCATGAACTCTTTTAGTATGTCGTTCTGAATCGTGCCATTGAGTTGTTCAGGTTTTACGCCTTGCTCTTCTGCTGCCACGATGTAAAATGCCAGGATCGGAATCACCGCTCCGTTCATCGTCATCGACACCGACATTTTATCGAGCGGAATCTGATCGAACAGAATTTTCATGTCAAGCACCGAATCGATTGCAACGCCCGCTTTTCCAACGTCACCCGAAACACGCTCATGATCTGAATCGTAACCACGATGCGTGGCCAGGTCAAACGCAACGGAAAGTCCGCGTTGTCCTGCTGCGAGGTTTCTTCTGTAGAATGCGTTTGAATCGCGCGCAGTTGAAAACCCCGCATATTGGCGCACCGTCCACGGCCGGATGGTATACATGGTAGCATACGGCCCGCGGAGGTAGGGTGGCAGCCCTGCGGTAAAATCAAGGTGTGTTAATGATTGTGTATCGCCGGAGGAATAAGATGGTTTGATCTCGATTCCTTCAGGTGAATTCCATGCGTGCTGGTTTGATGCATTTGATAGCTTACGGGTGCCTGAACGTTCAACGGTTAAGCCAGCCAGTGCTGCCTTCACCTGTTCGGTAATTTGTTGAGTCAGCGCGTCAATGTAATAGGAACCAGCTGTGGCATCTGCAACTTTGTTGAGATAAGATTCTTCCCGAAGAATATTCGACACGTTTCGTGCAACACGGTTCATCATCGTATCGGTTTCCTGTTCAGGATAAACGGTTAACGCATCACAACCTCCTGCAATAGCTGCCATCGCGGAGGTTGTACTTTTTAGCAGATTGCCGTGCGGCTGAAAAGACTCGGCAATCCAGGTTGTCGAACGAGCGTGAAGAATTAGTTCGCGCGATGAATTTTCTGCCCAAACAGCGCGCAGTGCCTTGAGCCTGGCTTGCTCAAGAAAAAAATCGGTTCCAACCGGTACAGAGATCGCAATGCTCGTTCCCGTTTTGATAGTTAGCCCTGCGGCAATGGCGGTTGTGAGCTGTGAAATGGAATCTGATGATTCGGAAATAAACAAACCTGACGTGCTGAACTGCGTCAGCGCGGCAAAAGCGGCTGACAACGCGGGCACCTCGTTTTCCCAGAGAATAAATCCGGTGAGTGATCCTGCATTCCAGTTTTTTGAATGTACCAGATCCGGAAGGGTATTCAGCAGGCTCAACTGGTTTTTGCCTGCCAGAAAAGAAACCATGCAGTAGGGCCATTCAATGCTCTCCAGCAAACGTGTCAGGTCAAGGTTGTCGCTTTCGCGGATGTCGAAAAGAACTCCGTCAGCTCCGTTTTTCAGATGATCCAGGGCAGTCTCGTTGGCCTGGCGGGCGTTCGCAACGGTTATGCCGGGAAGGTTATGCCATGTACGCGGCCCCAGGTATTCGTTTGCCGAAACCGGCAGGTAAAAGCTATTGGTTGGCCGGTCGGTTTTGTCGTAATACGCCCTGCCTTCAATCGATCCAACCCGCCAGCGAAGCGTTTCGTCCGGATTTTTACCATCGTTTTCTTTGGCTGCGGCAGCGAGCCAATCGGTGCGCACAGGGGTGGAAAAAATCTTATCGTGGTGGCTGTCGGCAGGCATGGCGCAAGGTACAAAATGAATCGTTCAAACGATTGAATCACACGTTTTCGAAAATTTTTGAAAGGTGCTTTGCAGGTAAAAAACGGTTTACCATGTCATGATTTTTTTTGAAAAAATCAATAGGAAATCCTATTGATTTGTTAACTCCTTTTTTCACATCTTTGTCTCCCTTTCTCTAAAAAAGGAAGCAAAATCCACCAAATCGAAAGCTCAATGGAAGTAGACTACGGAACCGTCTGGACTGATTGTCTTGAAGTTATAAAAGGAAGCGTAGGGGAAGAGAATTTTAATACCTGGTTTAAACCAATTGTTCCGTTGAAGGTGGAGGGTGATGTGTTGACTATTCAGGTGCCATCACAATTCTTTTATGAGTGGCTGGAAGACAACTATGTTCCGGTACTTAAAAAAGCCCTCACGACAGTTTTAGGCCCTTCGGGCCGTCTTGAATATTCCGTGATTGTGGATAGTGGAAATACTACTAATCCCCCGGTGGCGGTGCATTATCCGAACGGCATGGGCGGCAAGCGCCAGTCGAATGGCATGGGCGATGAGTACTCTCCGTTTCAGTTTAAGGCGTTAAATCCACTCACGGTAAACTCAAGACTGAATCCTGCCTACACCTTCGAGAACTTCGTGGAAGGGGATTGTAACCGCCTGGCACGTTCTGCGGGCGTGGCGGTAGCCAAAAAGCCCGGAACCACCTCCTTTAACCCCCTGATGTTGTATGGCGGCGTAGGTGTGGGAAAGACACACCTGGTGCAAGCCATCGGAAATGAGATTCGCAATAACATGCCAAATAAAATTGTTCTGTATGTCGATCAGAACGATTTTACCACGCAGTTCCTGAACGCTCTTCAGAACCATAAACTTCAGGAGTTTCAGAATTTTTACCTGCAGGTTGATTTGCTGATTCTGGATGATGTTCAATTCCTGGCAGGCCGTGAAAAAACTCAGGAAATTTTCTTCCATATTTTCAACCAGCTCCATCAGTCGGGTAAGCAGATTATCATGACCAGCGATTGCCCGCCACGCGACATGAAGGGCTTCCAGGAACGATTGCTTTCGCGCTTCAAGTGGGGCCTCACGGCCGATTTGCAGGAGCCTGATTTTGAAACCAAGCTTGCGATCATTCACCGGAAGATGCAGGCTGACGGAATCGATATTCCAACGGAAGTTGCCGAGTACTTGGCGTACAGTGTTGATACAAACCTGCGCGATATGGAAGGCGTGTTGAACTCACTGATCTTCCACGCAACGCTACTCAAGAAAAATATTGACCTCGAGCTCGCGAAGGAAGTTCTGAAAAACATTATCAAAGAGATTCAGTCGGATGTGAGTGTTGATTTTATTCAGAAGACAGTATCAGAATATTTCAAAGTTGATCTCGAATCGCTGAAAAGCAAAATCAAGAAACGTGAAATCGTGATTCCACGCCAGGTGGCGATGTACTTCTGCAAGCGCTACACGCAGTTAACACTTGCACTCATCGGTGAAAACTTTGGCGGTCGCGATCACAGCACGGTAATCCACGCACTCGAATCAGTGGAAGACATGATGAAGACAGACTCCAACTTCAAGCTTTCCGTTGATGAACTGGGCAAGAAGCTGAAGCTGCGGATGAACTGATCAGCGTAGCAGGAACGTATACGGAATTACTTCCCGCGCGCCATTTACACCGTACAGGCTTACACGCCCTTTGTATTTCTCGAAGAATTCAATCACCTCCTCCGGATCGTTCACTTTTACGCGATTGATCGAGATGATGGTATAGTTCTCCGGAACACCCAACCGCTTCATGTATCCTTCGTCATTGATCTTAAACACTTTTACCCCGTAGTCGGTCGCCTCCAGTTGCGCACCGAGTGTTTTTGAGCTGACAATTTTCCGCGTTACTTTTTCGGTAGTGCCGGTTCGGTTTACCAGCGTGAGGGAACTTGTAGCCGCCTTGCCGTTTCGCAGATACGTAATATTGACCTTGTCTCCCGGATACCGGTAGCTGATCTCCTCTTCAAATGTGCTCACGGTATTGACCGGCACATCGTTGATTTTGGTGATGATATCGCCCGCGCGCAAGCCGGCTTGTGCTGCAGGGCCTTTTTCTTCTACGCTTTCGAGAAATATCCCGTTGAAATCAACTACATCGCCCAGGTTGTATTTGCGGGCATATTGGTAGTCGTAATCAACCACGCTTCCGCCATAAAAGCCCTTTTGAACGATGCCGTATTTGATAAGATCATCCACAACTTTTCTGGCGATGTCAACCGGTACGGCAAACGCATATCCGGTGTAACTGCCGGTGCGTGAAAGGATCGCGGTGTTAATTCCAACCAGTTCACCATTTTTGTTAACCAACGCACCCCCGCTGTTACCCGGGTTAATTGCGGCATCGGTTTGAATAAACGACTCGATTGGAAACTTGTCTTCCAGAATTCCGATTCGTCTTCCTTTGGCACTTACGATCCCCGCTGTTACTGTGGATGACAGTGAGAACGGGTTTCCAACAGCTACAACCCATTCACCCACTTGCAGTGTTTGGGATGTGCCCAGCGGAATGGCGGGTAAGTTGTTAGCTTTTATTTTCAGTACTGCCAGATCGGTCGATGGGTCAGTTCCGATTAACTCTGCTTCGTACACCCGTTTGTTGTAGACCACTTCAATTTTCTCTGCGGAGCCAACCACGTGATTGTTCGTTACGATGTACCCGTCTGACTTAAAGATCACGCCTGATCCGCTGCTTACGCGCGTCTGCGATCCGCCACCCCCAAACAGCATATCCCAATAGGAATAGGATGCACCCTGCGAAAGGCTGTTGATGTAGACCACGCTTGGAATCGCACGCGTGGCGGCCAGGTTAAAATCTACCGGACCTTCAGGGGTAACATGGGTTGCTGCCGGATTGGCCGGAGAATAATTACCGGAGCCGGTAAGCGAAACCTGCTCAAAACTCATGGAGTTCTGGTTGGCGGCTTCCGGATTAACCATCAACTTGATACAAACAAACGCTCCGGCAAAACCTGCCAAAGCTGCGATCACGATAATTTTAAATGTCTTCATAATTTTCCCGACTATCGATGCGTAAACACACTAAAAAGTTTAACGTTTTAACTGGCGTTCTGGTTTAGTGCCCCCAAAATTCTTCAGGTCGCTCGCATCAAATTTTCATACCTTGCAAATCTATGGGAATACGGTCAATACTGGCAAAGCCATTTGCAGCATATATAGCCGCTGAAACTAAAAAATGGTCGCAAAACCCGCATCAATACCAGGAGCGGCTCATGCACTACCTCGTCCGGGAGGCAGCCCATACGGTTTTCGGGAAAGACCACAGTTTCAGCTCGATCAGGTCGTACGATGACTTTAAGAAAAATGTACCCGTTCGCGACTATGAGGAGCTGAAGCCGTATATCGAAAAAGTTACAAAGGGCGAACCGGATGTGCTATGGAAAGGCAAGCCTGCCTACTTCGCAAAAACTTCCGGCACAACATCGGGAACCAAATACATTCCACTCTCAAAAGAATCCGTTCCGTATCACATCAACAGTGCGCGCAATGCGCTGCTGAGCTATGTACATGAAACCGGGAAGGCCGATTTTCTGGATGGTAACCTTATTTTTCTTTCGGGCAGTCCGGTTCTTGATGAAAAGGCGGGAATCAAAACCGGCCGGCTTTCCGGAATTGTTAATCATCACGTTCCCGGATATCTGCGAACCAATCAAAAACCAAGCTACGACACTAATTGTATTGAAGACTGGGAGTTAAAGCTTGATACCATCATTGAAGAAACGCTTCGCGCGAACATGACGCTGATCTCGGGCATTCCGCCCTGGGTACAAATGTATTTCGATCGCATCGAAGCAAAGACCGGCAAGAAGATAAAGGACGTTTTCCCGAACTTCTCCATGTTTGTTTATGGAGGGGTCAATTTTGAGCCCTATCGCGCCAAGCTGTTTGAGTCGATCGGGAAGAACATTGATTCGATTGAAACCTATCCTGCTTCGGAAGGTTTTATTGCGTACCAGGATTCGCAGCGTGAACACGGTTTATTGCTGTTGTTGAATCATGGCATCTTTTTCGAGTTCATTCCAACGGATGAGTATTTCAACGAAAAGCCGAGCCGCCTCAGCATCGAAGAAGTTGAATTGGGTAAGAATTACGCGGTGATCATCAATAACAATGCGGGCCTCTGGGGCTATTCCATTGGCGATACGGTGAAATTTGTTTCGAAGAACCCGTACCGGATCCTGGTGACAGGCCGCATCAAACATTTTATCTCCGCTTTTGGAGAGCACGTCATAGGTGAGGAGGTTGAAAAGGCGATGAAGTTTACGATGGAAAAGTTTCCGGAAGCCGAGATAGTCGAGTTCACCGTTGCGCCTCAGGTTACACCCGTGGATGGCTTGCCCCATCACGAATGGTTTATCGAATTCACGAAGGCCCCGGGCGATATGCATGCATTTGAACGGGAACTGGATCAGAACTTGCGCAAGCTGAACGTCTATTACGATGATTTAATCACTGGCAGCATTCTCAGAACCCTGAATGTGACAAGCCTTAGAAAGAACGCATTCATCGACTACATGAAATCGCAGGGTAAATTAGGGGGGCAAAACAAAGTGCCGCGCCTGTCGAACGACCGCAAGATCGCGGATGCGTTGGCGGCATTTAAAAACTAGTTGTGTTATTTATTTTTGGTAGCGAGCACCATTTTGATTTTGTGCTCAGAACCGATCTGCATCACATCCACCAGATCCTGAATGGTTAGCGTGCTGGCAGCGTGCAGCACAACGGTCGGTTCATCGAGGTTCGCACAGGCTTTTACCAAGCCTTCTTCAAGCTCAGCTTGTGAAACGGGTCGTTTGTTGATATAAAATTGTTTGTTTTCCGTGATGGTAAGGATGACCGGTTGCTTGTTGAGCGACTGGCTGGCCTTCGACTGGGGCAGCAACACCTTAATCACGTTTGGATTGGTAACCGTTGAAATGATCAGGAAGAACAACAGCAGGAAAAACATGATGTCGTTCAGGGATGAGGTTGCTACCTCTGCGGCAAACTTATGTTTACGAACGATCTTCATGATGCGGGACTCATGATGTAGCGGATAAACTCAAGCGAATCACGTTGTGCACGCAGGGTAAAGTTCTGAATCATCTGGTTCAGAATGTGGTATGCTGTGTACGCCAACACCCCAACGACCAGTCCGGCTCCGGAGGTAATCATTTTTTCATACAAACCTCCTGCGATAATGCCGATGCTGATGTTATCCGACAGCGAAATCGTATAGAAAATCCGGATGATCCCGGAGATGGTTCCAATAAATCCCAGCATGGGCGCGATACCGGCAATGATGCCGAGGTAGCCGGTGCCTTTTTCCATTTCACCCACCTCAACGTTCGCCGTTGACTCCATTACGCCTTCAATCTCTTTCATCGGCCGGCCAATGTATTGCAGCCCGGAAGCAAGAATTTTACCAGTAGAGGAGGTATCCCGCTCGGCAAACATGGTAGCCGCCTTGATGTCGGAATCCCGGATCATCCGGGTAATGTTCTGCACCAGGTCCTTTTGCTGCTTTCCTTTCTGACGGATGTACAAAAAGCGTTCGATAAACAGGTAGGTGGCAATGAACAGGAGAAGAATGATCGGGATCATCACTACACCGCCTTTCAAAAGCAGATCGGCAATGGAAAGACCCTCGAAAGATTCGGGAGTGTCCGGTGTCATTTGTGCTAGGAATGCTATCATCAGGGAAATTTATGGTATTGTTTCGACATTTTAAAACCTGCGCCTGCGAGCTACTTCCTTAACGCAAGAATCGCTCCATTGTTGTTTGCATTGGAAAAGGACAAATAAAAAACGCGTGCCTTGCGGGCACGCGTCTCTATAAATCTTGACCTTACTTATCGGCCTGACTTCTTCTGTTGCTGCTGTTGCAGTTGTCCTTCTTTGATGGCCTGCTTAACTTCCTTAGCCTGCTTATCGTTTGGATCAAGCGTCAACACTTTGTCGAAGTATTCTTCCCCTTTTTTCATGTTAGCTTCTTTGATCGCATAGTAAGAGCCCATGTATTTGTAGGCAGTAATAAGGTCTTTTTTAGAAGTCTTGGTGGGTTCCGCAGTCGCCAACTCAATTACTTTTTCATACAGCGGTTTGGCCAGCCATGTTTCTGAATGCGGGTCCAGGTTAGCCTTTACTCCGGCCCCCAACGCAACCACAGCGGAGTTTGTAGGATATTGCTCAATCAACTTGGTGTATACCGTATCCGCTTGTGCATACTGTTCGGTGTAGGTATACGACCTTGCCAGGTTCAACTGATCGGTTGGGCTAGGCTTTGGTTTTATGGTAAGCAGAAATCGGTAAGCTTCTGCTGCTTCCTTATATTTTTTCTGTCTGAACAAAAGATCAGCTTTGATTTGTGCTGCCTCCCAGCTCTTAGGATCCATTTGAATCGCCTTTTGCAATGTTGCAATGCCCTGCTCTTCCTTATGGATGGCAATGTATAATTTACCCAGTTCCAGCAGGTCTTTGATCGTGACATCGGCAGGTTTCTTTACAATAAACTGCTCGTACACATTCGCTGATTCAACCGAGTCAGCAGAAGTTTTTGTTGCCTGAAGAGATTTACTATAGTAGCGGAAAATAATCGCCTTCACATTATCTTTCTGGATTACATCTTTAAAGATATCGTTGGCTTTTACGTACTCACCTTTCATCACATAAATGAAAGCCAGTCTGGTTTTAATCTTTTCAGGGTCGCTGCTCAGCTTACTGAATTGCTCAGCGGCAGCCATCGCTTTGTCGGCCTCTTTGCGCTGGTAGTAGATGTCCGCCAGTTCATCGTATGCATCGGTAAACTCAGGGTCTACCGCTACTGCCTTTTCCAGGAACTTTTGAGATTCATCGGGATTGGGGCGGGCATAGATCAAACCGATCTTGTAATAGGGCTCGCCATTTTTAGGATCCATGGCCGCTGCGTTCTCATACGCGGTTACCGCAGAACCCCCCTGATTTTGCAGGAAGTAGGCGTCACCTAACAGGGTTTCTACTTCTGCATCATCTTTAATGCCTTTAGCCTTCAACAAAAGAGCAACGGCATCACCTGCAAATTTTGCGTTGGTGAGGTATGCTTCAGCGACAGCTTTCAGCACCGGCACTTTTTTAGATTTCGTCATCTCGAGCGCTTTGTCAAGGTTTACCTTGGCATCTGCCGGGCGATTTTGCAGCATGCTCAGATGTCCTTTACCAGCATAGTTGATGGCTTCTTTAGGATCCTTTGCAATGCCTGCATCGAACGACTTGGCAGCGGCATCGAGTTGATTGTTTTTTAATTGCGCATACCCGAGGTAGTAATACAAATCGGTTTCATCGGGATACTGCTTAATGGCAGCCTCAATGGGCGCCATCGCTTCTGCTGCATGATCAACAGCAATCAAGCGTTTCGATTTTTTAATTTCTGCATCCTGACCAAACGCGACAATCGCCATCAGGACAAACATACATAGCAGAAAAGGGGTCTTTAGGTTCATGGTTTAAACGGTTCTGTACGCACTTCTATGATTCTGATAGGCATAGTAGCAGGAACTATGCCGGATTTCAACACGATTCGCTGGCCCCGTTCGCTGGCTACAAATGCTGTAAAACCGCTTCCGAGACCCATCCTCGCTTCCCTGCTTAAGATCTTAATATTCCGCAGCAACGGATAAGACCGGTCTGCAATATACGCCTGATACGGCTGGAAATAATCGCCACTCGCGGATATTCCGATAACTTTTATTGAGTTCATAAACCTATTTGCGGTAGAATCGTCCTGATCGCTGATCCAGCTAACGTCTATTAGGCCGATCGCCTGCGGGTTTTTCGAAACATAATCGATCACCTGCGGATTCCCGTTCACCGCATAGCAGTAGGCGGGGAGGGAGTCGAACTGCTGTACCGAGTCGCGGAGGTACCGGATGATCCCCGAATTTGGGTGATCAAAAACAACTACGATCGGTTTTGTCGGATACTTCTTGTCGAGCGCGTTGAGATTGTTTGTGCCCGATAAAATTTTGCGAAACTGATCGAGTGTAAAGTTAGTGTAGTTGCTTGCCGGATTGGAGATCAACGCTACTCCGCCCTTGGCAATAATCTGTTCTTTACAATCGTATTTCTGTTTGGCCAGATAGGCCGTTTCCTCCTCGGTCAGGCTTCGGGTGACAATCGCCATTCGGGCGCTGTCGTCCAGCATTTTCCGGATGGCATCTTCTTCACTCGTATAGATCACCTTAATGTGCGCCTCGGTATACGTGGCTTCGAACGTATCGATCTCAGCATCAATCAACGGTTTCAGCGACTCATCAACAGCTATGGTGATGGTTCCGTAGGTTGGCTGATCGAGAATGTTTCCGTTTTTGTCGCGGTCTGCGCAGGCACTGGCGAACGCCAGCAAGGTGAAGCTATAAATAGCGGTCTTGATTTTCGCGGTTGCGAAAATATTTTTGATAGTTGCTGTAAACTCTAAAAAGTCCATAGGCAATTAAAATTATTCCCAACGGGGTTTTGTAAGCGAGGGTGAGCGTTTGCTGCACGAGTATGAAAATGCCCAGCGCTACATAAAGAAAGGCCATGAGTATACTAAAATATTTCATGGCCTTTACTGATTTGTCATGTAGGATTAACTGCCCGATTAAGACTCGAGCTTAAAGTTAACCGGTAATACGAATTGAGATTTTACGGCACGACCGTTTTGCTTACCAGGCTTCCACGGTGGCATTGTCTTGATCACACGCACAGCTTCTTTGTCCAGGTCGGCATTGATACCTTTGATCACCTGAATGTTGCTGATGCCACCTTCTCTATCAACCACGAACTGCACGAATACGCGGCCTTCAATACCCATACGCTTAGCGGATGGCGGATACTTGATGTTCCTTTGAAGGAACTTCATCATCGCCTGGAGGCCACCCGGAAATTCTGCCTGTTGCTCAACGGCAATGAAAACTTTGTCGTCATCATTCTCTTCAACAACTACAGCAGCGGGTTCATCAAAAACAACTTCTGTTCCTTCCTGTGCTACCGGGCCGGTGTCGTTATCCTTGATCTCTTCGATGGTCGGCATTACTTCCTCTTCCACAACCTCTTTCTCGGTTACTTTCGGAGGAAGGAATTTGATCACCGTTTTTACCGGAGGCGGGATACGCACATCCGGTGGGGGCGGCTGATTCGGAGTGATTGGAGGCGGCTGATCGAGGTTTACCGTCATCTCTTTCAGCTTGCTGTCGTCTTCGGAGTCGTCCGATGCGAATAATTCAGCAAGCTTGGGAGCAGCCAACGCAACGATCATGGTGGCGAGGGTAATACCCAGTGCCATCAGAACATACTTTGAGTAGTTTTTCCGGTTAACGTACGCTCCGTACTCCTTATTTCTCTTTTCAAATACTATGTCGTCCCACGTGGTCTGGGGAAGTACAACTCCTTCTGTCTTCATAATTGTGATTCTTTAACGAGCTCCTTGTCAACCGGTGTTATATCCACGAGTGCAAATCGCTGAACACTGCTGATATTCATCTCGTCCAGAATATCCACCATGTTTTTATAGCGAGCCTCATCCATCGATTTAATGAGCACAATCAGTTTCGGCAGTTCTGCTTTTTTCTCCAGCAACACCTTGCGGATGCCGGTTGCAGAGAAGTCTGCTACTTCAACCTTTGGGTCTGTAATACCCATGTACCAGTAAATCTTATCGTTTTCGCCTAATACGAGTGTTAATACGTTCTTCTCGTTAACCTCCGGCTGCTCATCGCCATCCTTCGGTTTATCAGGCATCGTTACTTGCATAGCCTGCGGCTTATTCAGCGTTGTGGTCATTACAAAGAAAGTAAGCAGGAGGAACGCCAAGTCCACCATGGGCGTCATGTCAATCCTCGTAGAGGATTTCTTCACGCGTACCTTGCCGCCTTTCTTTTTACCACCGCCACCGCCACCACCTAATTCTGCCATATTCGTTAGTAGTTTAAGTTCTTAATTCTATTGATGACCCAGTTCTTTCTGCTGGTTCGCTAATGCGGCAGCAGCATCCGGGCCTTTTTCCATGTTGGTGATCAGGTTGAACCTGTTCACTTTACGATCCATCAGCGTGTTAACTACCTTCTTCACGGTTTTGTAATCGGCATCACTGTCGCCTTTGATTGCAATCCGCACTTTCGGGTTCGATAAACGTGCCTGAAGAACCCAGTCAGCCAATTCATTATTTAATGAATCGACAGGAATACCAGGCTGTTCAAGTGCTTTTCGTTTTTCAGGATCGAGCCCTAAAAACTGTTTCAGGCTTCCGATGGGTACACCCACGCTCGACATCAACACAAATGAGCGTTTTTCCTTTTCAGTGAAGGCAATTCCGTACCGCTCTGAAATTTTATCCAGCAGAGCAGCCCGTGTAAATTGACCGTCAACATTAAAGAACACACGCTTCTTAGGGTCGATGGTGATCGTGATCACATCCGTCTCAGGAATTTGAATGATTGAAACGGACGATGGAGTATCCACTGCAACCGGTTCATCCGGGATGGCCGTTGCCGTGAGCATGAAGAAAGTCACCAGCAAGAAAGCCAGGTCCACCATGGGTGTCATGTCAATCGGAGGTGCACTTCTAAAGTTTGCCATAATCTGATTTTGTTAAGAATTAAGCCGTTTTGTTTTGGGCTGTGAAATTCTGGATGATGCTAAAGCTTGTTTCATCAATCGCGTGCGTCAGTCCGTCAATCGCGCTGGTGAAATAGTTATAGAAAATGATCGCCAAAGCTGATGTACCGATACCTAACGCTGTGTTAATCAAGGCTTCTGAGATACCGTTCGCCAGACCAACTGAGTCAGGAGCACCGGCTGTCGCAAGCGCGGCAAACGCCTTGATCATACCCATTACCGTACCCAACAGACCCAACAGGGTAGCGATTGATACGATTGTTGCGAGAATCACGAGGTTTTTCTCGAGCATTGGCATTTCAAGCTGAGTAGTTTCCTCGATATCCTTCTGGATCAATACAACCTTCTTATCAGGCTCGATCGATGAGTTCTTAGCAAGGTCATTGTATTTTACCAAACCGGCTTTCACCACGTTGGCAACAGAACCTTTCTGCTTGTCGCACTCCGCAATTGCCTGGGTGATGTTGTTGCTGGCAATGAGGTGCTTAATTTTCTGAACAAAGGTTTTTACGTTTCCTTTTCCTTTTGCTTTTCCGATGGTGATCAAACGCTCAATTGAGAATGTAATTACGATCATCAACATAGCAATCAGGAAAGGCACGATCCAACCTCCTTTATATACGATACCGAAATAATCGCCAGTGATTGGGTGGTTGGTGTTAACTCCTCCCTGAAAGTGGCTTCCATCTCCCAAATACAGGTAGAAGAATAAATTGGCTATGACGAGTTCCACCGCAATAATGAGGGCAGTGAAGATGCCTGAATTTGAATTTTTCATACAGTAGTTTTAATTGTTATAAAGTTTAGTTTTAAGTTAATTGGAAAAGTATTCGATTTGCTAAGAATTATCAACAGATTTTTTTGTCCTACTACCCGGTATTATTCAGAAGGTCCGGCTTTTTTAACTTTGGCAGTTAATGGCCGATTTCTCCTAAATTTGTCTCGCAATAACCTCAAAGGTACGTGAAAATTTCCCCTAAATCCGGGAAATTCCTCATAAAATATTACGAAACGGCAATAAAACAGAATTTTCTGGACATTCGAAAACGCACTTCATACTTTTTGGAAACTCTACACCGAACTTTAAACAATATCACCGATTTTTTATGGGTGAACCCTCACCCAACTGGGAGTAGAAGTCAACTCAATGGAAAAAGTCACAATTTGTTAATGTTATTTTTTTCCAATGGCCTAAAATGACGAACTACCTAACAGATGTTAAACCTGCTTTCCCGATAACTTGAAAACACCACTAAAGAAGATAGCCATTTTAGGCTCAACAGGTTCCATAGGCGTTCAGGCACTTGACGTCATCGCAAGCCATCCCGACTTGTTGCAGGCGGAAGTGTTAACGGCTCATCACAATGCCGATTTGCTCATTGAGCAAGCCCGGAAGTTTAATCCCAATGCTGTTGTTATTGTTAATGAAGATTTATACACACAGGTAAAGGAAGCGCTCGCCTCAACCGACATCAAGGTTTATACGGGCGAAAATGCCCTTTCAAGCGTGCTGGAAATGGATTCGATCGATCTGGTCCTCACGGCCCTGGTAGGCTATTCCGGGTTGAAACCAACGATGAGTGCCATCCGGGCCGGAAAGCCGATTGCGCTTGCCAACAAAGAAACCCTGGTAGTGGCAGGAGAACTGGTGACGGGGCTTGCCCGCGAAAAAGGCGTTAACATCTTCCCGGTCGATTCGGAACATTCGGCCATTTTCCAGTGTCTGGTGGGGGAATTCCATAATAAAATAGAGAAAGTCATCCTTACCGCCTCGGGCGGGCCGTTTCGCGGCAAAAAGGCCGATGTTCTTGCTACCGTAACCAAAGCACAGGCCCTAAAACACCCCAATTGGACTATGGGTGCCAAGGTTACGATCGACTCGGCTACGCTGATGAACAAGGGACTGGAGGTGATCGAGGCAAAGTGGCTTTTCGGGCTAAGGGCCGACCAGGTTGACGTGCTTGTGCACCCGCAGTCGATCATTCATTCGATGGTTCAGTTTGAAGACGGGTCGATCAAGGCCCAGATGGGACTGCCCGATATGCGCTTGCCGATTCAATTTGCCTTTAGTTATCCTGACCGGTACCCGTCAGCGTTTCCGCGGTTTGACTTTGCTCAATATCCCAGCCTGACCTTCGAAAAACCCGATATGGAAACTTTTCGTAATCTTGCACTCGCTTTTGAGGCCCTTAAAAAGGCCGGAAATATGCCCTGTGTGCTGAACGCAGCAAACGAAATTGCTGTTGAAGCGTTTTTAAAAGACAAGATCGGGTTTTTGAAAATGCCTGAGGTTGTGGAGGCGTGCATGACGAAAATGCCCTTCATCCCCAACCCCACACTGGAGGATTACGTGAATACCGACAAAGAAACCCGGATTAAAGCTTACGAATTAATTAACTGATGGAAGGATTTATTATGACGGCCCAGCTTCTGCTGAGCCTTTCTATTTTGATTGCAGTACACGAATGGGGACATTTCATCACGGCCAGGATGTTCAACATCCGGGTTGAAAAGTTCTACCTGTTCTTCGATTTTCTTTTTCCGTTGGCTAACGTGGCCAACTTCTCATTGATCAAATACAAAAAGGGAGATACCGAATTTGGAGTAGGTTGGTTTCCGTTAGGCGGCTATGTAAAAATTGCCGGTATGGTGGATGAGAGCATGGACAAAGACCAAATGAAAGCTCCGCCTCAGCCATGGGAATTCCGTTCGAAGCCCGCGTGGCAGCGGTTGATTGTCATGCTTGGTGGTATCATCGTGAACGTGATTGTGGGGATCATCATTTTTATTTGCCTCACGTATTTTGTGGGCGATACCTACATCCCAACCAAGTATGTAAATACACACGGAGGCATTGAAGCCCGCGAGCTCGGTCGGAAGATAGGCCTGCAAACGGGAGACAAAATTGTGGCAATTAATGGAAAGCCCTTTGATGACTTTTCGGATGTATCGCAACCCGATGCCTTGCTTGCACAGGATTCGTACTACACCGTTGAACGCAATGGTCAGCAGATTAATATTTCGATCCCGGCTGATTTTATTGAGAACTTCAATTCAAAAGACGCAGCGTTAAGTTTTGTTGCACCCCGGCTGGAGCCGATCGTGGGCAAAGTGGAGAAGACGTTTACACCGTATGACTCTGTTAAAGAAGAATCAACGGGTAAAGAAATGGCAACCATTGCCGGACAAATTGATCTTCGTCCGGGCGATCGCGTAGTAGAAGTGAACGGTCATGCCATCGAGTTTCAGGATCAGGTATCGAAAGCCGTTCGGGATCAAAAGCGTGATTCAATCTCAATCAAAATAAAGCGTGGTGAACAAGTTCTTTCGTTTACGAAGGACTTTAGAAATCATCATATCATCGGATACCTGCCGAAAGGTATTGACGAAAAAGAGTTATCAATAATTACGTATGGCTTTGGTGAGTCGCTGGGGCTCGGTGCTGTGCGGGCGTTTGGCGTAATCACAACGCAGTTGAAGGCCTTCAAGAAAATCTTCACCGGCCAGATTTCCCTCAAAAATTCTTTGTCGGGTCCGATCGGTATCGCGAAAGCCTATGGCGGAGAATGGGATTGGGTTCGGTTCTGGAGCATGACGGGATTGCTGTCGATGGTGCTGGCGTTCATGAACCTGTTGCCGATTCCTGCATTGGACGGTGGTTACGTGATGTTCCTGCTGTATGAAATGATTACCGGTCGTGAGCCATCGGAGAAATTCTTCGAAACTTCACTGAAGATCGGTTTCGCAATCTTAATCGTGCTGATGGTATTTGTATTTTATAACGACATCGTAAAACTCTTTAATTAAGAAGATTGAGTTTTTAGATAGTAAAAAAGCCCTGATCGTCAGGGTTTTTTTGTTTTTAATTGTTCAGGGTGGGTATTACCTATCCGCGAACGGCAGGTGCTAATTCGTATCATTGTGCAGAATCTCAAACTCCACGCGCCTGTTAAGCCGCTTGTCTTCTTCTGTCTTTTCTTCCACTAAAGGCTTTTCGCTTCCATAGCCGTGTGCGTTGATCCGGTCGGGATCAAGCTTGAATTGTTCAACGAGGTATGCCTTGATAGCATCCGCACGAGCCTGTGACAACCGAAGATTCGACTCTTTGTTCCCCTGCGAATCGGTGTGGCCTGAAATGTTCAACCCGTATTTCGGATGATCAATCAGGAAGTTTGCAATCCGGTCGAGGTCCTGATGCATGGCTTCCAGGATGTCGGCCTTTCCGTTTTCAAACTCAAGCGATTTAAACGCGAGCTTCGGCTCGATCTTCTCGACTGTCCGGTCGAGCTGCATATCACCCTCCAGGAAAAATATTTCTTCGATTCGGAAGAAATCATCGCCTTGAATAATGAGCAAATATTTTCGTTTGTTAATCAGGCTGAAGTCATAGCTGCCATCCGGACGAAGAAATTTAGGTGCAACCTCAATACCTTCTTCCAGATCAATGATCGACACAATACCCTTCATCGGATTGCCGGTGGCTGCATCTTTTAATGTCCCTTTCAACGTTACGACCGCCTCAGGATGTGCTTCCATCGGAACAGGAAAAGAATGTAAGTCGAGATCGTTCGGATCACTCTCGGATCGGGCATAGTAAATTTCCTCCGATTGAGAGTCGATCGTGAAATAATATTCGCTGCCTTCCCCGTTTACCAGCGGACCGATGTTCCGGGGTTCTTCCCACGTGGTTCCATGCAGATAGGATTTATAGATATCGAAGTTGCCAAAGTTTAAGGGCTGGCCGTTTGAGCTGAAGTAGAGTACATTAAACTTGTGGTGAAAAAACGGGCTTACATCGTTGTTGCGTGTGTTGATGATCGGCCCGATATTCTTTGCCGGCTGCCAGTTGCCCTGTGCATCTTTCACAGAGTAATAAATATCTGCCAGACCGAAGCCACCCAAACGATCAGAAGTAAAGAAAATCGTGTCGCCTGAATGCGACAATGACGGATGAGAATCCCACGCGGAAGAATTGATATTCTTGCCCAGGTTGCGCACATTGCCCCAGCCTTTTTCACCCAGATTTTCCGCAACAAAAATGTCACAACTGCCATAGGAATCGGGCGAGTTGCACCGTGCAAAGTACAGGTATTTGCCATCCTGACTCAGCGATGCTGAGCCTTCGTTATAACTCGTGTTTACGTTTTTAAATTCTTTAGCATCGAGCCAAACGCCCATGTCGCGAATGCTGTAAAAAAGATCTTCATCGTAGGTTCGCTCAAATGAACGGCTGTGCGCGTTACGTTTGGAAGAAAACAACAAAAGCGTGTCCACGTTTCCGATGGTTGGTGCGTAGTCGGCCTTGGGCGAGTTAATGGTTTGACCCATATTGATGAGTACTCCTTGTGGCGGACGCAGGGTATCAATCTCTTTCCGGTATTCAACCAGGTCGTAATACTGCTTTAACGGAACGTAATAGTCGCGTTCGTTGCGGATTAGTGTATCGTATTCGTATTGAACACTTTTTCCATCCACGTCTTCGCGATGATGTTTCAACACAAGCTTGTATAACAAAATGCTTTCACCGGCAGCACCGAATTTTTGCGAGAGCTTGGCGAGTTGCCAAAGCATGAGCGTATTCTTAGAAAAGTTTTCGATGCCGAAATTGGCTACATATTTTCTTAAGTCGCGGTACTGTTCGCGATCCGCATAGGATGCCTCAAGTTGTCGCAGATAGTTGAATTGTTTTTTATCTGCGTAAAAAGGAATCTTGTTGACGTTTGGAAACGTAAAGATGTCAGACTGACTGAATTTTGTCAGACTATCGTTAACGGATACAACTCCGCCTTTTTTAAATTTCTTATCGGGCTTTTGTGCGACAACGGTTGCGCACATAAACAGGAAAACAACGACTAAACAGGCAAAAAAATGGCTTTTCAACACAAAACGGGTTCGTAAGAAATATGCGTGAATTAAAGTTGAGACAATTTCACTTCTTTTACAACCTGCCGATGGGCTGACAGGGTTGTTCTGGCACCAGTATTGTCCTGCTAGGCTACCAATAATTTTTAACGTTAACTTAGCTCTTTAGCGTGCCATTATGGCATTTTTCTATGTTTAAATCGCAACCGCTTTACATGGCCAGAGAAGAAGCCGATGACCTGATTCAGATGATCAACCCTGAGCAGGACAGCGATCTGAAGGCAGACGAACTGCCGGAGGAACTCTCTATTCTGCCCATTAAAAATACAGTACTCTTTCCAGGTGTAGTTATTCCGATCACAGTCGGCCGGCAGAAGTCCATCCGCCTCGTGAAAAAAGCGTATCAGGGCAATCGAATCATTGGAGTTGTAGCACAAAAAAATCCCTTGTCGGAAGAGCCCGGGATCGAAGATTTGTATAAAACCGGCACGGTGGCGCGCATCATTAAAATGCTTGTGCTTCCGGATGGGAATACGACCATTATCATTCAGGGAAAGAATCGTTTTTTAGTTAACGAGTTTGTTCAGGAAGAACCTTACCTCACGGCTAAAGTGAGTTTGCTGGTTGATCCGCCTTTCGACCTGAAGAGTAAGGAATCGAAAGCGCTTTCGCAGTCGTTACGCGATGCGGCATCTAAAATCCTGAGATTGAATCCCGAGATTCCACAGGAAGCCCATGTTGCACTCGATAACATCCAGAGTATGCAGTTTCTGGTACACTTCCTTTCTTCCAATTTGAATGTGGAAGTGGCCGAGAAGCAGAAGATTCTGGAGACCGACAACATCAGCGAGCGCGGAACCTTGCTGCTGCAATACATGCTGAAAGAAGTGCAGATGCTGGAGATCAAAAGCGAAATCCAGAAGAAAGTTCATACCGATATTGACCAGCAGCAGCGGGATTATTTTTTACGTCAGCAAATCCGTGTACTGCAGGATGAGCTTGGATACGACACGCCCGACAAAGAAGTGGAACAGTTCCGCAAGCGCGGTGAGCAAAAGAAATGGTCGAAAGAAACTGCCGCACACTTTAACAAGGAACTCGATAAGTTGATGCGGGTAAATCCGGCTTCGGCCGAATATCCCGTAGCGATGAATTATGTTGAGTTCATGCTTGATCTGCCGTGGAATGAGTTTACCGAAGACAACTTCGATCTGCAGAACGCCAAGCGTGTACTGGAGAAAGACCATTTCGGATTAACGAAAGTAAAGACGCGCATTCTGGAATACCTTGCGGTGCTTAAACTGAAGCAGGACATGAAGGGTCCGATCCTGTGTTTGTATGGTCCTCCCGGTGTGGGTAAGACTTCGCTTGGCCGTTCGATTGCCAAAGCACTGAACCGTAAATACGTTCGGATGTCGCTGGGTGGAGTTCATGATGAAGCAGAGATTCGTGGCCACCGTAAGACGTATGTCGGTGCAATGCCCGGAAAGATTCTGCAAAACATCAAGAAGACACAAACATCCAATCCGGTGTTCATCCTTGATGAAATTGATAAGGTTCGTTCGGATTTCCGCGGTGACCCGTCATCAGCTTTACTGGAAGTGCTGGATCCCGAACAGAACAGCACATTTGGTGATAACTTCCTGGAGGTTGAATACGATCTTTCGAAAATTCTTTTCATCGCGACAGCAAATTCGCTGGATACAATTCATCCGGCCTTGCGCGACCGCATGGAGATCATTGAGATAACCGGATATACACAGGAGGAGAAAATTGAGATTGCAGTACGCCACCTGGTTCCCAAGCAGTTAAAAGAACACGGATTGAAAAATTCCGATGTCAAGTTTTCCAAAAAGGCGATTGCAAAAATCATCGACAGCTATACACGCGAGTCGGGTGTTCGGAGCCTGGAACGAAAAATCGGAACGGTGGTGCGCAACATCGCCAAATCATTGGCGATGGAAGAGTCGTACGAAAAAGAAATCACCGAAAAAACCGTACGCAAAGTGCTGGGCGCGGAAGTCTTCGATGAAGAACTGTATCAGGGCAATGATGTGGCCGGTGTAGTTACCGGCCTCGCGTGGACGCAAGTCGGCGGTGAGATTTTATTTGTTGAATCAAGTCTTAACAAAGGAAAAGGCAACCTGACCATCTCGGGTCAACTCGGGGATGTGATGAAAGAATCAGCGGTTGCAGCGCTGTCGTACCTGAAGGCTAATGCCGATGAACTCGGAATCGATCATCGCATTTTCCAGCAATACGACTTGCACATTCACGTTCCGGCAGGTGCCGTTCCGAAAGACGGGCCTTCAGCCGGAATTACCATGCTAACTTCTCTGGCATCAATTTATACCCAGCGGAAAGTAAAATCGAAACTTGCGATGACAGGCGAGATCACGCTGCGGGGTAAAGTACTGCCGGTAGGGGGTATCAAAGAAAAGATTCTGGCCGCGAAACGAAGCGGTATCAAGGAGATTATCCTGAGCCGGAAAAACCAGCGCGACATTGACGAGATCGAGCCTCATTATATAAAAGGCCTCACGTTTTATTATGTGGAAACGGTGGGCGAGGTGTTGAAGATTGCGTTGCTGAAGGATCGCGTGAAAAACCCTGTGGTATTCACACTTACCGATGCCCGGCAGCCGTTGCTTAACTAATTGCCTCTGAGGCGTAATTAGCCGATATTGCACCGTGCGCAAACTTTACCTGATACTGGCGGGGATCATCATTACGTTTCAATGCCTCGCGCAGTTTGGAGGTAAACGTTCGTACCAGTTTCTTAACGTTCCTGCGAGCGCGCGCATGGCCGCCCTCGGGGCGGTGAATGTATCCCTTGCCGATCGCGATGTAAACTTCTTTTTTTCCAACCCTGCATTGGTCACGGATTCGCTGGCCGGCGTTGGATCTGCCGGGTACACCTTTTATGTGGGTGACATCGGGCAAGCTGCGTTTGCCTATACACACGACTTTAAATCGGCCGGAACCATTTCATTTGGTGTCCAGCATGTTGGGTACGGTGAAATTCAGGGTTATGATGCCACCGGTATCGAAACGGGTTCCTTCAAGTCGGGCGAAACCGCACTGGTTGTTTCGAAAAGTCATACAGCCGGTGCATTCACGCTCGGTGTAAATGTTAAAGGAGTTTTTTCTTCGATAGCCGGCTACCGGTCAAGCGCTGTTCTTGCAGACATAGGCGGAACATTCCGGCATCCCAACCAGGACCTCACGGTGGGCTTGGTATTTAAGAACATGGGTTGGGTGGTTTCGGATTATTCTGAATCGAGCGAGACGAAAATACCCGTTGATGTTCAGGCAGGCGTGACGTTCAAGCCGAAACATATGCCGATCCGGCTTTCGGTAGCAGCCTATAACCTCGTGAATCCCGGAGATGCGTATGACAATCCGGATGAAGAAGATGATGATGTTGGAACACTCGGCAAGGTGATGCAACATGTGAACTTTGGGGCTGAGATATTATTCCACAAAAATGTAAATGTGCTGCTGGGGTATAACGTTTTGAAGCAAACTGAACTCAAAACTGAAAATCATGGTGGTGGCATTACCTTTGGAGCATCGTTCCGGATCAAGGCCTTTGATATTGCCATCAGCCGAACGGGCTATAATGTGAGCCAGGCTTCCTACGGATTTACCGTAGCGGCTGATCTTAATAAAATGATATTTAAAAAAAGAACATTATGATAGAAGGAGGGTATCTGACGCCTCAACAAATTGTTGCTGAACTTGACAAATACATTGTTGGTCAGCAAGAAGCGAAGCGAAACGTGGCCATTGCGTTGCGAAACCGCTGGCGCAGAATGAATGTAAAGTCCGAGATGCGCGATGAGATTGTTCCGAACAATATTCTGATGATTGGCGCGACCGGTGTGGGTAAAACAGAGATTGCCCGAAGACTTGCTAAAATTGCCGATGCTCCTTTTGTGAAAGTAGAGGCATCCAAGTTTACGGAAGTCGGTTACGTGGGCCGGGATGTGGAAAGCATGGTTCGTGATCTGGTGGAGCAATCCGTAAACATGGTGAAGGCCCGCAAGAAAGAAGAAGTGAAGGAACGGGCGGCTCAGATTGTGGAGGATATGATTCTGGATGCATTGATACCCCCGATGCGCCAGCCTTCGAAAACAGGATTTGTGAATCCGCAACAGGAGCAGGAAAATCAGCAAGTGCCATCGAGTGATGTAGAACTTAATGAACGTACGCGGGTATTATTCCGGGAGAAGTTGAAGAATGGTGAGTTGGAGGAACGTAAAATCGATATTCAAATCAAACCTTCCGGCAACTCAAACATTGGCATGATCGGTGCAGGCATGATGGACGAAGTATCGATGATGAACCTGCAGGAAATGATCGGAGGCATGATGCCCAAGAAACCGAAGAAGCGCAAAGTAACCGTTCGCGAAGCACGGGTTATTCTGCTGGAGGAAGAAGCGTCAAAGCTTATCGACATGGACGAGGTAAAGGAAATCGCGATCCGGAAGGCAGAAGATGCCGGCATTATTTTCATTGATGAAATAGACAAGATTGCTTCCGGTTCACGAAAAGGTGGCGGTGGTCCCGATGTAAGCCGGGAAGGTGTGCAGCGTGATTTACTTCCGATCGTGGAGGGCAGCACGGTAAACACCAAGTACGGAGTTATTAAAACCGACCACGTACTGTTTGTTGCCGCCGGTGCATTTCACATCAGCAAGCCGTCTGATCTGATACCGGAACTGCAGGGCCGATTCCCGATTCGTGTGGAGTTAAATAATTTAACGCACGAGGATTTTGTGCGGATCCTGAAAGAACCCAGGAATGCACTCACGCGTCAATACCAGGCACTGTTTGAAGCGGAAGGAGTTACCGTTGAGTTTACCGATGATGCAATTGATGAAATTGCCAAGACCGCTTTTGCGATTAACGCGGAAGTCGAGAACATCGGTGCACGCCGACTGCACACCGTAATGAGCAGGCTGCTGAACGAATTTTTATTCGATGTTCCCGATAAAATCGGAGCGAATGCCCGAATTACAATCAACGCTGATATGGTGAAACAGAAACTTAGTGGGCTGATTAAAAACAAGGACCTTAGCGAATACATTCTGTAATGATCAGGCAGGCCAGCATCTTATTTTTCTTATTGCTGCTGAGCCTGACATGCTTTTCGCAATTCAACCAGGCGGCAAGGCAGCGCAGAGATTCTGTCCGTGCGGAATACATCGAAGAATTTCCCGATGATTTTTCTATTTGGCCGTTGTTGAAATATCGTTCGTTGTCGTTCAGCATCTCAGATAAAAATCAAAAGAAGCCAGCGGTTGTATTTAACCCCAACAACGATTTCAAACTCGGTGCGGGATTTTATTTATTTGAACTGAGCTTCGAAGTTTCGATCTCTGTTCCGATCGCAGTCCGCGACAAGTCGATCTATGGCGAATCGAAAGCAACGGATTTGCAGATCAATATGCTCACCAAGTCGTTTGGACTCGACTTATACTATCAGAAATATTCCGGCTTTTATAAAGATGATGAGGGGATTAAGATTCCGGCCGGAGTTTCGTATCCGTTACGGCCGGATATTGTTACGCGAAACCTGGGGGCATCCGCATTTTATGTTTGGAACAACGGCAAGTTCTCCATTCGTTCATCGTACAACTATGCTGACCGTCAAAAGAAAAGTGCAGGATCGTTTATCCTGTATGGAACAATCAATTCATTCAGTCTCGCGGCCGATTCAGCCATACTCTCCGCCAACAAGCAAACCGAGTTCGGAAGCTACACCGATTTCTCGCATCTGCGGTATACCACATTCAGTCTTGCTCCGGGGTACTCCTACAATCTTGTGTTGAAACGCGTATTCTTTAATGGTACCGTGGCGATCGGCCCGGCACATCATTGGGTTTATTATCGTCCGGAAACAGGGCGCGGGCATTACGATGTGATTTTCAACAGTAGTTATACCGTTCGCCTGGCTACAGGATACAGCGGCCATCGGTTCTTTACCGGAGCGGGTATCGTGATACAGTCGCGGGTATTGAAATTTCAGGACATCCGGATTGAGAATTCAACAAGTGTTTTCAGGCTGGTGATAGGCTATCGCTTCCGCGAAAAGGGTTTCCTAAAAAGACGTTACTTCGACTTTCTTAAGAACAGCTGATCACTTTTTCTTTTTCGGATAATCAAAGAAGATAACGGAAGCGTTTTTGCTGTTAGCCTCATCCCACGATGATACATTCAGGGAACACGCTACGACACCGCACGTGGGGATGTTGTCGATATCTGCCTTTGCAAGCAGGTTAACAAAATCAGTCAGTCCGGGGTTATGCCCGAAAATCCAAACGGTGTTAAGCTTGTTGTCGAGTGCCTGAACGATGCTCAAAATCTGCGCATCTTCAGCATGGTACAGGTTTCGGTCGGTTTTTATTTTGTCTTGCGGATAGCCGATTTGCCCGGCAATAATATGGCAAGTCGTTAGTGCACGTTCAGCCGGGCTGGAGAGCAAAAGGTCAGGGACGACCTCGCGATGACGAAGTCTTTTTCCCATATCCGGTGCATCTTTCTTTCCACGCTTGTTGAGCGGCCGGTCGAAGTCTGATAAGGTGGGATCATCCCAGCTCGACTTTGCGTGGCGGATAACGTACAGCGTCTTCATTCGTCCAATGTAATACGAACGCCCAAGAAATACTATATTGCCGGCCATGGCAAAACGGAAAAAGGTCTTTAAACGCTTCCGCAGACGGGTTCGCTATAACCTGATTTATGCGTTGTTGCGTGTGATGATCTTTGTATCAAACCTGTTGCCCCGGGTACTGTGGTTAAAAATATGCGGAGCGTTGGGCAGGCTCTCATCGGTGTTTACGGCAAAATCGCGCAGGCGTGTAAAGGAGCATCTGACGATGGTGTATGCTTCGGAGAAGTCGCCATCAGAAATAGATAAACTGTCCGTTAAGGTTTTCGAGATGCTCGGCAAGAATGCCGGTGACGTGATCCGGGGTTTCAGAATCCTGGAATTATCTGAATTTGAAAAGTTCAGGGTGATTCATGGGGCTGAGCATATTGAAGCGGCCCATAAAAAAGGCAAAGGCATGATTTTACTGACGGGGCACCTGGGCGCTTTTGAATTTACCGCGACAGAACTTTCCTTCAGGGGATACAAACCTCTTATCATCGGCACCCGCATGAAAGATGAAAAACTTAACGAGTTGCTCGCGCGCCAGCGGAGTAAACTGGGTGCAACGGCCGTTGAGCGGGGCAAGGATACCGTGAAACTTGTCAAGACACTCAAATCGGGTGGTACCGTCCTTATCCTGATCGACCAAGACACCAAAGTGAAGAGCAGGTTTGTGAATTTTTTAGGTCGTCCGTGCGCCACACCAATCGGAGCTACGCTTATGGCGTTGAAAACCGGTGCCGCGGTTGTTCCGATGTTTACACATTTGCGTGACGACTACAAGCTTGAGATCAATTGCTATCCGGAAATTGAAATGACGGTTACCGGTGATGAGGAAACCGACCTCGTGGCCAACACGCAAATCCTGAACGATGTTATCGAACGTGAAATCCGAAAATATCCCGAACAATGGGTGTGGATGCACGAACGCTGGAAAACAAAGCCGGGCGAGGAAATCCGGTAACAGCTACTTCTTAAAAATAAAATATACAGCCAGCACGAGGAAGGCGAAACCGATCAGGTGATTGATCCGGAATGTTTCGTTTTTGAAGAACACCAGTGAGAAGATTACAAAAACGGTTAGCGTGATGACCTCCTGGATCACTTTCAATTGAACCAACGAAAAAGGACCCCCATATTCCGCATATCCGATTCGGTTGGCAGGTACTTGTAATGCATATTCAAACAGGGCAATTCCCCAACTGATGAAGATTACGGCAACGAGCCCGAGGTTTTGACTCCAGCTCATCTCTTTGAATTTAAGATGGCCGTACCACGCAAAGGTCATGAAGGTGTTGGAGAGGACCAACAAAAAAACGGTAGTCAGTGCTTTCATACCGCTAAGGTAAGTGAAGTGCACTAACTACCGAAGTGTTTGCTAGTCGGCTTGCTGCCGGTCTTCAAATTTTATCACCGTATTGTTAACGGCAGGCAACGTTTGCAGATACGCGTAGATCGCTTTCAGGTCGTACGTGTCCATGTGTGTGTAGGCTGGCCAGGGCATGATGGTTTTGAATTCTTTCGGTCCGACTTTGTGAGCAACATATGCCGAGTCGCTGAACGACTTGAAGCGTGAGATGAAATATTCTTCCGTCCAGTTGCCGATACCGGTTGCTTTATCAGGAGTAATGTTTGCAGAGCGCAACACCGTTCCGTCAGGCAGCTTGAATTCAAGTCCGCCAGCGGAAAACTTGCCTTCAATAGGAGTGCCTTTGTCCATCGGTGTATGACAATCACTGCAGGCAGCCATGGTAAACAAGTACTTGCCATACGGAAGTAATTCTTCTTTAGCCGGGATGGTCGTGAAGGTTGCTTCCTGCGGCATGGTGTTAATCAGAATATTTATTGGGAACATCGGTTCTGATGCCGGAACGTTGTTCTCAATCGGTTTTAATGTGCGGATATAGGCAATGATGGAGTAGATATCTTCTTTATCCATTTTGCCGAAACTCAGGTAAGGCATGACCGGAAATAGCGCGTGCCCGTCTTTTGAAACTCCGGTTGTAATCGCACGAAACAATTCACCGTCCGTCCAGTTGCCGATCGCTGCCGGAGTAATGTTGGGCGCGTAGAAGGTGCCCGGAAAGCCAAGTTCCTTACTGAATTTCTCTCCACCTTTTCCTTCTGTGCCGGGAATCAGCGGACCACCGAACACCGAGAAGTCGCGGGTGGAATGGCAGTCAATACACATCGCTACGTGGTTCGCGAGGTATTGGCCGCGTTCAATGCGTTCGGTTGTGTAATCAATTTTAAGGTCGGATGCGTCTGCAACATTTGCACCCGGCAGGGCTGTTTTCACATACCCGACCACACCGGTAATGGCGACAAGAATGACCGTGAGCACGATCAGCGTGATCTTCAAAACTTTCTTCATACGAGGGGTTTTATTCGAAAGTGAAAGTTTACGGCTCACGCGGGCGAAGGTTACGCTCCGGCAGTAGTTTAAATCGAGTTTAAACAGGAAACGTTTGTGGAAGCCGTTATCCGTTAATGAAAATCAACGGACAACGCTACCCGACTTTTATTTCACCAATTTCTTGTACTTGATGCGGTGCGGCTGGTCATCACCTAAGCGCTTGCGCTTATTTTCTTCGTATTCGCTGAACGTCCCTTCAAACCAGAAGACTTGAGAGTCGCCTTCGAATGCAAGGATGTGGGTACAAACACGGTCGAGGAACCAACGGTCGTGCGAGATGATTACAGCACAGCCGGCAAAGTTTTCAAGACCTTCTTCTAATGCGCGAAGCGTGTTCACATCCAGGTCGTTGGTCGGTTCATCCAGCAACAACAGGTTGCCGCCCTGCTTGAGGGCAATCGCCAGGTGAGCGCGATTGCGCATACCGCCTGAAAGCTCCTTTACTTTTTTCTGCTGATCCGTTCCGTTAAAGTTGAATTTGCTCACGTATGCACGCGAGTTCATTTCTTTACCACCGATGCTGATCAATTCATTTCCACCGGTAATGGCTTGCCACACGGTATCCTCCGGCTTCAGGTCGTCATGCTCCTGATCAACGTATGCGATTTGTACGGTTTCACCTACTTCAAAGGTTCCGGCATCCGGTTTTTCTTTTCCGGTGATCATTTTGAAGAGCGTAGTTTTACCCGCACCGTTCGGCCCGATAATTCCAACAATGCCCGCAGGCGGAAGACGGAAGTTCAGGTTCTCGTACAAAAGTTTATCGCCATACGCTTTGGCTACACCATTGGCTTCAATAACCTTGTTACCCAAACGCGGGCCCGGCGGAATGTACAATTCCAGTTTTTCTTCTTTCTCTCTTCCTTCCTGACCTAACAGTTTTTCATACGCTGTCAGACGGGCTTTACCTTTTGCATGCCGGCCTTTCGGACTCATGCGTACCCACTCAAGTTCGCGCTCAAGTGCTTTTTGTCTTTTCGATTCTGTCTTCTCCTCCTGAATCAAACGCTTTTGTTTTTGATCAAGCCAGGATGAATAGTTTCCTTTCCACGGAATACCCTCCCCGCGATCAAGTTCCAGAATCCAGCCCGCTACATTATCGAGGAAGTAACGATCGTGCGTTACCGCGATAACTGTTCCTTTGTATTGTTTTAAATGTTGTTCCAGCCAGTTCACCGATTCGGCATCCAGGTGGTTGGTGGGCTCGTCAAGCAACAGCACATCGGGTTCCTGCAACAGCAGCCGGCACAAGGCTACGCGTCTTTTTTCACCACCCGACAGGTACTCAATCTTTGCATCGGAAGGCGGACAGCGAAGTGCGTCCATGGCGCGTTCAAGCTTGTTATCGAGTTCCCATGCATTTACCGCATCGAGCTTTTCCTGAATCTCACCCTGCTTGGCAATCAATTTGTCCATGGCCTCAGGCGTGAGGTCGGGATCAGCGAACTTTTCGTTGATGGCTTCAAATTCTTTCAACAGCTTCACCACATCGGCAACGCCCTCTTCCACGATCTCTTTCACGGTTTTGCTCTTGTCGAGCTGCGGTTCCTGCTCCAGCAGGCCAACGGAGAAGCTGAGGTCAGACACTACTTCACCCTGGAATTCCTTGTCGATTCCGGCAATGATGCGCAGGAGAGACGATTTACCCGACCCGTTTAACCCGAGTACGCCAATTTTGGCCCCGTAAAAAAATGAGAGATAAATGTTTTTAAGAACCTGTTTGGAAGGTGGATAAATCTTATTCACCCCCGTCATCGAGAAAATTATTTTTTCGTCAGCCATTGTGCGATTATTCGAATGAGTCCCCGCCAACTGGTCAGGGAGGGCAAATATGGCGTTTTTACCCGACAGTCCATAGATATTCGGGCCTGCCGTTCGGTTACTTTTTGGCCCTTTCCGCGATGGACGGGCTAACCCAGTCTTTACCGATCCCGGGTATTGACTATGGTGTAATTAATTCTATTTTTGCGGGAAATTGAAAAGGGAGATTTAACTATGTACTGGACACTCGAACTTGCCTCTTACCTTGAAGACGCGCCCTGGCCGGCTACGAAAGACGAATTAATCGATTACTCAATCCGTTCCGGTGCACCGTTGGAAGTGGTGGAGAACCTGCAGGAACTTGAGGATGACGGACAGCCCTACGAAAGTATTGAAGAGATCTGGCCGGATTACCCGACCAAGGAGGACTTCTTCTTTAATGAAGACGAGTATTAAACGTACCGCAGACGCTGATCTGAGTTAGCCGACGCAAGTCGTAAGAAATAAATGTGACTGAGTCCCGCATGCGCGGGACTTTTTATTTGCGCGAATCGAGCAGCGCTTTGGCTACGATCAAATCTTCCGGGGTGGTGATTTTGATGTTCTCGTAGCTGCCTTCGAACAGGGAGATCGTATGCCCCGAACGTTCCGCCACACTGGCATCGTCTGTCAGGCTCGGGTCATCCTTAATCTGATACGACTTCTTTATCAATGCAACTTCGAAGGTTTGCGGAGTTTGAATGAGTCTGAACTTCGACCGGTCCACTGCCTTCGTGTTATCCTGGTCCGTCATGCGGATGGATTCTTTCAACCGCACGGCCGCCACTGCGCTTTTATGAACGGCTGCGAGCCGATATGAGGCGCCAATGATATCTTCACTCACCAGCGGGCGAACACCATCGTGAATCGCCACCAGTCCATCGCCCTGAATTTTGTCGAGCCCATTTTTCACTGACTGAAAACGCGTGTCGCCACCTTTCTGCAACACTACCGGAGTGTCGAAGTTGTGTTTTGCGCAGAGCGATTGCCAGGTCTGAAAATCGTCTTCCGGCAGTACGAGGATGATGGTAATGTCGTTCGAGTAGCGCACAAAAGCATGAATCGTGTGCATCAGAATCGGCAACCCGTTCAGTTCCAGAAACTGCTTCGGCAGAACGCTTTTGATGCGTGTTCCCTTGCCGCCCGCTACGATAATGGCATATTCCTTCGAATGCATATTTTTACGAAAATACGATTTCTATGATCAGGTTCATTTTGCTGGCGTTCAACGTGGCCGCAGTAACGTTTTTGATCTACACAATTTTTGAGGTAATCCGCAAGCCGCTGGCGAGACAAAAAAAGGCCGTGATCATCACGGCCGGTATTATTTTGCTCATTGTTCCGTTTGCATTCCTGCTCAGGATTATTCCCGCTACGATGCTGTACTTCCTGTTATACCCGGTTGCCGTTTCGCTTTTTGTCTACCTGATCTGGGTAGAAAAACGTTAACCGGATTTCAGGCCCTACAGAATCAGCATGGCATCTCCGTAGGTGAGGAATTTATATTTTTCCTTCTTGGCTACCTTATAAGCTTCCATTACGAAATCAAATCCGCCAAAGGCGGCAGCCATCATCAACAGCGTTGACTCGGGCATGTGGAAGTTGGTAACCATGGCGTTGCAAATCTTGAAATCGTAGGGCGGGAAAATAAATTTATCCGTCCAGCCTTCTTTTACCTTCAACCGGTTACCGGCCGATACAGACGATTCAAGTGCACGCATGGAGGTAGTACCAATGGCGCATACGCGATTTTTGTTATCGAGTGCCTTGTTAACTTTTTCAACCACTTCAGGCCCTACGATAAAGTTCTCGGAATCCATTTTGTGCTTGGTCAGGTCTTCAACGTCTACCTGACGGAACGTACCCAGGCCAATGTGCAGGGTGATGAACGACATGTCAACACCTTTGATCTGAAGGCGCTTTACAAGTTGTTTGGTGAAGTGAAGTCCGGCTGTGGGCGCTGAAACAGCACCTTTATTTTTTGCGAAGATCGTTTGAAAACGGTCTTTGTCTTCCGGCTCGATTTTCCGTTTGATGTATTTCGGAAGCGGAGTTTCACCGAGTGTTTCGATTACTTTGTTAAAGGCGTCCGCATCTCCGTCAAACAGGAAGCGGATCGTTCTTCCGCGGGAGGTGGTGTTATCGATAACTTCCGCCACGAGGTCGCCATTG
Organism: Cyclobacteriaceae bacterium; assembly: GCA_016786495.1. Taxonomy (GTDB): domain Bacteria; phylum Bacteroidota; class Bacteroidia; order Cytophagales; family Cyclobacteriaceae; genus UBA2336. Next base: position 116,276 of record JAEUUJ010000033.1, read on the forward strand.
CCAAAGTAAAGTTTGTTGCCAACACGGATTTTACGGGCCGGGTCGACCAGTACATCCCACAGGTGCATTTCGGCATTCAGCTCGCGGAGCAGGAACACCTCGATTTTAGCACCGGTTTTTTCCTTGCGGCCGTAGAGGCGTGCCGGGAAAACCATCGTGTCGTTTCCGACCATGATGTCGCCTTCTCCAAAGTAGCTGACGATGTCTTTGAAAACTTTATGCTCGATTTTACCCGAGTCGCGATGCAATACCATCAGCCGCGATTCGTCACGGTTTTCGGCAGGGCGGAGGGCGATCAGGTTGTTGGGGATTTCAAACTTAAATTCGGATAGCTTCATGCGTTATGAGTTTACTTAGCTGCCACTTACGGGCGACAGATCCGTTTTTTTGAAGGCAAAGTATGCCCAATGAAGTGTAAATTTTTTTAAGGCTGCAAAAATAAGGCAATCTGCGAGATTTGCGAAGTTGTGCCCGCTATTTTAGCGGATGTAACAAATAAGGGCGGTTTTAAGTCTAAATTCCGTAATTACGCGCCCACCCGGCCGACAAACTTAAAAGCATTAATCCCGTTAAGAAGTACTGATGTATACGATCCGCCAGATTTTCGAAAGCCTCCGGTTCGCGGGTAAGGCCCTGAAATCAAACCTGTTAAGAACGATTTTGTCGCTTTTGGGCGTTACGATAGGCATTTTTGCCATCATCTCGGTACTCACCCTGGTCGACTCCCTCGAAAAGAATATTAAAGACAGTCTGAATTTTCTGGGTAGCAGTGTGATCTACGTTGAAAAATGGCCCTTCATTGCCGATGGGGAGTGGAAATGGTGGGAATACATGCGCAGGCCGCATGCTTCCTATAACGAGTTCAAGTTCCTGGAGGCTAACCTGAAATACAGCACCAGCATTGCCATTTTTTCCGGCAAGGGTAACCAGATCATCAAACACAACAGCAACAGCATCGGGCAGGTGCGATTGATTGGCGGCAGCGAAGGGTACGACAAGATTTTTGAAGTGAACGTGGAGAAGGGCCGCTACTTTACCGCGGAAGAGCTCGAGGGCGGAAGAAGCGTAGCAGTTATTGGTCACGAGGTGGCGAAGTCGTTGTTTCCGAATGACGAAGATCCGATCGGCCAGTACATTAAAATCAAGAACCTGAAATACATGGTGATTGCAGTGGTGAAGCGTGAGGGTCAGAGCTTCATGGGATTCACGAGCAGCGACTACAATGTGATCGTTCCGTACAACAACTTCAGACGCTTGTATCAAACTGGTACGGGCCTGTGGAGTGAAACTGCTTCGCGAATTGGTATTAAAGGATATGACTATGACGTGGGGCTGGTGGAACTCGAAAATGAAGTGCGCGGATTTTTAAGAAGCCGCAGGGGATTACGCCCGACTGACAAAGACAACTTTGTGATGAATCGTCCGGAAGCAATTGCAAATGCCATCGGACAATTGTTTGATGTGGTTGGAATTGCCGGCTGGGTGATCGGAGGTTTCTCGATGCTGGTGGGAGGATTCGGAATTGCCAACATCATGTTTGTGTCGGTAAAAGAACGAACGAGTATCATCGGCTTGCAGAAATCGCTGGGCGCCAAAAACTATTTTATTCTCTTTCAGTTTTTATTTGAAGCGATATTCCTGAGCATGATCGGAGGGCTTGCGGGGTTGTTCTTTGTTTATCTGATAACCCTGATTCCGATGGGAGACCTTGTCGTCACGCTTACCGTGAAGAATATTGTACTCGGACTTACCGTTTCCAGCGTGATTGGATTGATTGCCGGGATTGTGCCGGCTGCGCTGGCCGCTAGGCTTGATCCGGTGGCCGCGATTCGGGCAACGTAAAAAGGAATCAGGCATTAGGCACTCAGAAAATTCTGCGCCTAATGCCTGGTTTACCTAACGTTTAACTTAAACTTTCTCTTTTACTTTTTCAGCTTTATCTGCGCGCTCGGCTTTCCGCTCTTCCGCAGCTGTTTCAAGCGTAAGCTTGGCAGTATCCAGGCTTGACTTGATTTTTGCTTCCAGCTCTTCCATCAGTTCCGGAGTATCCTCAATCAGTTGCTTCACGGCATCGCGGCCCTGGCCCAGTTTGTTGCCGTTGTAGGAGAACCATGAACCCGACTTCTGGATTACATTCAGTTCAACGCCCAGGTCAACGATCTCACCGGATTTGGAGATACCTCTTCCGTACATGATATCGAATTCAACCACTTTAAACGGAGGCGCTACTTTGTTTTTCACCACTTTAACTTTCACACGGTTACCGGTGATGTTATCCGCGTCTTCTTTAATCTGTCCGATTCTTCGGATATCCAGACGAACGGATGCGTAGAATTTAAGGGCGTTACCACCGGTAGTTGTTTCCGGGTTACCGAACATCACCCCAATCTTCTCGCGAAGCTGGTTGATGAAAATGCACGAGCAACCGGTTTTGCTGATGGTACCCGTAAGCTTACGCAACGCCTGTGACATCAAACGTGCGTGCAAGCCCATTTTGCTGTCGCCCATTTCGCCTTCCAGTTCACTTTTCGGAACAAGAGCTGCTACGGAGTCAATAACGATAATATCAATTGCGCCTGAGCGGATCAGGTGATCGGCAATTTCCAGAGCCTGTTCACCGTTGTCGGGCTGAGAGATCAGCAGGTTTTCGGTATCAATTCCAAGTTTTTCTGCGTATGACTTATCGAACGCATGTTCGGCATCAATAAAGGCAGCCATACCACCTTTGCGTTGTGCTTCCGCAATCATGTGCATGGTAAGGGTTGTTTTACCCGAAGATTCCGGACCGTAGATCTCGGTTATTCTTCCGCGGGGAATTCCGCCAATCCCCAGGGCAATGTCGAGGCCGACCGAACCGGTTGAGATGGAAGGAACATCCATTACCTTTTCATCGCTTAATTTCATCACGGTTCCCTTGCCGTACGTTTTTTCCAGCTTGTCGATGGTCAGCTGCAGGGCTTTGATCTTCTCTTTTGCGTCACTCATATAGCTATTGTCGTTGTTACGTGTTTAATGATGAATCAAAATACGGCAATACAAGGCGGAATAAAAAGCCTCTGAAAATGTTGTGACAGTAATTGTCAGCATTGTTGCGGACGGCCTTTCCCTGCCTATATTGCGTCCTTTCCCATGAAAAAGGCATTATTTCTTATCCTTCTTATCGCACCAGCCGTGGCTGTCGCTCAACTCGACAACGGGGCATTTGAGCAACGCATGACTGTTGAGCCATCTGACTCCGGCAAACTTTACCTCGGCCTGAACATGCTCGGTTTTGCGAAAGACAATGAGTTTTTTGATACCGTAATCGAAGGATACACCTTGTTTGGCTATCAGCTTAACCCCTATCTCTCGTACAACATTTCGAAAAATGTCCGCCTGGATGCAGGTGTATACGTGCAGAAGGATTTTGGCAACGACGACTATTCGGATGTCAAACCCACGCTTTCACTCAAAATCCGGAACAACAACTTCAATTTTATTTTCGGTACTCTGGAAGGAAGCGTTCATCACCGGCTGATTGAACCGTTGTATGATTTCGAGCGGGTGCTCAACAACCGACTGGAAAACGGTGCGCAGGTGGTTTGGATGAAAGACGGCCTTTTCCTGGACGCCTGGATCGACTGGCAAAAGATGATTTACGCCAACAGCGTAGAGCCGGAACGCTTTACTGCCGGAATCTCATTTAATAAAACCCTGTTCAACCTGGGTGACGTGCACATCGACCTTCCGTTGCAGCTTGTAGCGGCCCATCAGGGCGGACAAATCGATACGGTAGACAATGAGGTGATCACACGTTTCAACATGGCCGGTGGCCTCACGCTCGAAGGAACCAGCACCGGATTTGTTTCGGGCTGGGGTGTAAAGGCGTATGGCGCCATGTTCAATACCAACGCGAGCAAGCCATTATTCAATAAAGAAGGAGTGGGATATTTTGTCAACCCCTACATCAAAACCCGGATCGGCCTTACGGTTATGGGAAGCTACTGGCATGGCGATCGTTTTCAGAGTATTGAAGGGAGTCCGTTGTATGCATCGGCCAACGACCTGTATCCCAATCGCATCGACCGGAAGCGTGATTTCCTGATGCTGCGACTTCTGTACGATGTAAAAGTTGCCGATGGATTAACACTAACTGCCCGTGCGGAACCGTTCTTAGATACGTATTCGCAGGAACTGGAATACTCGTTTGGCTTGTACCTTAATTTTTCGGAACGCTTTTTTCTTCTGAATGCAAAAAAGAACCGGTAGGATCATTAAACGCTCACTGCTTGCGCTTCTGGCAGTGCTTGTTATTCTGGTAATCGTTTATTGGGATCTGGTGCTGTACGGCCTGCGCCAGGGAAGAGGCCAACTCAACATCGTGTGGAATGCACGCCCGGTAGAAGAGGTGATGAAAGATCCGGCCTTCCCCGATTCCCTGAAAAGCAAACTCATACTCATTGAGCGCGTGCGCAAGTATGCGATTGATTCACTCGGGCTCAAGGATACCAAAAATTACAAAACGCTTTACGATCAAAAAGGAGAAGAGATCATGTGGGTCGTGATGGCGTGCGAGCCCTATCGCTTTAAAGCCAAAGAATGGGATTTTCCGATCGTGGGCTCCGTTCCCTACAAGGGTTTCTTTAATAAAGCGCGGGCTGTAAAACTTCGTGATGAACTGGATAAGGAAGGCTGGGACACTACGATCCGGAATCCGGGTGGCTGGTCCACGCTCGGTTGGTTTACCGATCCGATCCTGAGCAAAATGCTGGAGCGCGATGAAGGTGATCTCGCGAACCTGATTATCCACGAAATGTCGCATGCTACCATTTTCGTAAAAGACAGCATCGACTTTAATGAAAACCTCGCCACGTTTATCGGGGATCGCGGGGCGGAACAATTCCTCATCTCAACCCACGGAAAAAACTCAAAAGAATACCTGACCTACATCGGAGAAGATTCAGACTTCACGAAGTACAGCGAGCACATGCTGCGGGGTGCTGAAGCGCTTGACAGCTTGTACAAGCAAATGGAAAAAGACAGTCTTCCGGATCACCTTCGTGCGGAAAAGAAAAAAGCTGCCATTCAGAGAATTGTTACGTTGCTCGACACGCTCTCGCTCACGGTTCACAAGAAACCATCGGATCGCTTCAAAGAGCATTTGCCGAATAACACATACTTCATGAACATGAAGCGTTATCAGTCAAAGCAGGAAGATTTCTGGTCGGAGCTGCGGGGTGGTTTCGGAGGTGATCTGAAAGCGTACATCCGCTATCATAAAAAGAAGCATCCCTTTTTGTAGCCCGCTTCCGCAAAACGCGAAAATCCGAATCCATTAAGGAATTGTTAAGATGTTAAGGCAGACGTTTCAAACCCGGCCTTTTGGCTACCTTTGTACCAAATAACAGACTATGGCAAACAAGCCAGTTCAGAAAGTGCTTGTCGTGGATGATGAAGAGCCCATCCAGGAACTTCTCAAATACAATCTCGAAAAGAGCGGATACGATGTAAAGACAGCCAGCGATGGCTTTAAGGCGGTTGACATAGCCAAAAAATTCCATCCTGATCTGGTTTTGCTTGATATCATGATGCCGAAGATGGACGGAGTTGAAACCTGCCGGCTGCTTCGTGAAATCCCGGAACTGCAAAAGACCTTTATCGTGTTTCTCACGGCCCGTTCAGAAGAATATTCAGAAGTAGCCGCATTTGATGTCGGGGCTGACGATTACATTAACAAGCCTATCAAGCCCCGTGCATTGATGAGCCGGATCAGTGCGCTGTTCAGGCGCGACAACAAAAAAGCAAGCCCTTCCAGTACCATCACGATTGGCGACCTGACCATTGATCGCACCAGCTATACGATTAAGATTGGCACACGGGAAATCAGCTTACCTAAAAAGGAGTTCGAGCTGTTGTACTTCCTGGCACAGAATCCGAACAAAGTTTTCAGTCGCGAAGACCTGCTGCAGAACATCTGGGGATCAGACGTGTACGTGCTGGCCCGCACCGTTGACGTTCATATCCGGAAAGTTCGCGAGAAAATCGGCGAGGATTACATTACTACGGTGAAGGGTGTGGGGTATAAGTTTGCTTTGAATTGAATCAATAATACCTGATTTAACAATTTAACGATGACATTTGCGTCTTGCTAAATTGATTAATTGTTAAATTGAAACATGATTTACAGCTCACGGGTACTCGCGCTTATTCTTGCCCTGTGCATTGCCATCATCACCACGCTTTTTCTTACGCTGTTCGAAACGGTTGACACAACGGTTCTTGTTGTAACGTTCGTCATTTGTTTTTCGGTTTCGTATATCCTTACCTTTTCAATTTTGGAATTGCTGATCTTCCGCGAGATCAATAAAATATACAAGCTGATCGATAAGCTTAAGAAACGCGAACTGCATAGCCTTGATCGGCAAAAACCCAACACACTTAATCCGCTCGAAAAAATCAATGAAGAGATATTTTCGTTTGCTGAACTCAAGCAAAAGGAAATTGATGAGCTGCGCAAGCTGGAGGCTTTCCGGAAAGAATTCATCGCCGACATCTCGCACGAGTTGAAGACACCCATTTTTGCTGCGCAGGGATTTGTCCACACGCTGCTTGATGGGGCGGTAAACGACAAAGCCGTGCGGGGCAACTTCCTGAAAAAAGCTGCGCGAAGCCTCGATGGACTCGATGCACTGGTGCAGGATTTGTTAACGCTCTCACACATTGAGACGAAGCAGATCAAAATGCACTTCGAAACCATCGATCTGTACGAACTCACGCAGGAGGTTTTTGAACAACTCGAAGACAAAGCGGAAGAACGGAAAATCTCACTCAAGCTTCAGGGTTCCAAAAACAAAGCGATCGTCTATGCCGACTGGCAACGCATCACGCAAGTGATCACAAACCTGGTGAGCAATGCCATTAAACATTCATTTGAAGGTGGTGAGGTAACCGTAAGTTTTGATGTCGGTAAAAAGAATGTAACCACACATGTACGCGATCATGGCGAGGGGATTGCGGAGGAACATTTGACCCGAATATTTGAGCGGTTTTATCGGGTAGATAAAAGCCGAAGCCGCGAGAAGGGCGGCACCGGACTCGGACTGGCCATTGTAAAACACATCCTCGAACATCATAACACCAAAACGGAAGTTGTGAGCGAGGTAGGCAAGGGATCGGATTTCAGCTTTAAGCTTCCCCGATCGAAGTCAGATGAAAACAACTAGCACCACCCATGGAAAACAAAAAAAGGCAGTGAGTACCACTGCCTTTCTCTTGTAAACCAACGTCACTTAATCCTGCTTCAGCGCATAGCTGAAGAACTCACCATTTTCACCAACCTTCCACAGGTAAAGCATTCCGTCATTGAACCACAGTGTGAAGTTGCCGGTTGGAACAACAAAATCGCTGTCCTCATTGTCTTCGAATGTGATTGTTTGATCATCTAAGGTGAACTTACCTGAACCCACAATCGCGGAACCTTCTTCCGGAGCAAAATTGTAATGATAAACCGTAGTCGTGGTGCCTTTTGCTTCAAACGAAAGTGTCAGTGAACCGGTTGAAACCTCGGTGCTGTCGTGATCGGATGTGTAGTACGTTCCGGTAAAGGATTTTGAATACAACGCCTCATCCAGGGTGGGGGTTGGGTCAACCGTAAAGGTGGAGTCATCCGCTTTAGCGTATGACGTTACGGCAATGTTTAACAGTCCGTTTTCTTTGCCAAGCGTTTTATACGACAACAGCAGCTTGCTTCCGGCTGAGCGGGACTCGAATGCGTCAATACCTGATTTTGGGTTAGCCAGTGTTCCGTCTTTGAACAAAAGCGCATTTCCTGAACCGTTGGTTCGCGGCACAATCATGCTCAGTTCGTTTTCTTTAATTGTGGGGTTGTTGTTGGTGTCATCGTCTGAGCAGGCCGCCACAAACATTACAACTGCACATACCAGCAAATAACTAAGGTTTTTCATTGGGTTGATTTTAAGTCTCGGGCGAAAGCGCCCTTGTCTCTACAACACATCCGGGGGCCGGTACCCTGATGCTACCGCGAAAAAATTGTTCGGTACAGACCCACGTGCAGTCCGAGCCAGGTTTTTAACGATTCAAAGGAAGTATCGTCATACGTGTTGCTGAGGGTATAAAACGGGTAGAAGGCTGCGTATTTACGCTCCGGATTTGATCCCGGCATTCCGGTAAGGCCCTGGTTTTTTCCGTCTACCCTATAGCGGCTTTCCAGTGCGTTGAAGCTCAAGCCAACAAATAATTTCCAACTGCCGGATGTGTTGAGTTTCCATTCAACTCCTCCGTTTATCCCGGCCCAAAGTCCGGATACGCTAATGGTGTGATTGGTAACAACCGAATCGGCTGATCGTGTTGCCCGAAATGATTTGGAGTAGGTTCCTAAATATGTATTCAACACGATTTTTGACCGCCCGCCCGCTCGCAGCGAGCCACTCAATCCGTAAAGAAGAATGGCCGAGCTTCCATTACTTCTGATCGAAAGCGTTCCAAAAAACGAGTTTGTGCCCGTTCGGAGTGTTGCGCCTATGAACAGCGTTTCCCCGGTACTGATACCCAGATCGATAAAATACCCCGGTTTTTTTTGATTGCGCTTAGTGTTCACCACCGGTGCAGGCCGGGGTTTAGGAGTATCTCTTTGGGCCGGTAGTGCAACGGTTGCGGGCTGTACCGAAGAAGAATCCTGCATGGGAAGCACAGCGTTGTTGGTTTGCGTGGCAACGATTGATTTTAAGGCGGTCGCTGTATCGGGTAACGGCACGACGGGCGCTGCAACGGAAAGTGTGTCGACAGAGATCGCAACTTCTTTTTGTTGGTCAACTTGCGGTTCAACGGGTTTCGTTTGTTCGGGCGGAGCAGGTTTGAGACTCGTTGGTTGAATACGTGCAGGCGTAGTTGGCTTTGCCGATGGATTTTGTTGAATCGTTGACTTTTCGATGTTCAGGATAACATGATTCTCCACCCGTGAATACAACACGTTTGTTTTGGTTCTCAACTGATCGAGTATTTCTCTGGCTGTTACCTTTTTTGAGGGGAGTGCAAGCGTATAGGCTGTATTGAGCCGTTTGGAATTATACGAAAACCGAAGTCCCGTTTTTCGGGTGATGGTTTGAAGCAGTGTATCCAGCCGTACTTTTTGAGATTGTAAATTGATCGGAGTATCAAGCAAATCAACCGACTGCCGGCCAAAGGCTGAAAGGCACGTCAGGATCATTACAACCGACAGACAATACCGGAATCTACAGACAACCATCACCGGAAATATACACCCGATTTCCGTTGATGGTGTACTCCAGGTCGAGCGATTTGGTAATTATCTCCAGGATAACAGGAAGGGTTGTACCGCGATACTCCCCCGTAAGACGGCAGGTTTTTACAGCCGGGTTTTCCATTTCAAATGTAACCCCATAAGCCGCAGCAAGGTCGTCCAGAATTTCAGACAATGGTCTGTCAGTATATTCGAATTCGCGCGTGGCGTATCCGAGGTTATTGTGCGTTTCTGTTTTTATGACGCGGATTTTTTTCGTCTGCTTGTTGAAAACGCCCCGGTCGCCCGCCAGTAACGTGGCGCTGTCGCCCAAGTGCTTCATTTGCACCTTGCCATGAATAACCTGAACCCGGACGGTAGAATCGGCCGCATAGGCCGACACATCGAAGGCAGTGCCGAGCACTTTGATCTGCAGTTCCTCTGCGGTAATGGTGAAAGGCTTCAGCGGATCAGGAGTCACGTCAAAGTATGCTTCACCGGTCAGGTGAACCTGTCGTGTAAAGTTTTGGGCGTAGCAAAGACTGGAGGTTTTATTAAGCGTGACGGATGTTTTTTCGGGTAACGAAAAAGATCTCGGCTCTTCAAAGCTTTGTTGTGTGAGGAACGTTTCCACGGGTTCTGCCTGATGCATGACCAGGTACGCCACAACAGAGGCTGCAGCCAGAAGCAACAACCCTGCGGCTATGCGAAGGGGCGTAAAGAAAATGATTTTGCTTTTTTTATGGATGGGGAGAGTTTGCCAGAGCTTTTGAACGTCAGGCCTTGGCGCTGCGGTACCCCAGATCGCTTGTGCCTGGTGGAATGCTTCACGGTTTTCAGCTGACGCACTGATCCAGTCCTCAAGCTGCATCGCTTCTTCCGGAGTGGCTTCACCGGCCAGGAATCTGGCAATCAGCATGTCCATATCGTTGTAACGTTCATCCATGCAGCTCAGTTAGTGTGAACATAACCTGCGAGATTTTCCCGCAGTATCCGAAGGGCCTTACCCATTTGCGTTTCTACTGTTTTGACCGAAAGGTTTAATTCGCTGGCAATTGCCTGATACGTTTTACCTTCAAACCGGCTCATGCAAAAAATGTTTTTGCATTGAGTTGGCAACGCTTCGATCAGCGTGTTAATCCGGTTGTCAAGTTCAGCAACAACCAGTCCGTCAGTGCCCGCGGTGGAATGCGCGTGATGCAGTTTGTACGCTTCATCCTGTGCTTTCTTTGATTTATCGTTCCGGATCACGTTGAGTGCCGTATGATAAACCGCGGTATATAAGTATTTCCTGGCTTCATCCAGGTTTTGAACCCGGGTTCCTGCTTCCCACCATTTCACAAAAGCCGCCTGGACTACATCCTGTGCCTGCTCATTATTTTTCAACAGGGTACAGGCGTACCGGTGCATCGGTGCGAAAAATGCATGAAAGCTTTCTTCAAAGAGAGCCTTGAAGCTGCCGGTATCAGATGAGGGGCTGATCAATCGTATTGTCCCGTTTCCGGAAGTATAACACGCCACCAACGGTATACCCTGATCGCGCATTGTTAAAATGGTAAAATTATTTTTTCCGGAGTGCCGGCATTTTCCGGAAAATCCCTTTCCGGGACAATTTGAACCCCTGCAGAGTCACCTTTTTTCTTACATGCATGGAAATCGCTACGGGCTACCGATTCACCCGTTGCCAATCTGCACAGGGCGGAACGGGTAACAAGTTGCACGGAAACTTACGTTGTTGCGAATGAAGCCGATAGGACTAACTCCTATCAACTCAGCTTACTTCAAACCTTTTTACGTTATATAAACACGTTTTTGTGAAGTCTGCTGCATGAAGAAGGTACTTATTGTTGATGACGATCCCATTTTTAATTTCCTGCATACGCGGATGTTATCGTTGGGCGGACTTGCGAAAGAAGTGCATACCGCATTAAACGGTCAGCAGGCACTCGATCTCCTCAATGGTTACTTTTCAGGAACGGCCGCATTGCCCGATGCTATTCTGCTTGACCTGACGATGCCCGAACTCGATGGCTTCGGTTTTCTAGAAGCACTCCGCAAATTAAAGGTGCCCGGCATGGATCGGGTAAACATTGTAGTGATAACGTCCTCCATCAATCCCAAAGACATGGAACGTGTTAAAGAGTTGGGGGTAACGAAATACCTGATCAAGCCGGTAACACTCGATAAACTCAAGGAAGCATTGCTGGAGTGAGTATTTACCGGTAGCAAATGTTCCGGTACGGACAAATTCTGCACGTTTCAATCACGGTGGTTTGATCAAAGTTGGCTTCCGGATTGAAAATTTCTTCCAGCAGTTTGCGCAGGCGGTCTTCAAACTCCAGCAACAGAAACTTTACATCCCGTACGGGTGCTTTGGCCAGTTTCAATCCGAACTCGGTTGTTTCTTCGAATAAATTCAGCCGGTTGATCAGTCCCGGAGAAATCCGTAATCCGGTTACCGCAGGGTTGATGTTTGTTTGATACAGCAACGCATAGATTAATGTCTGGAAGGCCGCCTTGTTACGTTTGCCATCACGCGCAAAGAGTGACGCAACACTCTCGAAGTCGAGTTTGTCCTTTCCGGTCTTATAATCCACGATGCGTAACAGATCATCTTTCCGGTCTACCCGGTCAATTTTTCCACCCACTACTGCATAACCGGGTGACTGATCGATTTTAATGCGGTATAATACGCCTGCCTGTTCAACAGCCTCCATCACAAAGGGTGTATACTCTTTATCCATTTCCAGGATGCGGAGTGCAAATCGTTTTACCACCTCCCGTACCACGAGGCGCTGACCTTCGAACTCCACCGGTTTGGATGGATCCAGGTTGTATTTCTTGATGAAAACCTCGTTCAGGAGAGCATCGATGTCAGCCTCAACCCGGTCGAAGTCACCTGCGATAATTTCCTTGCTGCGCTTCTTCTCGCGAATGCGTTTATAAAATAATTCCATCACATCGTGCAGAAACGTTCCCATGATGCGGGCATCAATGTCTTCTTCCACCTCGTTCGGTTCACGCACCTTGGCGATGTACCGGAAATAAAACTGGAGGCGGCATTCGAGGTACGTGTTTAGCGCGGAAGGAGAGATGCCTTTAAAATAAACGTTGCCTTCGTTTAAGCGGTTGAGCGATTCCAGTATCTCGGCATCTTTTCGGATAACGATCGGCTTAATCTCCAGCGGCTGTATCGGATTGTGCAGCACCTGGCGATCCGGATTGATACCGCTTTCATACAAAAGTTGCTGCAAGTACCGGCTCATCTCGCCCTGTCCCAGTTGATCGGTCTCCGAATTATAGAACAGAAACACATTCTCAGCCCGCTGCATCACCCGGTAAAACAGGTATGCATAAATCGAATCCTGATGTTCAACCGTGGGCAACTGATATGCCTTGCGGATGTTGTAGGGAATGTATGAACCCTTACCGCTGCCGGACGGCAGCGAACCTTCATTCAACGACAGAATGAAAACGTTTTTGAAATCCAGGTTCCGCGTTTCCAAAACACCCATTACCTGTAATCCCCGCAAGGGTTCACCGGTGAACGGGATCTTTTGCGTTTTAATCAGTTGACGGAACAATTGCAGGAATGCTTTCAGGCTGCTGTATGTATCTCCGAGCACATCTTCCATGCGGTTTAAAAACTTCAGGAAGTGAACGGCAAATTCTTTGTCAACGGTTTCAGTTTGTTGCAGCGAGCCTACCTGTTCCACCACCTGCCGCAAGTATTCGAGGATACTGGTTTCAGTGGCTTCGCAGAAAATCAGTTTCTGCAGTACATGATCGGTGCGGAGCATGCTCCCCGGAACCATCACCCAGTTTTCGCCCTGGATGCGTTTGCGCTTTTCGTTGGCGGATGCCGGATCAGCGGAGATCACGTGCGGATGATTGAGCAGCGATAATACCTGACGATGATGATAGAAATCGCCTCTCCGGTGCGTTTGAAGTTCGATCAGCAATTCAATCAGGTTGAACATGGGCGTGTTCGTGAGGGGATAGCCCATGGTTACGTTCAGTTTATCGATGCTGGCTGAAATTCCGTGCAGCACCGGCAACATGAGTTTCTCATCCGGAAGAACAATCAGTGTTTCTTCCGGAATCATGCCTTTCTCAAGCTCTTGTTGTAAAAGCTGCGCCATGATTTTAGCCTGGCCGACCGGCTGTGCTGCGCCAATTACGCGCATATTTTTTTTCGTACTGAAATTCGCAGGCGCGTTGGCATCAAAGGTTTTACCCAGCACAGGGTGATTTTGATATTCCCGGAAGAATTCACCCGCTTCCTGGGTTTTGTTGTTCAGGTAGTAGTCATCAAGGTCCCAATGGATTTGCGACTGTGTGTTTGCAACAAACCACGTCAGGATTTTTTCTTCGGCACCGGTTAGTGCATTGAAGCCGACAAACCACGTTTCGTTCGAGTAGTCGGTAGAACGTTCGGGTTTAATCAGCCCGGCAGCAAAGGCGTCTGCCACGTCACGATGAATCATGCCCTCATACGCAAGACCCTCCGATTTTAGCTGGCGTTTAAATTCTTCGTACACGTCAGGCAACTGCCGCCATAACTGTAAAAACTTGTGTTTGGTTGCGCCGTCCTTTCCGTCAAAGTTGCCCCAGAATTCCCGCAGGAATTCCAGTTGTTCGGGTGTCAGGAAATCGAACCGCGAGTCGAGTTCTTTTTGATTACTCAGGTCCTGAAACAGGAGCGGAGCGTTCACCATGTACTTGTCGACCTCATCGAAGTCGCGAATAAGCATCTCACCCCAGAAGTAAAAGCGATCAAACTGTTCTTCCGTTTGGGTAACCGTTCGGTACGCCTGGTACAGCCGGTGGATGAGCTCAAGTTTGTCGGGTACCCGAAGCGGTGAGTAGGCCGTGATGAATTCTTCCACGGTGATCAGACGCGGTGAAAAGACCGGCTTTTCAATAATCTGCGAAAAGTACTTCCGGAAATACAGGGAAGCTCTCCGGTTGGGGAAAACCAACGTCACGTTCTCGGGCTGGGCATGTTCCCGGAAAAGCTTTTCGGCAAGATCGTATAAGAATGGTTTCACGATTAAAATAGTCCGAGTTGGTCTTTGTCTTCTTTCTTTTTGGAAACCTTGGGCTTCAGGTCGTTGATGTTTACGATTTCACGATCTCTCAGGTACAAAACGTATCCTTCCACATCTGTGAAGTTCATTTGCCGGAGGATGGTAACATACGCGCGTACCTGCTGGATATCGTTTTTGTTGTGAACACCGGTTTTGAAATCAACCACGATTGCTTTTTTGTCCCTGATCAGCAGGCGGTCAATGCGATTTTCATCGCCACCCGGAAGAATAATGGGCACTTCGGTTTTAACAGTCCAGTTTTTAGAGAACCACTCGTTAATCGTTGCATTCGTAAGTAATTCCGATAACTGATCGGCCAGTGTTTGCCGGTCATCTTCTGTGATTAATCCTTCCTGCACAACCTGTTTCAGTGTTTCAGGTATTTCATCCGTATACCGGATTCGGGAAAGTACCTCGTGCATGTATAACCCATGGCGAATGCGTTCCTGCTGATCGGCAGCATGGTCTTCAAAATAACTCGCAACCTGATGCTTGATCACCAGCTTGTCGCGCCAGCGCGAAGCCGGGTAAACCAACAGGTTAATCGCAGATGACGTAGATTTTTTCTGTTCTGTCGTAAGCGTTAACCTGCCCGACTTGAATGTCAGGGTGTTCGCATCCCAGTCAGGTTTAAAGGATTCTTCCCGCTCGAGGCTTTCCAATAACAGTTTCGCTACGCTGTAGGCAGGCTGGCCTTTGCTTTTAGGATGCGGAGCCATCACCAGTAAGGCGTGTTCTGCCCGCGTGAAGCCTACATACAGAAGATTGAGGTTATCGAGGTATGAGCGTACATACTCTTCGTGATAGAACTGATCGAAGCAGGTATCTTTCAACCGGCCGGAATATTCGATAGGGACGTGGCCTGCTTCATCGAAGGGTTTCACATCGGAATGGACCCACAGCAACGGGTTATTAAAACGTTCGTGATCCATATTCCACGAACAAAAAGGGATCAACACATATTTAAACTGAAGGCCCTTCGATTTATGAATCGTAACAATCTGCACGGCATCCACTTCACCCGAAATCTGCAGCGACTGCTTATGCTTGTTGTCTTCCCACCATTCCAGGAAGGCACCCACATCATTTTTTTCGCGACTGTAAAACTCCAGCACCAGCTCCTGGAACGCCTGCAGATAGGCCAGTTCACCCGTTACTTCACCCAGGCGGAATATATCGATCAGCGTTTCAGTCAACTCGAACAGCGGCAGGCGTTTCAGCCAGGCTTTTGATTTCGCGAATGCTGGCGGTAAATTATTTTCGAAGAATACCTGATTGGCAACTTTGAAGACTTCGTTCAGCGGAAGCTGATCACCTTTGATGCGCGCATACTCATAACTCAGTTGGGCGCGTGCAATCGAATCTTCCGGAAATTGCATGTAGCGCATGGCGGCCAACAGCAGGTTTACGGAAGCAGCGCCATCCAGTCGCAACGACTCGTTGGAGATTACGTCATACCGGCAGGCGGGATTGGCCAACGGTGAATTTTTGTAGTGGAGAAGACTCGCGGCAATTTGCTGGCCTTCTGAATTTTTTCGCACCAGAATGGCAATGTCGTTCAGTTTAACCCCCAGTTGTTGCAGTTGCTCAAGCTGTTTTGGAATGTTCTCCATGGCAAAGGTTTGCCAGGTCGTCTCTTCATCGTCTTGCAGGAACTGGATTTGAACAAAGCCCTCGTGTTTTTTGAAATCTTTCTGCTCAACATCCCGAAACGATGCTTCCGGCAGGTCACCGCCCGTGATGTCTTTTACCAGCGCAGCGGCATTTTTGAACAGCACGTTGTTGAACCGGATGATTTCCGCAGCACTGCGGTAGTTCGTATCAAGTTCGATTGTTTGAACGCGCTCCCGGCCGATCTGTTTTTCGACCTGCTCCTGTAGTAATTTCAAATCGCCTCCGCGCCAGCGATACACAGCCTGTTTCACATCGCCCACCACAATGCTGCGGTTGCCCTGGTCAAGGCTGTTTGTTAACAGCGGGAGAAAGTTTTTCCACTGATAGCCGGATGTATCCTGAAACTCATCGATCAGAAAATTGCGATAGAACGAACCTACTTTTTCGTAAATAAAAGGAGTGTCGCTGTCGGCAATTACTCCGTTCAGGAATTTAGGTGCATCGGCCAACAGCATGGTGTTGTTACGCTCTTTGTATTCCCGCAGTTTGCGCGTGATATCGGCAATCAGTCCGAATACATACATATTTCGCAACACAAGCTCTGCGCTTAACGCCTCCTTATAGAATGTTTGCCAGGTTTCGAGAATCTGATGAATGATCGGAATCAACTGTTTTTCTGCGGTCACCACCATGTCAGCCGGATTAGTAGCTGTTTTGCTCGGCCATTTTTCAGGTTTGGTGAAATAGTTTTGCAGTCGGTCGCCAGGCTCTTTAATATCCTTGATGTTTTTCTGTGTGGCAAAGGTTTCAAAAAAGGTGAGTACCCCCGAGTTCTTGCCGTAGCTGATCTCGGTGATGTCCCAGTTTTTTGTTTGTATGATCTTCAGTGCTTCGGCTGCCGGTTTTGAAACTTTGCTGAGAAAACTGTTCTTAATCTGCCAGAGTTTGTTTTTTAGTTCTTTAAAAAAATTATGGTCGTTTGTTTCCTTGATAACTTCGTCTTCGATCACTTTAAACTCTTCGCGGAATATTTCTTCCGCGAACGTGCGCAGGCTCGCACGCACATCCCAGGCGCGTTCGTTTTCCAGGCTGTCTTTGGCAAACTCAACTACCCATTCGGTTAATTCTTTGTTGGATCCGAGTTCATCGATCAGGTCGTTGATCACTTCCTCGAGCACAATTTCCTGATCGATTTCCAGCTTGTAGTCACCCATCAACCCCGACTCACGCGTAAACGAGCGAATCACACGCTGAAAAAATGCATCGATCGTACTGATGGAAAACTGGCTGTAGTTGTGGAGGATTTCGCGCTGCACATCGCGGCTGCGCTCCTGAAACGTGTTGTTGTCGAGCCTGAGCTCTTTTTTCAGTTCTTCGGCCAGTTCATTGGGCTTGCCGTTCGCAAATTCATCCAGGTACGCCAGGATGCGGTCTTTCATTTCCTGCGTGCTCTTATTGGTGAACGTCACCGCCAGAATATGCCGGAAATAGTAGCCCTTGTGTTCAAGGGCCAGTTTGAGATATTCTTTGGCCAGCGTGCGGGTTTTGCCCGATCCGGCCGATGACCGATATATGGAAAAGACCTTTGTCAAAAAAACGTGTTCGTAGTGGTTATTCCTGCAAGTATATCTAACAAGCTCGACAAATTCTGTCAGGAAAGCATTTGTTTTTTGGAGCTAAAAAATAGCTAACTTTCATCCATACTGTCTATGGTACAAAGGCTCAATAAGTTTTTTGCCGCATTTATCTACTCCTTCCCGGTTCAGCTGCTGCTCAACAATTTCAAGCGCAACCATGTGATGATGCTTTGCTGGGTGATCCTGTTTGCGATGATCACCGGTTCGTTCGGGAAATATCTGGGCATTCCCTATTTGTTTCTCGACCCTGAGTACCTCAACAAAGTAAATTTTACGAGTTTTTTTATTCTGGGCATTACCACAGCAGGGTTCACAACCGCGTTCCAGATTACCAGTTATATTAATGACGGCCACCGCTTTTCGTTTGTCGGGGCGCTCTCCAAGCCGTTTACCAAATTTTCGGTCAACAACAGCATTATCCCGATTACGTTTCTGGCAGTTTACCTGTTCCAGATCATCCGGTTTCAGGTTGACAACCAATACACAGACGGGCTGACCCTCACGTGGAATATTACCGGCTTTATCATTGGGTATATCGCCATGTCGGCCTTGTTCTACGTTTACTTCTGGCTCACCAACAAAGACATCTTTAAATATGTGGTGTGCAGGATTGATGAGAAGCTGAAAGAAAAAGTTCAGGTAACGCGCGCGAGTGCCATGAAGAAACTCGACATCGCCCGGAAAAAGCAGGTTCGCGTGGATACGTACCTGGATGGCTTCCGGGTCCGCAGGGTGGAAGATGAAGCTGACTTTTATGATCGTGCCGAAGTTTTAAAGGTTTTTGATCAGAATCATTTTAACCTCGTGATCATCGAGTTGTTCATCTTTGCGCTGATCCTGTTGCTTGGAATCTTTAAAGATTATCCCGCATTTCAATTGCCGGCAGCAGCAAGCTTCATGATTTTCGTTACGGTATTTGTGATGTTGTCAGGCGCATTTTCCTATTGGTTTGGAAACTGGTCAGCCACCACTGCGCTGGTAATTTTTCTGGTCGTGAATGTGTTGTATGGCAAGGATTTCTTTTCGAAGAAATACCAGGCTTTCGGGCTCGATTATCATAAGAAGCCCGCAGAATACACCGTAGCGGCATTAAAGAAATTAAATACCGACAGCATCATTGCAGCTGATAAAGACAGTGCACTGGTGATGCTGAAAAACTGGCGGGCGAAGTTTAACGGATCGCAAAAACCGAAAATGGTTTTCCTGTGTGTGAGCGGTGGCGGAAAACGGGCTGCGCTTTGGACGTTAAACGCTTTGCAAACAGCCGACAGCCTTACGCACGGGAAGTTAATGGAGCAAAGCATTCTGATCACAGGTGCCTCCGGAGGTTTGATCGGGGCGAGCTACTATCGTGAACTTAAGCTTCGGGAAAAGCAGGGCGAGGTTACAAATCCATTTTCGTATGTGCATCGCGATAAGATATCGACCGATAATTTAAATCCGCTCATCTTCAGTCTGCTTGCGAACGACTTGTTCGTGGGCTTTTCAAAGTTTGAATACGCAGGCAAGCAGTACATCCGCGACCGCGGGTATACGTTCGAGCAACAGCTCAACCAAATCACCGAAGGGTTAATGGATAAGCCAATCACCGCGTATCATCAGCCGGAAAAGCAGGCGCTTGTTCCGATGATTATTCTCACACCTACCGTGGTAAACGATGGACGTAAGCTTTACATCGCTTCGCGTTCGGTGTCGTTTATGAACAACGATGTGTTGAGTTATCCGAACTATCCGTCTGCCAAGCTGGGCGGTATCGACCTGCACTTATTGTTGAAAGATCAGGATGCAGCCAACCTTCGCTTCTTGTCCGCGTTGCGGATGAGTGCAACCTTTCCGTACATCACACCCAATACAACATTGCCTACCGAACCAGCGGTGCAGATTATGGATGCCGGGATTTCCGACAACTTCGGGTTATCAGATGCTGTCAGGTTTGTATATGCCTTCAACGATTGGATTGAAGAAAACACGTCAGGCATCGTCTTTATTTCCATTCGTGATTCACCCAAGCTTAGCACCATTAATGCAAAAGGAGGCCAGACGATCATCGACAGCTTCACGCAGCCCATCAGTACGGTGTACAACAACTTCGAGAACTTTCAGGACATCAACAGCGATTTACTGATCGGTATGATGAAGCCGTGGTTTAATGCCCCGGTTGACCGGATCGACCTCCAGTATACGGTGGAAAGTTATGTGCCGGTGTTGCACGAGATGGATAGCCTTCGCCAAAATAACGCGCGCGCTTCGCTGAGCTGGCGATTGACCACGCGTGAGAAATATGCTGTCACGGATAATATTCACTCCCCTGAGAACGTGGAGCAATTGGTAAAACTGAAGAAATTGCTGGAGTGATGGAAGGCTTAGCGTTTGTTGTCGTTGAGCTTATTCTGGCAGCCATCGGCTGGGCTTGTCTGCTGATCCGGTATGGGCGAATAGATCGGGTACAAAAGATTCTGGATGAGAAGTATGCGGGGAGTGCTGCGGCAGCGGCCAGGATTTTTATCCTGAACGTTTTTGCCGGCACCGGAGCAGTGGTGATGATTATCGCCGTGATTTATGTCATTGTCTTTTGGATTATTAACTCTGTTACGAACAAATGACCAGCATAGGTGATGAATTGACGTTGCCGTATCGTAATAAATAACCCGTTCAACACTATGGACAAACGAACTTTCCTTCAGCACAGCCTTGCGCTCGGTGCAGCTGCCTTCATGCCCCGTATAGCCGTAGGCGAATGGCTCGAGCAACACCAAGCGTATTCGCCCGAGGCGCTGGCCAACGATGAAAAATTCTGGGCCGGTATTCGCAAAGGTTATAAGCTGAAGCCCGATTACATCAATCTGGAAAACGGGTACTATTGTTTCCTGCCACAGGAAACACTTGATAAATACCTCGACCATATTCGGGAGGTGAATATGCAGGGTTCGTACTACATGCGCACCGTACAAGTCGAAAATAAAAAGAAAGTTGTAGCGAAGCTGGCCGAGTTAGCAGGATGTTCTCCAACCGAAATCGCAATAACCCGTAACACAACCGAATCATTGGATACGGTTATTAATGGTATTCACTGGAATGCAGGCGATGAAGCCGTGATGGCGCAGCAGGACTACGGCTCGATTGTGAACCAGTTTAAGTTGATGGAGAAGCGTTATGGCATTGTTGCGAAGATTCTCTCTGTACCCAACCATCCCGCCTCCGATGAAGAGATCGTGGAACTGTACCGCAGCGCGATCACCCCAAAAACAAAATTATTGCTCGTGAGCCACATGATCAACATCACCGGTCAGGTGTTGCCAATCAAAAAGATTTGCGACATGGCGCACAGCCTCAACGTTGACGTGGCAGTAGATGGTGCGCATGCATTCGCGCATGTGAACTTTAAAATTCCTGATCTGGGATGCGATTACTATGCCACCAGTCTTCACAAATGGCTGAGTGTTCCGCTCGGTGCGGGCTTGCTCTACGTGAAAGAAGGCAAAGCGCCCGGCTTATGGTCGCTGATGGCCGACTGGAGCATGAAGGATGACATTACCCATCTGGCGCATACAGGTACACATCCGGTGGCGACCGACCTGACCATTATTGATGCGATTGATTTTTACCAGAAGCTCGGGCCGGAACGCAAAGAAGCAAGGCTCCAGTATTTACAGAACTACTGGACTTCCCGCGTCCGGGGTGTAAAGAATATTGTGCTGAACACGCCGGCAGATCCGAAGCGGGCGTACGGCATTGCTAACGTGGGCATTGAAACGATGACACCAGCCGACATGGCCAAAACACTGCTCACGAAGTATAAGATCTGGACAGTCGCGATTGACGGGCAAGGTGTTCGCGGTTGCAGGATTACGCCAAACGTTTACACAACCACCGCTGAACTGGATGCGTTTGTGAAGGCGTTAACGGAGCTGGCGGCTTAGCATAGAATTACGAGGTTGCATGAATGCATGCAAGACCGCGTTTAAAAAAGGAGCTGCCTCCCGATTGCTCGGGAAGCAAGTACACTATGGCAAATAGCGCTCCTCTTAAAACTTAAATATTCGCTAACAGCTTGATTACGCGGGCACACGCTTCATATTCTTCCCGTGCTTCAAAACTGCCCAGCATGCCCTGTAACGCCTGCTCGTAAAACTCCGGCAGGATATAACACATGGGCGCCACATAAATTCGTGCGGCCGGCCTTCCGTTGTAATGCTGCTCAATGAGCGTTAATAATTCCAGCTCATTCAGAAACTCCTGTTCCGGATAGTTGGATGTTTTGCGGGTTCTACGCTTTTCCTGGATTTGCATAACCAAAACTGTTTATGATTTGTTTGTAAAACTTTTCAATGACCTCCGGATTGCGCGGCAGTGAAACCGGTTGTTCATTCAACCGCGGAGCAGACTTCTTTGTCGTTTTCATGATACGAATAACGATCATCATTTTGACAATTTGTGTCAAATGCCTAATTTGACCAAATGATACCACAAGCCAAGATTTTACGCGTATTTCAACTGATCGGATTATTAAAGGGGGGCGGACGTACCGTTGATCAGCTTGCGCAACAACTCGATTCAACGTCACGCACGGTTTACCGCTATTTTAAGTTGCTCGAAGAAATTGGATTCATTATCGATCAGGACTTCCACGGCCGCTATTTTATTCACCAGGAGGAGGGAGAAAACCCGGAAGATCGGTTTACCCTCGAAGAGGTCAGCATCCTGCGGCAGCTCATTCAAAGCGGAGCGGACAAACACCCGCTGCGCGGCACCCTGCTGAAAAAGCTTGCATTCCACTCGGAGGCGAAAGAATTGCCGGAACAGTTCTTAAAACTCCGTGTTGCCAAAATGTTCCGGGCCATCAGCGAAGCGATTGAGGGGGGCAAGCAGGTTGTGTTGAAGAACTACCATTCGGCAAACAGTCAGGAAATTACCGACCGCCTGGTGGAGCCTTTCCAGTTTGGCGAGGGTTTCCAATCGGTACAGGCACTCGATACCAAAGACAAGCAGAACAAATTCTTCAAGCTCGAACGAATCGGGGAGGTGGTCGTGCTCGATAAACCGTACAAGTTTCCGAAACTGCATGAGAAAACATCAACCGACATCTTCGGTATCAGCGGCAAGAAGGAAACATGGGTAACCCTCAAGCTCAGTCTGCGCGCGTATGTTCTTTTGCGCGAAGAGTTTCCGCTCTCGCTTCCGTACCTCGAAAAAAATGAGAGCCAGGAGGAGCGTACCTACACGTTTAACGGACCGGTGCTAAACTTCAAAGGTGTCGGCCGGTTTGTGATGGGCCTTGCCGATGAAGTTACCGTAACCAGTCCAACGGAATTTAAAACGTACATCAAAGACAAACTAAAACAGCAGCGGCTGGTCTAATCCTTTTCAATTGTCAGGATTTTCAGTTCCGGCATGGGTAACGCAGCAATCCCGCATCGGTAAATCGTTTCGAGTTCTTCATACGTGACCTTAACTTTCAGGTCAGTCATCTTGAATTCATCCGATAAGTTTGTGGGCTTGTACCGCGTTGAGTCAATCATCAATGTCCAGCCACAACCATCTGCGGCAGGCTCACCTTCGTCCAGTACAATGGCTTTCACCGCCTGACTTGTTCGGGTCTTAGCCCCGGCCCTTTCCCCGGCATTCGAGGAGTCTTCGGCAACACAGGCAACCCAGCAGATCGCTACCAGAAATAAAAAGAAAATTTTGTTCATACGGATTTGAGTTTGATGTATTCCCTTTTGACACACGTTTCCCCTTGTCCGTTGGAACACCATGATGAAAAAGTCAGGAATTCAGTAGCTTTAAGAAAGCACGTAATTAACTATGACCAGACTGACTGCTTTTGGACTTTTTATCTGTTGCTTCATGTCAGCGGATGCGCAACGGCATTGGACGAAGCTTTTTAACGGAAAAGATCTCTCGGGCTGGACCCAATTGAACGGTAAAGCCAGCTACAGAGTGGAGAACGGTGAGATTGTCGGTACTACCGTGTTCAACGAACCGAATTCATTTCTGGCAACAACCACCGCTTACAGCGACTTCATTCTTGAGCTTGAATTTAAGCTCGATGACGACATGAATTCCGGTATCCAGTTTCGCAGCGAAAGCAAACCCGATTATCAAAACGGTCGCGTGCACGGCTATCAGGCCGAGATTGACCCCTCACCACGCAGTTGGACGGGCGGCATTTATGATGAAGCCCGACGAGAATGGTTGTATCCGCTTGAATATAACGTTGGTGCCAAGTCAGCCTATAAGAAGAATGCGTGGAACACGTGTCGCATCGAATGCATCGGAAACGTGATGCGCGTTTGGATCAACGAGATTCCGACGGCCCATCTTGTGGATAACATGACGGCTTCCGGATTTATTGCGTTACAAGTACATGCAGTCGGCAAACCGGAAGAAAGCGGAAAGAAAATCCGGTGGCGAAACATCCGCATCCAAACAAAGAATCTTAGGGAATCGCTTTTAGATTCAATTTTCGTAGTGAACACAATACCCAATATGCTCAGTGATCAGGAAAAAAGAAATGGCGTAACGCTATTGTGGGACGGACTAACACCAGCGGGGTGGCGGGGAGCATACAAAACTGAATTTCCGAAACAGGGATGGAGTTATGAGAATGGCATACTGGAAGTGAAAAGATCAACGGGTGGCGAATCACAAAACGGTGGCGACATCGTAACGGAAAAACAATTTTCGGCATTCGACCTGCAATTTGAATTCAAGCTGACGGAAGCTGCGAACAGCGGGGTGAAATATTTTGTAACGGAGAAAGAAGGAAATACGGGTTCCGCCATCGGTCTTGAATACCAGATACTGGATGATGAACGCCACCCCGATGCAAAATTGGGTGTTGTCGGGAATCGCACGCTGGGATCACTTTATGATTTAATTCCCTCGCTGAAGAACAGCCGCGGGATTCATAAAATCGGTGAATGGAATTCCGGAAGGATTATCGTGTATCCGGATAACCGGATTGAACATTGGCTGAACGGGTACAAGATTGTAGAATACCAGCGCGGAACACCGATCTTTTATGCGTTAGTCGCACGCAGCAAATACGCGGTATGGGAAAACTTTGGCATGGCGGAAAAAGGCCGAATCCTGTTGCAGGATCATGGTGATGAAGTCTCGTTCCGCAGCATCAAGATCAGGGAATTTAAGTAACGATATGAGCAAGTCGAAAAAAGATACGCTGCCGAGGCGTGAGTTTATCACGAAGGCGTCATGGGCAACAGCCGGACTTTATCTGGGTTCCTGGGCGATGAGCGCGAAAAGTTATGGTCGCATTCTGGGCTCCAACGATCGCGTCAACGTAGGTGTGATTGGGTTTTCAGACCGGTTTAAATATTCCCTGCTGCCCGCGCTTCAACATCACAGCAAGGAATTGAATTTTGATATTGTTGCAGTGTCTGATATCTGGAAGATCAGGCGTGAAGAAGGGCAGGCGCATTTGTTTAAAGCACTTGGGCATGACGTTAAAGCCTATCGCAATAACGAAGAACTGTATAATTCAAAAACTGCCGATGCGGTAATCATTAGCACGGCCGACTTTCAGCATGCCCTTCACGCAATAGAGGCGGTGAATGCCGGCTGTGATGCCTACGTAGAAAAACCGTTTGCTGAAACGATGGCGGATAACCGGGCTGCCCTGAAAGCGATCACCCATTCAAAGCAAATCATACAAATCGGGTCTCAACGCAGAAGCGGCCCCAATTATCACGCGGCTGCAGATTTTATTCGCAGCGGAAAGTTCGGTGACATCACTTCCGTGGAATTGACCTGGCACGTCAACCAGCCCGGTCGCTGGCGCAGGCCCGCGCTTGTGGCACAGATGAAAGAAGAAGACACCGACTGGAGACGATTTTTAATGAACCGGCCGGTTGAGGCTTTTGATGCACGCAAGCATCTGGAGTACCGGTTGTTTTGGCCGTACTCTTCCGGCATGCCCGGACAATGGATGAGCCATCAGATCGATACAGTTCATTGGTTTACGGGACTTAAACATCCGCGGAGCGTGGTCGCAAACGGAGGTATTTATAAGTGGAAAGATGGCCGGCAAAATTGGGATACGATGACGGCTGTCTTCGACTACGGCAACGAAGACAATTCATCGGGGTTCCAGGTCGTATTCTCTTCGCGCATGCACAACGGTGAGGAGAACCCAAAAGAAATTTATTATTCGAATGGAGGTGAACTGAACCTGAATACCAACAAAGTGACACCCGCGGGTGGCCTTACCGAGCAACACGCAAAAGCAATGGGCATGCAGCCGAATCTTCTTCCCGCGATGGACCTTATTGCGGCCGCGGAACCGGTTGCGTCATCCGCCAACACCGGGGGAGATGTTACTACGTCACGCCACATGCGCAATTTCATGGAGTGTGTTCGAAGCCGAAGGCCAACCAATGCTCCTGTTGAAGCGGGCTACCAACACTCGATTGCCTGTATCATGACCAACGCAGCCGTGCGCACAGGTGAAAAAGCCACGTTCGATGAAAAGACACAGGAGGTTATGACGGGCAGAAAGATTTTTACGTATTGAGCGGTACAAAAAAAGCCGCTCTTTCAAGCGGCTCTTTCAGAAATCAGTTTTAAATCTTATCGGTTAACCCCCGGTAACGCGCCCGGTGCCACCTGCTCGTTTCCGAACGATGGAGCCTTCTGCACGGTTGGATAAACTTCATCCAGTGTGTTACCATCGTACAACCGTCCGTTCTTCATTACTTTATTAATTGTGTTGGTGTTGCGGATATTCTCCAACGGATTTTTATCGAGGATGATGAAATCCGCCAGCTTGCCCGACTCAATACTTCCGATGTCGCCATCCAAACCGATTGCGGTGGCGCCTTTGATCGTTGCCACTTTCAATGCATTATGGTTGCTCATGCCGCCGGATGCAATGCTCCACAACTCCCAGTGATACCCCAATCCCTGCAACTGTCCGTGCGAACCTACACCTACACGCCCGCCTGCATTGATCAGATCGTTCGCAAAGCGTGCGTGATCTTCAAATACGTGCTCTTCTTTCATAAACCAGCCTGGTCTTCTGCGCGACTTGGCATCGAGCTCCGACTTCGCGGTGAAATGATTCAATTTCGGATCACCATTTACATTTTCTGTCGCATAGTAAAAGTTCTCAGCCCAGGGTCCGCCATAGGCAACCAGCAGCGTGGGAGTGTACGTCATCTTTGACTCAGCAACGGCTGTGGTGAAATCTTTGTACAACGGATAGATCGGGAACGCATGCTCATGTCCCGAGTACCCATCGATCAGGTTGGTCATGTTGAGTTTAAAGTCAAGACCGCCTTCGGTAGTCGGCATCAAACCCTGTTCCTTACAAGCCTGAATGATCCACTGACGGTGCTGACGGTTACCCGTCAGGTACATTTTAATCGTCTTGGTATTGTAGTATTCTGAATATTGTTTCAGAACATCTTTTGTCTGATCAAAATCTTTCAGGTTGTATGCCCAGAAGCCCACGCCCGGACCTGTACTGTAGATCCTCGGCCCGATGATTTGCCCCGTTTCTACCATGTCGCCATACGTGAGTACATCGGTGGTGGCCGTTTGCGGATCGCGCGTGGCGGTTACACCGTACGCGAGATTTGCAGCATAAACCCAAACCTGGTTTTTATGAATTCCCCAGGAAGGCCACATGTGCGAGTGTGTATCCACAAATCCGGGAACAATGGTTTTTCCACTCAGGTCCATCTTCTTAACGGATGCATCAACCGTGATTGATCCGGCCGGGCCAACCTGTTTGATGCGGGCATTTTCAACCAGAATATCGCCACGCTCAATGATCTCATCACCTTTCATGGTAATGATGCGCGCATTCTGCAGCAGAATTGCTCCTTCGGGAATGTCCTTCTTCACCGTAACTTTAATGCGCTGCTCGGCCGGCTTGTAGCCTTCATCTTTTTTCTCGTCCTTCTTATCGTCTTTCTTTTCAACGACCTTCAAACCACCGGTAGAGTCTTTCTTAACTTCTTTCTTGTCGTCTTTCTTCTCTTCTTCTTTGGCTTTTTCTTCGGCTGCTTTCTTTTTCTTCAGTTCGAGTTCTTTTGCTTTCGCCTCGTCAAGATTGTAGGTAAAGAACGCGTTACCCAGTGAGAAGTAAACGATCTTGCCGTTGTTACTCCAGCTCGGGAACTCGCCACCCAGTTTGGTGAGTTTCCGTGCCGGGAATTGCGCGTTGCCCGCATCCGAAACAGAAATCTTCGGAACATCGCCACCGGTTTTTGGAATGGTAACAACATAGATGTCGTTGTTGATTTGTGCAAAGGCCTGGTCACCTTCGGGTGCCATCTTAATGATTTCGGCACTGGAAGGCTGCTGTGCAGGTTCGGTTACCGACTCTACCAGCATACAGTGGTTTTCATCAGGCGTTGAACCATACACGGTAATGCCTGTTACTTTCACATGCTGACGTTCATCGGTTCCATCCCAACGGATCGATACCAGTCCTTTCCCATAATTGAACAGGAAGATGCGATCTTCTGATTTCACAAAGTGTGGGTTGCTTCTTCCCTTAGCTTTTGCGATCACGTTGATGTTTCCGCCATCGCCACTAATCCAGGCAATATCTTCCTGACTTGCAAATGAAACGGGACCGGGTTCTTCCTTAAAGTTGTACGACTTGCCTTGCAGGAAAACAATTTTGTTCCCCTGGTACGTCCAGGCCGGATCGGAATACAACCCGGCAACATTGGTTAAGCGCTGGGGCTTTGCTCCCTTTGCTTTAAAGTTCATTTTATAAAGATGACCGCCATTGTTTTCCCAGGTCGACCATACGAGCTGTGATCCATCCGGGCTCCATGCAGGCATTGCTTCGGTGAATTCAAAGTTGCTAACACGTTTTGGTGCACCGTCCGGTAACGTCATTGTGTACAACCGGTTGAGTGCTGTGAACGCCACTTGTTTTCCGTCAGGCGATACAACCGGATTTCTGATTTGCGTAACGACCATTTCTTTTTCGTCTTTGATCGGATACTTGAACTCAACCAACGGTCCCATCAAAAACTCAATATTCATTTCGAACGGAATGTTGATTGCGTTTCCGCCGGCTACCGGGATGCGATAGAATTTTCCACCGTATGATGCGACAACTTCTTTGCTGTCGGGTGTGAACGACATGGCAGGCAATACACCCAGCGGTGCGATTGATTCTTGCTCATCACGTTGTACCGGATACGCAAGCCATTTCTCATCACCTGTTTTCAAATCGCGGAGCACCAGACCGGTTTGATCGTTATACCGTGAACCATACACCAGCCATTTTCCATCGGGGGAAAGTGTTGGTGTGAAGGCGGATCCATACCTCACAGTCTTTTGTTCCACTTCGCCATTGTCGCGGTCGTACACGGCAAGTTGATATTGCGGTAACTGTGCATTGTAGTTCCATGCACCGTTGCGTTGAGAGAACCAGATATACCGGCTATCGGGACCGAACGCAGGTTCAGAGATTTTCAGGCTGGCCGGGTTGCTGATGAGCTGGGCACCGCCACCACCGTCTTTGTGGAATAACCACAACTTGAAATTGCGGGTGCCGCGCGAACCCACAATGTAATTTCCATCGGGCGTCCACTCGGCTGATTGATAATGTTCTGTATTTCCTTTAGTAAGCTGGAGTGAATCGCTTTTGTCGAGCGCAAACCACCAGATGTTTTCACCACCACTGCGGTCGGAGATGAACAATAGTTTGGTTCCGTCGGGGCTGAACTTCGGATGCGAATCGAAGGCCATGCCTTTGGTAAACTGTACGGGTTTTCCGCCCGTGATGGGCATCGTGAAAATGTCGCCCATAAAATCGAACGCGATGGTTTTGCCATCCGGACTAACGTCCAACGACATCCATGTGCCTTCGGTAGTTTTAATGTTTACCCTGCGGCCCACTTCAAGCGGCAGGTCGGTTTTCTTTTTGGGTTTTTCTTTTTTTACGGAATCAGCCTTTGGCTTTTTGTCGTCCTGGGCATTCGCAAAAAGGCAAACCACCGACAGGAGGAGCAACAGATAATATTTCTTCATAACTGGGTATTAGACAACTGCGAAATAACCAAATCAACCTGACATTATGAGGACATTTATATAAATGGAGCGAAGATTTATAAAATCTCCCTCAATCTGTGCAGTAATGCGATTGTTGAATTACCGATGGAGCGCTACCGAAAACACCGGGGCGTAGGGCACCCCGAAAGTCTGAAAGGCGGCCCAGTTGAGAGGCTCGTCTTTTTTCTTCCGCTTCCGATATGCGAGCACAGCCTGTCGCCAGGGTTCAGCCGGGAAAAATGCAGTGGGCTTTTGCATCTGTTTAACGAATTCTGTCATCAGTTCGGCAGTTTCAGCATCGTCTACGTTCCATAAGCTCATCGTTACCGAGCGTGAACCGGCCTTCAGAAAACCACGCGCAACCCCTACAATGCCGGCTTCCATCACTTTTCCCAAACCCGACTGGCACGCACTCAATACGACAATGGGTTTATGGATCAGCTTCATGCGCTGAATTTCAAAGGGGGTGAGATAGCCGCACGTGTCGCGACCGTTCAGAGCAATGAAACTGTTTCGTAACGGGTTCTCAGTGTCTGACCATCCATGCGTAGCGAGATAAATAAAACTGGAACTCCGCATCCGGTAAATGATTTTTCCTTTTGTAGCAGCGGCTCCGGTTAACGGTTCTGCGCCAAGCAATGCACTCACCTGTTTGGCTTCTTCTTCAGCGCCTTCTAATTGAACGAGACCTGTGGTACACGGATCGGTAAATGCAGGATTGCCAACCACTACCGGTTGTTTCAGCAAGCCCATGTTGTCAGGTGCTTCATTTCCCAGGTTGTCGACTTCCGCAAACCACTGCTGGAAATTATGGGCGAACGAAAAAGCCATGGAGTCAAGTAACGTTCCTTTCGATTCGCGCCAGGGTTTTAACATCGAGAACGGAATTGTTGACAGGTTGACAGCAGGCATAACCAGCAAGTACTTTCTTCCGGCCAGACTTTTTGTAATTTCTTGCGGGAAAGCAATCCGAGAAAGCAGGTCAATGCTCTCGGGGGTTTTTAAGCGATATTTTTTGGAAGCTTTTAAATCGCGAACTGCGCGGTCGGTCGTACCAACAATTTTGTCGATCGACATAGAGAACTTCAGCGTATTCTCCAGGTTAAGCAACGAATCGATCGTTACTCGGGTATGTGCATGTGCGGCAATTCCGGTATGATCAACAATCCATGCATGCAGCGTGTCATCCTGATGATGATAAAACAGGAATGCAAATTCTTTTACCGCATCGCCATAACCACCGGAACTGTATTCCCGCACGGCCCTGAAAACTTTTTCAACCGTAACCTGCCCGGCAAAGTAGTTGATGCCGCGGTATGCCATCAGTTCTTTAAAGTTTACTTCATATTGATTGAGGTGAGCCTCAAATTGCCGGTTGCCCGGTTGTGCCAGCAGCGAAGTGGAAGATACCAGTAAAATGAGAAAGAGTAGACGTTGCAGTTGCATGGAAGGGCTAATTTAATTCTATCTTGGCACCTTCAAAAATGAATCTACACGACCAGCTTACGAAAACCTGGAATCTCCTCAAGCTGGAGCGCCAGGCCGACCTCGAACAATACCGGCAAAAGGTGCTGCTCGTACCGCTGCATCGGAAAACAAAAGAAGGTAAATGCTGGTATCCGGTCAAGTTGGTGCGCGATTATATCGGCACGGGCGAACGCCTTGTGATTGAAGTGCAACGAACCGCACAACTCGATCAGCCCCATGTGTTCCAGAGTGGCAAGATGGTGAGCGTTTTCAGCAACGCGAAAAACTCTCCGGATAAACACCATCTCGGTGGCGTAATCAACTACGTTCGTGACAACACCATGGTGATCACCGTGAATGGCGATGATTTACCCGATTGGATCGAAGATAGTTTATTAGGCGTTGATTTAATGTTCGATGAAATGGCGTACCGCGAAATGGAAGCAGCCATGAAGTCGATCATCAAAGCGGAAGATACCCGCGTAGCGGAGTTGAGAGATACGTTACTCGGATTACGATCTCCGTCAACCGGTGGCCGGCAGTACGCCATCCTTGACGGAAATGGCGCTGGATTGAATAGCAGTCAGCAGGAGGCGTTGCGGAAGGTGATGGCTGCAAACGATGTGGCCATTATACACGGTCCACCCGGAACCGGGAAAACCACCACACTGGTAGAAGCAATTCAGCAAACGGTGGCGATTGAAAAGCAGGTGCTGGTGTGTGCACCGAGCAATGCTGCGGTTGATTTGCTGGTCGAAAAATTATCGGACAAAGGCTTGAAAGTTGTTCGTATCGGTCATCCCGCCCGCGTTACGGAACAATCGTTGAGCAAAACCCTGGATGCCCGTATTGCCAGCCACGATCACTATAAAGAGTTGCGGGCAATCCGCAAGCGGATGGAGCAGGTGCGTGCACAGGCTTTCAAGTTCAAGCGGAACTTCGGATATCACGAGCGGCAGGAGCGGAACATGCTCAAGCAGGAAGCCAAGGTGTTGAAGGCCGATGCGGATGTGCTGGAGTTTTACATCATCAACGATATCCTTAATACAAGCGATGTGATCGCGTGCACGCTGGTCGGAGCATCGCATCCCATGCTTCGGGGCAAGCGTTATCAAACCGTTTTTATTGACGAAGCAGCCCAGGCACTGGAGCCGGCCTGCTGGATTCCTATTCTGCGCGCAGCGCGTGTTGTTTTTGCGGGCGATCATCATCAGTTGCCGCCCACGATCAAGTCGGTGGAAGCGGCACGCGAAGGGCTTGCCAAAACGTTGTTCGAAAAGTGCATTGAGCATCATCCGCAAACCGCCTCCATGCTGCAGGTTCAATACCGGATGAATGAGAGCATCATGCAGTTTCCTTCGACCTATTTCTACAACGACAAATTGATTGCAGATGACTCGGTAAAACACCACAGCATCAGCGACCTGCCCGTGATTGATTTTGTAGATACAGCCGGATGTGGGTTTAATGAAACACAAGACCCCGAAACATTAAGCCGGTTTAACGATGAGGAGGCTCAGCTTTTAATCCGGCAGCTTGAAACACTGCTGCAACACGTGGGTACGGAAGACTGGAATTACACCCTTGGCATCATCACACCCTACAGCGCACAGGTTGAACGCCTGGTTAAGCTTGCGGAAGCAAGTGAAATTCTCTCTCGCGTTCAGCGATTTCTGACGATTAACACCGTAGATGCATTTCAGGGTCAGGAACGCGACATCATTGCCATCAGTTTCGTGCGCAGCAACGACAAAGGCGAGATTGGCTTTCTGGCCGACATCCGCAGAACGAACGTAGCCATCACGCGTGCGCGGAAGAAGTTAATCATAACAGGCGATAGCGCCACGCTGGGCACACATGAGTTTTATACCGCCTTACTGGAATACGTTCAACAAAAGGGATTTTATAAAAGCGCGTGGGATTTTCAATAGGAGTACGACTTGATTGAAGAACGATCGCAATGCTAAAATCATAATTCGTAATTTTACCGAATGGACCTTTCCCGCTTTCAGGAACGATCAAAAAGTGCTTCGGCTGAGAACAAGAAATTTCTCCAGTCGCTGAAGAAGAAAGACCCGCGTAAGGTCGATGATGTTTTTCATGAAACGCATGAGGAAGTTTTCCGGGAGATCGATTGCCTGGAATGCGCAAACTGTTGCAAGACCACCAGCCCGATTTTTTATCAAACCGATATTGAACGTGTAGCGAAGGCGCTGCGGATGAAGCCGGGTGATTTTATTGAAAAATACCTTCGGGTGGATGAAGACAATGACTACGTGTTGCTCAGTTCGCCTTGCCCGTTCCTCGGGCCGGATAATTACTGTTCCGTGTATGAATCCCGTCCGAAAGCGTGTCGGGAATATCCACATACCGATCGCAAGAAGATGGTGCAAATCATGGAGCTTACCCATAAGAACACGCAGGTGTGCCCGGCGGTGTTTGAAATAGTTGAACGAATTAAAAACATTGGTTTGTAGGGGGCTATAATTTTAGGTATGCTCTACGAAAGCGAAAGAATATCGTACTACAGCTATAAATACGGTCCGTTGTTTTTGTCCGCGGCAGGTCTTTATTCGGCCATCACGCTGGTGTTTGTTTCTGAAGAAGGTGTGAGTGAACTGGTTATTAATGTTGTACTCCTGTTAGCGCTTTCGGTGGCTGGTTTGTATTTGTTCGTCCGGCTGAAACCCAAGTGGAAAATTGTCGCCCTTAACCGAATGAGAATTGTTGTAGGGGTTGGGAAGGATGAGAAGGAATACAGCTGGCTTGATGTAAAATCAATTGATTTCAATGGTCTTACCAATGTTTATACATTGAATTTGAAAACAGGACAAGAAATATATTTCACGGCCTACCGCAAAGTTCTGTTTTTCTGGGCTGAGGATACCAGTGAAATGGGCGCGATCATTAACAAGATGAAACGGGATCTTGATATCTAATTATCTGATTTGAATCGAGGGTATTAACTTTTTATATTTGAATTATGACTTCAACCAAGATCTCCCTCGGGCTATTGTTTGCGCTGTTGGTATTCTTTGCGGCCATTCTGGATGGATGTGCACCTGATGAATCTTCCACAAAATTTACTGGCACAATAACCTCACAGGATGATAGTGGAATTTCTTATTTGAAGGATATTCCGGTTGAAATACGGTTGTATGAAGATGAGGTTTTCGGTATTCCTGTAAACCAAGCTTTTGATACCGAAGTTATAGTAACCGATGAAGACGGACATTACAAATTGGAGGTTCCGCAGGGGAAGTACAAAAGTTATGCTGTACGGGTTGTTGATGAGTACTACCGCAAGTGTACGGGTAGTCTTGTGCCTCTTGAGTTTTTGTTTTTACATCCGGTGGAAATGATGTCAAACAAAAATGATATCTCCGCTTGTAATACCTGCGTTTTTAAAATCATACCTCAAAAAGTCGAAGGTTCAACAAAGACGCTGGAAATAGTGGCGCTAGGAACAGGTTCATTTGAAGTTCTTCTTCCTAATTCCGGCGATAGATTGGACAAAGAAACTGACTTCCATTTTTTCGAAGAAGCCGCAGAAGTTGTTATTAAATTTATTTGGCGAGACTCGGAAGGGCAAGTTGTAACCTCTTCGGTAAACAAATATCCTGTAGTGCCTGGAACAACAAAAGTTATCGAGATTAGTTATTAAAAAAAAATGCGCTGACCGGTGCCGATCAAAAATCAAAGCACCATCAGCGCAATGCTGTAGTCGTCTGACACCTTCGAGGTGTCTGACGACTAACTAAGATTAAACCTGAGCAGCAAGCTTCTGATTCAATACCGACTTGGGTACTGCGCCAATTTGCTTGTCAACCACCTGACCGCCTTTGAATACGAGCAGGGTAGGGATGCTGCGTACGCCAAATTTTGCAGTAGTCTGAGGGTTCTCATCTACGTTCAGTTTGGCAATAACCGCTTTGCCGTCATAATCACCGGCCAACTCTTCTACAACAGGCCCGATCATCTTACACGGCCCGCACCATTCAGCCCAAAAATCTACTAATACCGGCTTTCCTGAGTTGATCACTTCGTCAAAATTCGAGTCGGTGAGTACGATTGCTTTTCCCATAATACTTGGTTGTTATAATTGTTTTTATGATTCTACTTCTTCCAACACAAAGGTATCGGAAATTGTTCCAATATTCGAAACCTCCTTCACCTGTACCGGCAAATCGTCTGTTAACCAGCGCACTGCCGTTGAATCGGTGAAAACCCCCGTTTCCCCCAGTTTTTTCAGCTCGGCAATCAGCGCGTTCGAAACCTTGATCCGGGTTGCCCGCGAGATCAGTTCCACCTGGATGTCTTCGCCCTCGTCTTTCAGGAAGATTTTTAAGGCAGCCTGCCCCGAGTTCTTTTCACAAACTTTTTCAAGCGTGGTGATCAGGTCGCGCGTTACATTTTGCAACGGAATGCGCAGCGCCACACCCTGAATGCGTTTTCCGGCAAGTTCATCAAGCAGTTCAATGTTCCGGATTTTGTACTCTAGGTTCATCTGCCCCCAGTTGCTTCGCATCACATTTCCCTCCACAAAGATGAACCAGCCGTTGTTCATGAAGTTCCTAAACCGCAGGTAGGTTTCACCAAACAGCGTGAAAGTGTCTTTTCCGCTGTTGCCACTGAAGTCTTCAAGCACAAATTTGCCAAACGGTTTTCCGGTTTTCGTGGTACGATGTTCAACCGAGGTAACAATTCCGCCTACGCGAACATCTTTTCCTTGCAGGGCCTCAAGTTCGTTTAGCTGACTGCACGTAATGTTACAGAACGAAGTAAGCTCAAGCTTAAAGTTTTCGAGCGGGTGGCCCGAGATATAAATTCCGACAACTTCTTTTTCAAGGTTGAGTTTTTCAAGCTCGCTGAACGGTTCAACCTGTTCAATCTTCGGCTTCGGCATCGTTACGCCTGTAGTTCCTCCAAACAAGCTTGCCTGCGCGCTGCTTTCCTCCTGCTGCGAACGGGCAGCATACTTGATTGCCTTTTCGATCAGGCTTGAGTCGTTGTCTTTCGAGTAAATGTATTGCCTGCGGTGCATGTTACTGAAGCAGTCGAATGCCCCCGACAACGCCAGTGCTTCGAATGTTTTCTTGTTCACGGCACGCTGGTTCAGCCGTTTCGCAAAATCGAACAGGTCTTCAAACGGTCCGTTCGCATCGCGTTCGCTGATGATCGATTCCACTGCCGCATCACCAGTTCCTTTAATCGCACCAAGTCCAAAACGAATTTCCCCGTCTTTGTTTACTTCGAAGTACATGCCCGATTCGTTCACGTGCGGCCCGAGTACTTTAATGCCCAGGCTCCGGCATTCTTCAATAAAAAATGTTACGTTATCGAGGTTGCTTTGCGAGTGCGTTAACACAGCCGACATGTATTCAGCCGGGTAGTTCGCTTTCAGGTATGCCGTGTGATAGGCAACCAGGGAATAACAGGTTGAGTGTGATTTGTTGAACGCGTATTGCGCGAATGCTTCCCAGTCGGTCCAGATTTTCTCGCAAATCGGTTTTGCATGACCGTTCTTCGCACAGCCATCGATGAATTTGTCTTTCATCTTGTCGAGTACCGACTTCTGCTTTTTACCCATCGCTTTCCGCAGCACATCGGCATCACCTTTACTGAAGCCGGCCAGTTTCTGCGAAAGCAACATCACCTGCTCCTGGTAAACGGTGATACCATACGTCTCCTGAAGAAACTCCTCCATCTCCGGCAAATCGTATTTGATTGGCTCACGACCATGTTTCCGGTTAATGAACTGAGGAATGTATTCCATCGGACCCGGACGGTACAACGCGTTCATCGCAATCAAATCTTCGAACTTATCGGGCTTAAGCTGGCGCAGGTATTTCTGCATACCCACGCTTTCAAACTGGAACGTTCCGGTTGTTTCGCCCCGCTGGAAAAGCTGATACGTTTTGGTATCCGTTAACGGAACCGTATCGATATCAATATCGATGCCTTTACTTTTCTTGATGTTCTTCAGTGCCGTTCGGATGATCGACAGGGTTGTAAGACCCAGGAAGTCCATCTTCAGCAAGCCCGCACTTTCCACCACGCTGTTATCGAACTGCGTTACGAGCATCTCCGAATCTCTCGCGGTTGAAACCGGAACGAACTTCGTGAGTTCATCGGGTGTGATGATCACGCCACAGGCGTGCGTACCGGTATTCCTTACAGATCCTTCCAGCACAATGGCCTGCTTGAGTACATCGGCTTTCAGATCGGTTCCCTTTTTTATGTCGGCCAGTTCCTTGATCTCCTGGAACGCTGTGTCGAGTGTGGTACCCGGACGTTCAGGAACCAGTTTGGCAAGAAAGTTTGCTTCCGGCAACGAAAGCTCCATCACCCGTGCGCAGTCGCGGATGGATGATTTAGCTGCCATGGTACCATATGTAATGATCTGTGCTACCTGGCTCTTGCCGTATTTGTCGATGACATACTTTAATACCTTGTCGCGGCCTTCATCGTCAAAGTCAATATCAATATCGGGAAGGGATACGCGATCGGGATTCAAAAAACGCTCGAACAGCAAATCGTACGCGATCGGGTCAACGTTGGTAATACCGATGCAATACGCCACAGCCGAACCTGCCGCCGATCCGCGGCCCGGCCCAACCGACACGCCCATCTCGCGCGCTTTCGAAGTAAAATCCTGAACGATCAGGAAGTAACCCGGGTATCCCGTCTTCTTGATCGTCTCCAGTTCAAAGTCGAGACGGTCTCTTAACTCCTGCGTGATCTCGGGGTATTTGCGTTTTGCCCCTTCGTATGTGAGGTGACGCAGATAGTCATCTTCTGTTTTGAAGTTCTTCGGAATGTCGAACTTCGGAAGCAACACATTGCGCTCCAGGTTATACGTTTCAACCTTTCCGAGAATCTCACCGATCGTTTCAATGGCCTCCGGTAAATCGCGGAAGATCGATTTCATTTCATCCTGCGACTTGAAGTAAAATTCTGCATTGGCCAGACCATAGCGTTTACCGCGACCTTCCCCAATGGGTGTGGATTTGAATTCACCCTCTTTAATACAGAGCAATACATCGTGCGCATTCGCTTCCTCCTTGTCGAGGTAGAAAACTTCGTTCGCTGCGAAGTATTTAACCTTATATCTTTTGGCGAAACGAAGCAGAACTTCGTTGACGTGATCTTCTTCCGGCAACCCGTGACGGTTCAGTTCCACGTAAAAATCCTCCCCGAACAATTTATGGTACCACGCAAAGGCTTCCTCTGCCTGACGTTCACCGGTGTGCAGGATCAGGTAAGGCACTTCGCTGTGGAGCCCACCGGTTGTTGCAATCAGATCGGTGCGGAATTCTTCGATGAGTTGTTTGTCGATCCGCGGATGAATTCCGTAAAGACCTTCCGTAAAACCGAGCGAGCTCAGGCGAATCAGGTTCTGATAGCCGTTTTTGTTTTTGGCAATCAATACCTGATTGTAACGCCTGTCGGGATTGTCTTTGGTGAATTTATTTTTTCTGCGCTCTTCCGACACATAGAACTCACACCCTACAACGGGTTTGATCTGTTGTGCGATGGCTTCCTGCACAAACTTGAACACCCCATACATGTTTCCAAGATCGGTGAGTGCCACGGCCGACATGTCAGCGCTTTTTGCTTTGGCTACGATCGATTTAACATCGGCTGTAGCCTGCAGTACAGAATATTGCGAATGAACATGCAGGTGTGCGTAGGCTCCTTTGATCGTTTGTCCCGAGTTGTCGCCCAGGGTATAACCTGCGTCTTTCTTCTTTTCTTTTTTGGCGAAGTTCGCCTCATCCAGATTGGGCGCTTCGTATTCAACTTCCGCGAGCGGAGTGGAGTCGAACGGGTTAACAACCTTTTTCTTAACGAGTCCGAAGAAGCATCGGGCGGTTGCCGCCACGTCATACGCAGCATCGTGCGCATCTTCAAAATCTTTTCCAAACAGAATTTGATGCAACTCGTGCAGGCGCGGCATTTTCAGTTTTCCACCCAGTCCGCCTTTCAGTTGGCAGAATTCGGTCGAAACAATTCCCGTATCAACCTTGGTGATGGCCAGCAGGTTATCGGTGTTGATCGCCTTGCGCAAAAACTCTGCGCCAATGATGTTCACATCGAACTCGATGTTATGGCCGATCAGCTGTGACGTTTTTTCAAGGTCCTGAACAAACGTGTTGAGCACGGTTTGCATATCGTGGCCTTCGGCCAGCGCGCGCTTGGTAGAAATTCCGTGTACCTGTTCAGCTTTATAAGGAATGTCAAAGCCTTCCGGCTTGATGATATAGTTATGGTGCGATAAAAGTTTACCCCGGTTATCGTGGAGCTGCCAGGCCAACTGTACCAGCCGTGGCCAGTTGTCCAGGTCCGTGATAGGGGCAGTTTTATTCCGCGGAAGCCCGGTGGTCTCCGTGTCAAAAATCAGATACATCGAAGCGTGTTAGTAGTGGTCGTAAAAACGGTAAAAATACATCGTTTGGGGGTGTAAAGCCATTCCCATTATGGGATTATAATTCCTGAAATGAGTAAAAAGTTCAGGGATTTTTAGAATAAAATTCTGCAAAACGGCTGATTTTCAGCAGAAATTGAAACCCGGAGCGCTTTTCGCGATAGATTCTTCAAGCATAACATATTAATGCTCCCTCTTATGAAACGTGTAGGCGATTTTTTCAAACGTGAATGGTTCTTGTTCGCCATGGTGGCGGCAATTGCCCTCATCTTCCTCTTGTTCGAGGTGTTGTAGACCAGCCGTTTCTTTTTCCGGGGCTTATTTAGAACATTTTTAAAGTTTCGGCAGTTTTGTTTGTAAACTATCGGAGATTACTTTTATGCGTTTGCATAACTCCTGAATCTATCATTCAAAACTATGAATTGGTTTACCAACCTGTTTACAAGCTCGATCGGTAAGAAAGTTATCATGTCGCTGACGGGGTTGTTCCTGATCACGTTCCTGATTATCCACTGCTCGATCAACGCCATGATTTTTTACAATGACGGAGGGGCCACCTTTAGTCACTGGGGACATTTCATGGGTACTAACCCGATCATCCGCACCATGGAGATCGTGCTGATACTCGGTTTTCTGTTCCACATTATCGATGGCTTTATGTTGTGGGCGCAAAACCGAAAGGCCCGCCCGGTCAAGTATGCAAAAGTGGCTCATCCACATAAAAGCAAATGGTACAGCCGCAGCATGGGCCTCCTCGGAACGCTTATTCTGATCTTTCTGATCATTCATACCGCTCATTTCTGGATTCCTAACCGCGTAAGCCAGGGCCTTACCAATTGGGAGCATGGAGAAATTGATTTGTATGGTAAGATGCTCCTCGTTTTCCAGGAGCCGTGGGTGGTGATCGTGTACCTGTTGGGCTGCTTCTCGTTGTTCTGGCACCTGCTGCATGGTTTCAGAAGTGCATTCCAGACGCTCGGGTTGAACCACGTGAAATACAACGGGGTAATCTCGTTTCTCGGAACTGCATTCTCCATCATCGTTCCAACCATTTTTGCACTCATGCCGATTGCCATGCACTTCGGCTGGGTGAAGTAATTAATCAATCGACCGTTCCCAAATAAAATTATATGGCAGTACTTGATTCCAAAATTCCTGACGGACCGTTAGCAGAAAAGTGGAGCAATTATAAAGAACATGCGAAGCTGGTAAACCCCGCCAATAAGCGCAAAGTGGAAGTGATTGTGGTTGGAACCGGTTTGGCCGGAGCATCCGCAGCAGCCACGCTTGCCGAGCTTGGTTACAAGGTAAAGGCATTCTGTTTCCAGGATTCACCCAGACGTGCGCACTCGATTGCCGCACAGGGTGGTATCAACGCAGCAAAGAATTACAAAAACGATGGCGACTCTGTCTATCGTTTGTTTTATGATACAATTAAAGGTGGCGACTTCCGCGCCCGCGAAGCAAACGTGTACCGCCTGGCCGATGTATCCAGAAATATCATCGACCAGTGCGTAGCACAGGGTGTGCCTTTTGCGCGCGAATATGGC
The DNA here is from genome assembly GCA_016786495.1 of Cyclobacteriaceae bacterium. GTDB lineage: Bacteria > Bacteroidota > Bacteroidia > Cytophagales > Cyclobacteriaceae > UBA2336. The sequence continues at coordinate 157,339 of JAEUUJ010000033.1, forward strand.
GGCTTGCTCGATAACCGTTCATTCGGTGGCGCGCAGGTTTCCAGAACATTCTATGCCCGCGGTCAAACCGGACAGCAATTGTTACTCGGTGCTTATCAGGCTCTCGAACGCCAGATTGGTTTGGGAAATGTGGCCATGTACAACCGCCATGAAATGGTGGAAGTGGTAACGATTGATGGCAAGGCCCGCGGCATTATCGCCCGCAACCTGGTAACCGGAAAACTTGAACGCTATTTCGCACATGCGGTTGTGCTTGCCACCGGCGGATACGGAAACGTATTCTTCCTCTCCACGAATGCGATGGGCAGCAACGTGACAGCAGCCTGGAAGGCGCATAAGAAAGGTGCTTTTTTCGCGAATCCGTGTTATACACAAATCCACCCGACGTGTATTCCCGTAACGGGTGAATACCAATCCAAACTGACGCTCATGTCTGAATCGTTGCGGAATGATGGCCGGGTGTGGGTGCCGAAAACGCGCGAGGATGCAAAAGCCATCCGCGAAGGCCGGAAGAAGGCCGAAGACATTAAAGAAGAGGATCGCGACTACTATCTCGAACGGAAATATCCGTCTTATGGTAACTTGTCTCCACGCGATATCGCATCGCGTGCCGCAAAAGAAGCATGCGATGATGGCCGCGGAATCGTGCCGTCCGGATTCGGTGTATTCCTCGACTTTGCCGATTCAATCAAACGCCTCGGTATTGACGTAATCAAAGCGCGCTACGGTGAATTGTTCCCGATGTACCAGAACATCACGAACGAAGATCCGCTGAAGACGCCGATGAAAATCTATCCTGCCGTTCACTACACAATGGGCGGACTGTGGGTCGACTACGAATTGATGACAACCGTAAAAGGTTTGTATTGCCTGGGTGAGGCCAACTTCAGCGATCACGGAGCGAACCGCTTGGGTGCATCTGCGTTGATGCAAGGTCTTGCCGATGGGTACTTCGTAATTCCGTATACCATCGGAAATTATTTGTCGACCGAAATCTTTACCAAGGCAATCCCGACCGACCACCCGGCTTTCGTGGAAGCCGAGAAAGAAGTTCAGGGGCGTTCCGAAAAATTATTGAACATTAAAGGCAAGCGTACGGTGGATGATTTCCACAAGCAGCTCGGAAAAATTATGTGGGAGTACTGCGGTATGGCGCGAACGGCAGAAGGCCTGACCAAAGCCCGCAAGATGATTCAGGATTTGCGGAAGGAATTCTGGAGCGATGTTAACATTCCCGGATCATTGCATGAATTCAATCCGGAATTTGATAAGGCGGGCCGCGTGGCAGACTTTATCGAGTTGGGTGAACTGATGGTAATTGATGCATTAAACCGCAACGAATCATGCGGAGGTCACTTCCGGACTGAATATCAGGATGCCGGTGAAGCCAAACGTGACGATGCAAATTATGCATACGTAGCGGCATGGGAACACACCTCGGTGGATGCCGATCCGGTACTGCACAAGGAAGCACTTGTGTACGAGAACATTGAAATGCAAGTCAGATCGTATAAATAATTGAGCACATGAAATTCAATTTAAGAGTTTGGCGTCAGAAGAACGCAAATGATAAGGGTAAGCTGGTTGATTACTCAATCGACAATGTGAATGCCGATATGTCGTTCCTGGAGATGATTGATGTGCTCAACGATAACCTTGTTCGCAAGGGTGAGGATCCGATTGCATTCGATCATGATTGCCGGGAAGGCATTTGCGGTATGTGTAGCATGTACATTAATGGCCGTGCACACGGTCCGCACCATGCAGCGACAACCTGCCAGCTTTACATGCGTACCTTCAAAGACGGGGATACGATTTATGTAGAGCCTTGGAGAGCAAAGGCGTTCCCGGTTCTGAAAGACCTTGTAACCGATCGTTCTGCGTTCGACCGTATTATTGCCAGCGGTGGTTTTGTGAGTGTGAACACGGGTCAGGCGCAGGACGCGAATAGCCTCCCGGTGAATAAAGACAGCGCAGAAAAAGCGATGGATGCCGCGGCGTGTATCGGTTGTGGAGCCTGTGTGGCTGCTTGCCCGAATTCATCAGCCATGCTGTTTGTATCCGCAAAAATTTCGCAATTGGCATTGTTGCCACAGGGCCAGCCGGAACGCGACAAACGTGCAGTTACGATGATTGATCAGATGGACGAAGAAGGCTTCGGTAACTGTACCAACATTGGTGCATGTGAAGCGGAATGCCCGAAAGAGATTAAGCTCACGAACATCGCGCGGATGAACCGCGATTACATCGGTGCCATGATTGCTTCCGATGAGAAGGGCAAATAATTTTAATCTTTATTGGTGATGAAATAACGTAGAGACGCAAACTATTGCGTCTCTACGCATTTATACCAATTTGTTGCTTACGTCTCTACTTGTTTATTGACGTGCGTGTTATCGATTATTCGCTCTTGCAAATCGCAATCCCGCCAGACGATTTCGCGCTCACTGCGCTTCCGATATTTCCAGCAGCCAGAATAATGTCACGCTCCGGGCCTGAATCTGCCAGGTGAACTTTAATGCATGCGCCCAGGGCGATCAATTGACTGTAGGTAACTGAGCCCCCGTCCGCCAATGCAGTTAATGGCGTTTCGCTTTTGCCGGTATTTCCTTCAACAGAATTTAGCAACGCTGCAACTTCCGCATCAGGAGCAGTGATATTTCCGAGGTGCAGGTGTACCGGGTGCTGGGCAGCGCCTTCCGTGCCGGAAAGGGTAACAACAATTACGGTACTTCCGTCTTTCTTTTCTTTAAACGTTGCCGTTCCGCTTACGGGATATACGGATCCCGACTGCAGTGCATAAACGGTTTCATTTCCCGTAAAATCGGTCGATACCGCATCATTGTCCTGGCATCCCCAGCCCAAAATCACCAAAACCCCTACAAGAACCTTTTTCATATTTCTGCGCATTTCGAGAGTAATTTAGAAAAACCGGATAACATTCTGTTCGCCTTTTACATTAGATTTGCTGAGCGTTTAAAACTGGCACGGATGTGGCATTTACTAAAACGCACAACGCTAAAAGTTATTTTGTGAACCGCATTTTCCCCCTCGTTTTCGCGTTTCTCATAGCCTGCAGTCCTAAGGTTACGGTACCCGATAACCCGAAGCCCGGCTGGCTTTCCTCCAAACCTTCGCAGCCTTCCTACTATACCGGTATCGGTAAGGGCACCAAAGGCGGAACAAACAATTATATCCAGGAGGCCAAGAAGTCGGCACTCGAAGATTTGATCTCCGAAATCAAGGTAAACGTTTCCAGTTCATCGGTGCTCAGCACCTTTGAAGACGATGAAACCTTCAAGGAGCAATACGAGCAGATTATTCAGACCACCGCTGCGGATGAGATCGAGGAGTTTGAGCAGATGGGATCGTGGGAGGACGAAAATAATTATTGGATTTACTACCGGCTTTCCAAAGCACGGTATAAAGAAATCAAAGACGAACAAAAGCGCAATGCCGTAATTCTCGCTACGGATTACTACGAGAAAGCGGTGGCTGCCGATCAGGCAGGTGATCGTGTACAGGCACTGGGGCTTTATTTCCAGGCGTTCAGAAGCATGGAGAAGTACTTAGGTGACGCCATTGCCGTGAAAGTGAACGGCAAGGATATGCTGATCGTAAATGAAATTTATTCGTCTATTCAAAATGCGCTCGACAAAATACAGGTAAAGGTTGATCCCGCAGAACTTGATATCAACCGCAGGCTGAACCTGAACACACAAACCGTGCTCGCAAAAGCTATGTACAAAGACTTAGTTAAGGCGGTTCCCTCTTTGCCGCTGAAGGCAACATTTGAAAAGGGCGCAGGCGATGTGTTTCCGGAATACAAGACCGATGAGCATGGCAACGCGAAAATTTTGATCAATAAAATATCGTCACGCGAACTGGAGCAAACAGTGTCGGTTAAACTGAATGTTGAGGCCATCAGCGGGTCGTCAGGGTCACCAATCTTTACGCTTATCGCTAAACGATTGCTCGTACCCACCTCACAGATTATTCTGAAGGTGAAGCGCCCGATCGCTTACATGACAACCGAAGAAAGAAGTCTGGGTAACAATAAGAACAACCCGCAGTTAAGTAACAAGCTTAAGAATCTGCTGGCTAATTCGGGCTTTGAATTTACCAACAATAGAAAAGAGGCTGACCTCTGGTTTGATGTGTCGTGTGATTCGGAGAAGGGGTCGATCTCCGGAAGTATTTACATTACGTACCTGACGGGAACGATTAAAGTTACGGCCCTTCAGGAAGGCAAAGAAATTTATGCGACAGCCTTCGATCGCGTGAAGGGATATGGGCTAGACTACGAGAAATCGAGCCAGGATGCCTATAACAAAGGCATGGAAATACTTGAAAAGGAACGCCTGAAAGAGCTTTTAGACAACGTACTCCAGTAAAGATTTTTAATCACGGCCATAAAGTTGGTCTTAAAATTGTAACACTGTAAATTACATAACCAAATTGCTACATATGAAAAAGTTGACGTACTCCTCATTGCTTCTGTTCGCCCTGGCCGGTGCTGTTATGATCGGCTGTAAGGGGAAAGAAAAACTTCCTAAGGGCGAGAAGGAAGTAAATATTCCCTGCTCAGGTCCGGATTATTTCACCAACAATAAATACTTCCGTGCTAACTCACTGGGTGAAAGCTCTGACCTCGTAGTTTCTAAAAAGAAAGCGATGGACAATGCGCGCGCTGAACTTGCTGCCGCAATTCAGTCGACTGTAAAAACAGTTACCGACAACTACGTGAATTCTCGCGAGTTCAATAATAAGGAAGATCTCGAAGAGCGTTTCGAACAGTTGAACAGAACCATCGTTGACCAGACATTGTCCGGTATCAAGATGATCTGCGAAAAGCAGGTTCAAACTGAGAAAGGCGGCTACAGAACATACGTTGCGATCGAGCTTTCAGCAAGCGATATCGTACAGAAGTACAACGAAAACCTTTCGAAAGATGAGCGTCTTAAAATCGACTACGATTACGAGAAGTTCAAGGAAACCTTCGACAAAGAGATGGAAAAAATGAGCAATAAATAATTGCTCCTTCAAACGAAAAAAGTGCCGCAACTCGCGGCATTTTTTTTTGCCCTGCGCTGGAAATAGCGCTTTGAAAATTCAGGCCGGTAGGTAAACTTTATAGGAGTGACATAACCTCTCCTCCAAAATGGCCGGATATTCTCAAACACCGTTGCTGAAAAAACTGGGCATCCGGGACGATGCAGTACTTTTCCTCTTTCAGCCCCCCGAAAATTACACATCACGGGTAGGCCTGCCGGCCACAGTTTCCATTAAAAAAAGTATTACCGGGACAGTTGATTTTATTCACCTGTTCGTGAAGGATCAAAAAACCTTCGAGAAAGCGTTTGCGCGCTGTGCAGCGCATCTGAAGAAAGATGGCATGTTATGGGTGTCGTGGCCCAAGAAAGTAAGCAAGGTTGTCACGGATCTCGATGAAAACAAGATTCGCGATTTCGGGCTTCGGGCCGGGCTCGTGGATGTAAAAGTATGTGCCGTTGATGACGTGTGGTCGGGGTTGAAATTCGTGTTTCGGCTAAGAGACCGATGAAGGAAACCAATAAGTTCGTTATCTTGCTATACAATGAATATTCTCGTCCCAACGGATTTTTCAAAGTTATCGCAAGTTGCGATCGACTATGCCGTAAGTATGGCAAACCGGATAAACGGTTCGGTTACCTTACTTCACGTGATGGATAATTTTGTGAAGCCAACACGCGCCAGTATGCAGGAGGAAGCGAAGGCGATTAGCCGGGAGGCTTCGGTGCTGGCACGTCAGCGATTTGTACCCATTGTTGCTGACGCTGAAAAACTTAATAAAACGGGTAACCCGATTGGCGTAAAAATCCGCAAGGGGAGATCATTCAGTAATACCGTTCGGCTTTTTGCCAAGCGTAACCAGATGGAGTTGATTGTGATGGGTACGAAAGGAGCGAGTGGGTTGTCGAAGTTTGTACTCGGTAGCAACACCGTTTCGGTAATGGGAGCAAGCCGCATTCCGGTGCTGGCTGTTCCGGCACGTGCCCGGTTTAATAACTTCAAAAACATTATTTACGCAGCCGATCTGAAATACCTGGAAAGTGAGATTGGCATTTTGAAACCCTACCTGAAAATGCTGGATGCCACGCTTCACGTGCTGCATGTGTGCGACAAAACCAAAAGCGAGGAAGAATTGCAGAATAAAGTGAAAGGCATTTTGAAGCAGGTTGATTACCGTAAGAGCACCGTGATGATCAAATCCGGTAAGCCGATCGACCGGGTGATTGATTCATACGTGAGAGAATTGAAAGCCGACATGGTGGTAATGTTTACGCATAAGCGCACCGCGTACGAGAACCTGTTCCACCGCAGTGTAACCAAAAAGATGGCGTTTCAAAGCCATGTGCCGCTGCTGGCGTTTAAGAATAAATAGAACTTATTCCAAAGGGGCAGAGAGTTCTAAGGGACTAGCTTTAGATATGCCTGACAGGGGATGCTTCGTCTCCCTTAAACTACGTTCTTGGGAGACTCAGCATGACGGTTAGTGAAGGCATCGGCCTTTCTCCACCATCCATCACCTGATGATTTTCCGAGGAACGAAGAGACTGTGGAATCCTTAACCAGAGAACCTGTTAAAACTCTGCACTTCCGGGGAATCTCGGGAACGGAATCACATCGCGGATGTTCGTCATTCCGGTAACGAAGAGCATTAGCCGTTCAAAGCCCAGCCCGAAGCCGCTGTGTGGTGCTGAACCAAACTTACGCAGGTCGAGGTACCACCAAAGTTCCTTTTCAGGCAAACCAAGTTCGTTCACACGTTTCACCAGCCGGTCGTAACGTTCTTCACGCTGCGATCCGCCAATGATCTCACCAATGCCAGGGAACAACACGTCCATCGCGGCAACGGTCTTGCCATCCTCATTCTGACGCATGTAAAACGCTTTGATTTCAGCCGGATAGTTGTACAGGATAACCGGCTTCTTGAAATGCTTTTCAACCAGGTAGCGTTCGTGCTCCGATTGCAGATCAACCCCCCAGTTCTCCACGAGATACTGGAATTTCTTCTTTTTGTTCGGATTCGAATTTTTCAAAATGTCGATTGCTTCGGTATACGACAATCGCTGGAACTCATTTTCTACGATAAACTTCAACCGGTCGATCAGACCCAATTCGCTGCGTTGCTCTTGTGGCTTGCCCGCTTCCTCTTCCTGTGCGCGTTTGTTCAGGAACTCAAGGTCATCGGCACAATTGTCGAGCGCATACTTGCACAAATATTTCAGGAAAGCCTCCGCAAGTTCCATGTTATCGCTGAGTTCATAGAACGCCATCTCCGGTTCAATCATCCAGAACTCTGCCAGGTGACGTGTGGTGTTCGAGTTCTCCGCACGGAATGTTGGTCCGAACGTATAGATATCGCCTAACGCCAGTGCATAGGTTTCGCCTTCCAGCTGACCCGATACGGTTAAGTTTGTTTCGCGGCCGAAGAAGTCTTCTTTATAATCAATGTGGCCCGCTTCGTTTTTGGGAAGCTTGTTCAGGTCGAGCGTGGTTACTTTAAACATCGCACCTGCGCCTTCTGCATCCGAGCCTGTAATCACCGGTGTATGGACATACGTGAAGCCCCGGTCGTTGAAGAACTTATGAATCGCATACGCCATGGCATGGCGAACCCGCATCACGGCACCAAACGTGTTGGTTCGCGACCGCAGGTGGGCAATCTCACGCAGGTACTCCAGACTCGGGCGATTCTTCAGTTGCAGGGGATAGGCTTCCGCATCGCAGTCGCCCAGAATGGTCAGCTCCTTCACTTTTACTTCCACCGCCTGGCCTTTTCCGAGTGAAGCAATCAGGTCACCGGTAACGGAAATACACGCGCCTGTGGTAATGCGTTTGAGCAGGGCCTCGTCCGTTGCGGTGAAATCGATCACCGCCTGAATATTCTGAATTGTAGAGCCGTCATTGATAGAAATGAATTGGTTGTTGCGGAATGTACGCACCCAACCCTGCACGGTTACCGGCTGGCCGGCAGGTGCGGTTGACAGAAGCTCTTTGATTTTGGTTCTTTTCATAGGATGTAAATCGCTGTAGGTCAAATGTTTTTCACCGGCAGCGAGGGCGCAAAAAACGGCATTTTGTAAGTTTTATCAAAAAACTTTTTAAAGTTGTCGTTTTGGTACGTCAATTGCCTTGCGGGATTTTAAGGAACAAGCCGAATTGATAAATTTGCCTAAGCGAAACAGACTCAGAGAGGAATAGAAGAATGCAGCGACTCGGACTAAATCAATCACTACAACAAAAGCTGTCACCCCAGCAGATTCAGTTTATTAAGCTGCTGCAGGTGCCTACGGCCGAACTCGATGCGCGCATTGAAGAAGAGCTGGAAGTGAACCCCGCCCTCGAAGAAGGTGAAACCGAGCAGCCCGAAGAAAAAACGGAGGCGGAGAACGAAGAGTTTGACGAGGCAGAAGCGAAAAGCGAAGAAGAAGTTGACCTGAAAGATTACCTCGGGGATGACGACTCCATCGGATACAAAATGCAAAGCGATGGCGGTGGCGATGATGAGGATCGCGAGATGCCCATTCCCATGGCTACCAGCTTGCACGAACAGCTCATGTCGCAGCTCGGCTACCTGGGGCTCGATGAGAAACAGGACGCCATCGGAAAGCAACTGGTTGGAAGCATTGAAGCTGACGGTTACATCCGCAGGGATCTCGATGCGATTGTCAATGACCTGGCTTTTTCACAAGGCATTGATACCACCGTTGAAGAAGTTGAATCAATTCTTAAGAAAATCCAGACATTCGATCCGGCCGGCATTGCTGCACGAAACCTGCAGGAGTGTTTGTTGCTGCAACTCGACCGGATGGACAACGGCCACGACATTGATGTAGCGGTTGCCAAGAAGATCATTTCCGATTGCTTTGACGAGTTCACGAAGAAGCACTACCAGAAAATTCAGAAGAAGCTTGGCACCGAAGACGAAGAGTTTGTGCGCGATGCCATGGAGGTGATTATCAAGCTTAATCCGAAACCCGGCAGCGGAAGCAGCACCGGCATGGTGAAGAATCAATACATCATGCCCGACTTTATTCTGGTGAACAACAACGGCAAACTTGAGCTTTCTCTCAACTCACGCAATGCCCCTGAACTCCGGATCAGCAAGTCGTACACCGAAATGTTTAAAGCCTACGACAAAGGCGATAAAAAAGATAAGAAGCTGAAAGAGGCCGTTACGTTTGTAAAGCAAAAGCTTGATGCAGCCAAATGGTTTATCGATGCCATCAAACAACGCCAGCATACCTTGTTGCGTACGATGAAAGCCATTGTTGATTTTCAGTACGATTTCTTCCTGGAAGGGGATGAGACGAAGCTGAAGCCGATGATCCTGAAAGACATTGCGCAGATGATCAACATGGATATTTCCACGGTATCGCGGGTGGCCAGCAGCAAAGCTGTTCAAACCGACTTCGGAATCTTCCCGCTGAAATACTTTTTCTCGGAAGGGATCGCTACCGATTCAGGTGAGGAGGTAAGTTCGCGCGAAGTGAAGCAGATTATCAAAGATATTATCGAGGCGGAAGACAAGAACAAACCTTTCTCAGACGATCGCCTGGAGAAAATTCTAAACGAGAAAGGGTACAACATTGCCAGGCGCACGGTAGCCAAATACCGCGAGCAGTTGAACATCCCTGTTGCGCGCCTCCGTAAAGAAATGAAGTAGTGAACGTACTTGCCCGGATTATTTCGTACGTATTCCACCCGTTGCTGATGGGAACGTATCTGTTTGCCCTGATGGCGTTATTGCTGCCCGCAGCATTATATCCTATCAATGCCAGCTCGCAGTTTTTGTTCGTGGGCGTATTCTTCATGATGAGCTTTGCACTTCCTGTAATCATGCTGTCGATGATGAAAGCGTTCGGATCGATCCGGTCGCTGACCATGGAAAACCGGCAGGAGCGAATCTTTCCGTTTTTTATGATTCTGGCGTTATACGCCACATTTACGTTCATGTTCACCTATCAGGACAAGATTGTTCCCGAACATAACCTGTTTAAGTTTATGTTGATTATCGATGCGCTGGTGCTGGTGAGCTTGTTGATCACCTTTTTTTATAAGGTAAGTGTGCACGCCATCGGTATTGCAGGACTGGCCGGCATTTTATTGCCGCTCAATCAGCAATCGGATAACGAATTATTGCTTTGGGTAACGATTGGGGTAGTCGTGTTGGCGGGCGTGGTGATGTCGGCCCGGCTGCAACTAAACGCCCATACACCCCGTCAGGTACTGGTGGGTGCACTGGTCGGACTGCTGATCGGTTTTTTCGGAGTTATTCTTCAGTTTTAACATATACGCTATGAGCAATTATCAATTCCTGAAGTATTCGGTGGAACAAGGCGTTGCCACGATTACACTCAATCGTCCGGATGTTTACAATGCCCTGAACGATGAGATTACCTATGAGCTTCAGGATGCGCTGAAAGCCGTTGCCAAAGATGCGCAGGTGCGCGTGGTGGTGTTAACGGGCGAGGGAAAGGCATTCTGTTCCGGACAGGATTTGAAAGCTGCCTCGGGCGACCAGAAACGTTCGTTCCTGCAATCGCTACACAAACGGTACAATCCAATCGTGAGTGCCATGCGGAATTTGCCGAAGCCCATTGTGTGCCGGTTGAACGGCGTGGCCGCAGGCGCAGGCTGTTCGCTGGCGCTGGCGTGCGATGTGATTGTAGCCTCAGAAGAAGCTACGCTGATTGAAGTGTTTATTAATATCGGGCTCGTGCCCGATTCCGGTTCGTCTTATTTCCTGCCACGCACCGTGGGCATGAACAAGGCGTTCGAGTTATGCAGTATGGGCAACCGGGTGAAAGCTGCGGAAGCAGTATCAATCGGGTTAATCAACAAAGCCGTTCCGGCAGCCGAACTGGATGCAGCCGTGAAATTTTACACCGACTACTTCGCAAAAGCTCCTACGAAGTCGATTGGGTTGATTAAAAAGATGCTGAATAAATCCGCCACGAGCACGCTTGAAGAGATGCTGGAGTACGAAGCGTATTGCCAGGAAATTGCCGGCACCTCGAATGATTACAAGGAAGGCGTTACGGCATTTCTTGAAAAGCGCAAACCCGATTTCAAAGGTCAATAAAAAAGCCCTCGTGCGAGGGCTTCCTGTAATTTGATCTTTTCGGATTTCGATTAAAATGCTGCGAGCGAGATGCCGAAGGTAAAGTTGTTGATGTTCTCGGCTACACTTCCACCGGCTTGTTCTTTGCCGAAGCTGTTGCTCTTGAACAGAGGCGACAGGCTGTAGTACCCATAGAAAGAGAAGTTACCACCCCCGATGCGGAAGTACGGACCGTAGCGGATCGGGAACAGGTTATAGTTCTGCTTGTCTTTGATTTTTTTGCGCTCCCCGTCTTCACTGTATTTGATTTTCGTGAACGACTCGTATAGCAAGCCCACTTTGAAGCCGAGCGACACTTTGAAGCTGCGGTTCGGATCATCCGGGCGCGAGTTGAAGCGTACTTCAAACGGGATGTCGATGTAATTGGTGACGAGTTTTGTTTTGCGCAGGTTCGGTTGGGTTACATCCACCATGAAAACGGTGTCTTGCGTAGTGTTATAGCCTAACGTTTTGTTGTTGTTGAATTTATAGCGTTCGAGACCGAAGCCCACACCTGGGTGGATGCTGAATTTCGATTTCCCGAGACGCATATCGTAGAAGTAGTACAGGTTAACCGTGTTGGAGCCAAAGAAGCTGGTGTTGAAACCGGCTTTTTCGGTAGGGAAGTTGAAGCCCAGATCCACCTGAAATGTTCCCGGAATATTCGGACGGCCCTTTTTGGTGGCCGTGGTTTTAGGCGCGGCTACGTCCTGGGCGAGGGCTGCGGTACAAAGTGTGATCAGCAGCAGGAAAATGTTCAACTTTTTCGTTGGAATCGTCATTTTACTTGGATATGGAGGCACAAAAATAGACTTTTTGGTATCGGGTGCAAAAGCTCTTTTTGGATGGTTTAATTTATAATTTATATTTGCAGTCCAAAATTAACACCTGGACCCGTAGCTTAATTGGATAGAGCATCTGACTACGGATCAGAAGGTTGGGGGTTCGACTCTCTCCGGGTCCACAAAACCGCTGAAAGCCTGCTTTTAGCGGTTTTTTTATTTTGTAACCGCCCCTGTTTTCCGATTGCATCAAACAACTGTTCCTACCAACGACTTCCGCGGGTATTCATTGTGCTGATGATGAAGGGCGGGGAAGAATAGTTGATCGGTTATACTGAATTTTGTTGAACCATCGAACGTATTTCAGGGATAAACGATTTGGCTATACTTATGCTATTCGAATAATCGTTGCTGATTGACCGGCCGGTTTTTTGCATAATAAGTTCTCGTTATAGAACACTGCCATTTGTGAGTCAACGCTTTCTCATGTTTGTCGTGGAGTCGACCAAACTCATGGAACCGCTTGACCTTTCCACAACCGGTCTTTCACAAACACCCTTCATTCCTTAATATTGTTCCTTTAGCCCGCGGTGCGGGCTGTCCATTTTGAGCGGGGATATTTATATGAATTTACATCGGGTTTGGCGAGTGTTTTCGGCCTCGCGCATCACAATCATCATCACATTCCTGGCACTGGCCGTTTCCTGCGAACAGCAGGAGATCCGAATTCTGGTGTTTTCTAAAACCAACGGCTTCCGGCATGAGTCCATTGCCGATGGCAAGCTTGCCCTGATTGAACTGGGTAAGAAGACTGGATTTGTTGTCGATACCACGGAGGATGCCTCTGCGTTCACCGAAAAAAATCTGAAACGCTATCGTGCCGTTGTGTTTCTCAATACCACACGCGATGTACTCAATCCTATTCAGCAAACCGATTTCAAACGCTTCATCGAAGCCGGAGGCGGTTTTGCAGGGCTTCACGCTGCCGCGGATACCGAATACGAGTGGCCCTGGTATGGCAAACTGGTTGGGGCGTACTTCAATGGTCATCCGCCCGGCACATCAGAAGCAAAAATCAAACAGGTAAAACAATTTGGCGACAGCTTGCCGAATGAATTCTCCGCAACGGATGAATGGTACAATTACAAGAGCATTCAACCCGATCTGGAAGTGGTGTATAACCTCGATGAATCGACTTACACCGGTGGAACCAACGGGACCGATCACCCGATTGCCTGGTATCATGCGTTTGAAGGTGGCCGCGCATTTTACACCGGCCTGGGTCATACCCGTGAAGCATATCACAATCCGGTGTTTTTGAAACTCGTACTGTCGGGAATTCAATACGCTATTGGAGACCGAGCGCTTGATTACAACAAGGTGAAGTCGCCCCGCATGCCGGAAGAGAACCGGTTCGCGAAAGTTGTGCTCGACTTCAACCTCGATGAACCTACTGAGATGGCGGTGCTGCCTAACGGTGATATTTTATTTCTCGAACGCAAGGGTGCCGTGAAGTACTACGACCAAAAGCTTGGTAAAACGGAAGTGATTGCCCGGATTGCGGTTTCGACAAAATATATACCGAATGCCAAAGGCGAGCAGGGGGAAGCGGAAGACGGGTTGCTCGGTTTAGCGCTTGATCCGAACTTTAAATCAACACGGTGGGTGTACATGTTCTATTCTCCTGCCGGTGATGATCCGAAAAATATTTTGGTGCGCTATACGCTGAATGGTAAAACGCTCGATGAGTCATCCAAAAAGGTAATTCTGGAAGTTCCTGTACAGCGCGATGAATGCTGCCACACAGGCGGATCGATTGCTTTTGATGCGGATGGAAATTTATTCCTGTCGACAGGCGACAATACCTCACCCTTTGCTTCGGATGGATACAGTCCGGCTGACGAACGTCCGGGCCGTTCACCATTTGATGCACAGAAGTCGTCGGGCAACACGAATGATTTGCGTGGAAAGATCTTGCGCATTCATCCTGAACGTGATGGTTCTTATACGATTCCGAAAGGGAACCTCTTCCCGGAAGGTGAAGCATTAACACGTCCTGAAATTTACGTGATGGGTAATCGCAATCCGTATCGCATTTCAATCGATCAACGCACCGGGTATTTGTATTGGGGTGAAGTGGGTCCGGATGCCGGATCGAACGACTCGTTGCGCGGGCCGCGTGGCTACGATGAGTTGAACCAGGCGAAGCAGGCGGGGTATTTTGGCTGGCCGTATTTTGTCGGGAAGAACTATCCGTACGCGAAGTATGATTTCGCCACGGGTAAAGTCGGGCCGAAGGCAGACCCAAATCAGCCGATTAATGAATCCCCCAACAACACGGGCAAACGGGAACTTCCTCCTGTGGCTCCGCCCTTCATCTGGTATCCGTATGCAAAGTCAGACGAGTTCCCGATGATGAAAGAAGGCGGTCGCAATGCGATGGCCGGGCCGGTGTATTACAGTGATGATTTCAAGGGGGTAAGCACTGCGTTCCCGAAATATTTTGATGGCAAGCTGTTGATCTACGACTGGATGCGGAACTGGATGTTCCTGGTGTCGATGGATAAAAACGGTGCGATCATGGACATCGAGCCTTTCATGCCGAACACGAAGTTCAACAACATCATGGA